>JARLHU010000062.1 GCA_031292095.1 Desulfosporosinus sp.
GCTTTTTGCTCAGCTTATTTTACGCGCGGATTTACAATTTTTTCACGTTGACTAAAGTTTCAACATTTTTTCATGCTATTTTAATCTTCGAGTGTTAAAATAGCATATCTTTGGAAGCTGAACAAACGAAAATTATATAGTTGATGAGATAACAGACAAGGTAATGGGACTTGATACCGGCGCTGACGACTATATTACAAAGCCTTTTGTGATTGAAGAGTTACTTGCAAGAATCCGCGCGGCCTTGCGAAAAAACGGTTTGAGTAAGGATGAAGTGTCTTTGCTGAAAATTTCTGATCTAGAGCTTGATATTGCGAGACATGAGGCTAAGCGAGCCAATCAAGCCATAGAGCTGACCAAAAGAGAATATGATCTCTTGGAATATCTTTTAAGAAATAAGGGACTCGCTCTTACCCGTATCCAAATTATTGACAAGGTATGGGGCTTTGACTATATGGGAGATACCAATGTTGTGGACGTATATATCCGGTATCTTCGAAGCAAGATTGATGACGGTTATGATAAAAAGCTGATACAGACAATCAGAGGAGTAGGTTACAGTATTCGGGGTGGCAAGGATGAGGATTAGAAGGATTAAGTTGACAAAGCTATCTTGGAAGCTGGCATTTCTTTATGCTTCTGTATTTGCTGGTGTTTTGTTGGTGCTGAATGCTTCGGTGCTCTATGGGGTTAAGTATTTCCTTATAGATCAGGCCAAACAAAAAGTGGAAAATGTAAGTAGTACGGTAGAAAAAAGAATTATTGGTTCAAATAGCGAACAGATGACCTTCGATGATCCAGAAATAATCTATGAAGCTCGAAGCGATAATACTCTGAATATCAAGGTAGTCGAGCCATCTGGTAAAATAGTCAATGCCACGGATAATTTCAATACGCTGGGCGTTCCGGTGATGGATCATCTTAATGCAGTCCGGAAGCTTGAGGTAGGCAAGCTACGACTCGTCGTTAAAAATACGACCGTTATCGATGGAGGCAAAGTCAAGGCTTATATTCAGGTTTCGCAGAATATGGATAAGGAATACAACTTCCTATGGATATTGTTTATTCTCTTAGCTATTGCAGATATAATTGGAATTCTTTTTTCGCTTTTTGCAGGCTATATTCTGAGTAAAAGTATGCTTAAACCCATCGCCAAAATGACCAAGGCAGCCAATGAAATTGGATTGTCTGGACTTTCAGCAAGAATTGAAGTGCCTTCAGCAGATGATGAACTGTCTAGACTTGCTATAACCTTTAACGAGATGTTGGACAGGATTAAAGCAACCTTCGAAAAGCAGGGGCGTTTTGTAGCAGATGCATCCCACGAGCTTAGAACACCTGTATCAATTATCCAAGGTTATATAGGCATGATGGATCGTTGGGGAAAGCAGGATGAAAAAGTTTTACAGGAGTCTATCAATGCTATAAAGAAAGAAACATTAAGCATGACGGTGATGATTGAAAGGCTTCTTTTTCTTGCCAGAGGAGATAATGGACGTCAATCACTTCAGAAGGCAACGTTTAGTATTGACGACCTGATGGAAGAGGTGTCCATGGAAAGTTCGATGCTGGCATTGGGGCACAACTTTTCATTTCAAGGTTCCCAAGGATTGGAGCTTTTTGCCGATCGACGAATGATAAAGCAAATGCTCAGGGCCTTGCTGGATAACAGCATTAGATTTACTCTTGCTGGAGGCAGGATTGACCTTCTTTGTGCGGAGGATGATGAAGAAATTGTGTTTACTGTTACAGATACAGGCATCGGTATTCCTATAGAAGAAAAAGAGCAAATATTTGAGAGATTCTACAGAGTGGACAAGGCAAGAGCAAGGGAGACCGGAGGAAGTGGACTTGGGCTGTCTATTGTCAAACGAATTGTTGACGTTCATGAAGGGAAAATTAAGATTGAAAGTACAGTAGGAACGGGAACAAATGTTACGGTTACATTACCGAGACTATAGAATTTCGGGCTATTCACGGAAAGAAGGTGACTAGTCATCAGAGTCTAGGCACTCTATCTGAGATATAAATCCACTCCATAGAGTTCTTGCGGTTTCACGTAAAAGTGAAGGCAAGAGCTCTTTTATTTTCTAATCCAATTCTAATCTTTGTCTAAGGTTATTCTAATCGTGTGATGACAAAATGAGAGCATGGAATAGAAATGAGGGATTATTTATGCTTGTTACTGAGAAATTGACAAAAAGATATGGGGATTTTGCGGCGGTGGAAGATTTGAACCTGACAGTCAAAGAAGGCGCAATTTTTGGCTTTCTGGGTCATAATGGCGCGGGAAAAACAACCACCTTATCCATGTTGACCACGCTTTTGCTTCCCACGGGGGGGAAAGCCAGCATTGCTGGGCTGGATGTGGTGAAGGACAACTTTAAGGTCCGCAGTCTCCTTGGCTATCTGCCTGAAAGCGTGATGCTTTATGGAGACCTCACAGTAGCTGAAAATCTGAGGTTTTTCGGCAATCTTTCAGGTGTGGAAAAGGTCGATGCCAGAATTGACGAGGTACTAGGGCTGCTGGGGTTTATGGACTGGAAGGATAAAAAGGTAAAGACCTTTTCCAAAGGGATGCGTCAGAGAATAGGTATTGCTCAGGCAATACTTCACAAGCCCAAAGTACTATTTCTTGACGAACCTACATCCGGCCTTGATCCACAAGGCACCAAGGATATGCGTGATCTTTTGCTGATGTTGAACCGGGAGTGGGGCACGACGATCTTTATGAATACCCACCTTCTGTCCGAGGTTACGAAGGTGTGTACAGATATTGGTATCATAAGCAAGGGTAAGTTGCTGCTGGCAGACTCCATTATAAATATAGAACAGCGTTTTCCCGAAGCAATGTCTCTAGAGGAGATCTACTTTAGAATTGAAGGGGGCGATAGGAGTGAAGCAGGTACTCATAATAGCTTCTAAGGAATTTAAAACTGCCTTCAAGGATAAGGTGTTCCTTGTGATCACTGCCCTGTTTCTGCTGCTTTCCATTATTTCAGTCTATATCGGCTCAAGTACCAAAAATGCCGAAATTAAGGCTTATCTGGACATCGTAGCTCTGTTAAAAGCTCAGGGAGCCACAAATTTTCCTCTGTCTCCCCAATTGTTCCCCCTTGCCATACTTCAAAATATTATTGATTATGTCAGCATTATTGGTGCAGTACTAGCGGTATTCTTAGGGTTTGATGCCTTCAGTGGAGATCGTGAAAATGGTACGCTGAAGCTTCTTCTGGTAAGACCTCTTTACCGTGATCAGCTAGTGACCGGAAAGCTGTTGGGCGGAGGACTTGTTATTGGAGTATTACTTTGTGTCACTCTAGTATTCAACACACTGCTCTTTTCGATGGTTTCAGGGCTGATACCAAGTTTTAATGAGTTAAGTCGCTTGCTTGTCTTTATTGTTTTGGCGTTTGTCTACATGATGATCTTCTATATCGTGACGCTTTTTGTTTCCATTAAGAGCGGAGACAGAACCTTTGGGTTTCTGACGATGATGGTGGTGTGGGTTCTTGTAAGTTTTGTGATTCCCCAGTTGGCAGACAGTCAGAGAACCTTTGCCTATGCACTCAACGCTACGGCTCAAACTATGACGCAGATCCCTTCGGATACGCTGATCTCAAAGGGTCTAGAAATGTTTTCTCCAGCCGTACAGTTCCAAAACGTTGGGAAGGATTTGTTGCAGGTCGTCTCTGAAACAGCAACCATGAAGGTCTTTGATATTCTAGCAAGGCAGGCGCTTTCTCTTCTCTATATGCTGGTACCCGGAGCGATTTTTCTACTGGCCTCCTATCGGACAGTTCAGAAGGAGGAGGTGACATGAGAGTAACCAAATTAATAGGAGCGTTCCTGGCAGTAGGTTTGTTGTTTTGCTTAACACCCTTCACACGGAGCGCTTTGGCAGCAGGTAGTAGTAGTACAGAGCTTTCTGCAAATTATTTAACAGTCCCCGGGGGAGAAAGCATCTCAAGAATTATGGTCGAAAATAAAGATTTCCAAACCCATCATTATAATCTCCAGGCAACGGGTCTGCCCGATGGTTTTAAAGCCTATTTTACATTGGAAGGCAAGGGGATGGAAGGACTTGATTTAACTGCTTCCCAAAAACGCATCGTGGAATTGCACCTGAACGCGCCATTAAACGCAGCTCAAGATAATGGGTTAATCAAGGTTAAGTCCTCGCGCGACGATGGGCTGGAGTCTCTGATGCCTATATCTTTTACAGTCAATCATGATTTCTCTCTTGAAATCACCAATGAGATAAAAAAGCTTGAGACCATGAATGGGAAAAGCCTGAGTTTTGATATTGCGGTGGCTAATACCGGCAACAAAGAGCTTAAGGATTTGGGTTTGAAAGTAGATTTACCCTACAAATGGACACTGGATAAGCTTACACCCGAGAAGCTTTCCTTAAAACCTGGAGAAAAGGGAGCGTTCAGATTGAATATTTCCATTCCTCCTTCAGAGGGTTCGGGGAACAATACCCTTAAAATAAAGAGTTTTAACGGGGCTGCGACCAGCCAAGAAATTTCCATACCTGTGACGGTTACGGCAACTGCGGGTTATGCCTGGTGGGCCATTGGCCTTGTGTTGGTTGTTGGTATCGTGACTGCTATGTATTTCCGCAAAAACGTTAGAAGATAGGTGGTGGATTGGATGAATGCAACATGGACTATTGCGCGCAAAGAAATAAGCGATGCACTCAGGAATAAGCTGTTTCTGATCATTCTGGGTATGCTGCTGACCTTGACGGTGGTTTCCGTTGTGCTTGGAGCCTACCAAGTGAGAGTGTCGGTGGATAATTATAACAATTCCATTGAGTTCCTAAAGTCCCTTGGTAAAACAGAATTTCCTCCGCTGCCGAATCTTAACCCTATTTCGGCTTCTAAGGGCTTTGTGAATTATATTGGCATGCTGGGAGCACTATTGGCGATGATTCTGGGTAACCATGCGATTGTGAAAGAACGACGTAGTGGAACGTTGAAGCTGATCTTATCAAGAAAGGTCTTCAGAGATACTTTGCTCAATGGTAAGTTGCTGGGAAATCTGACACTACTCGCTGGAATATCCTTTTTATCCGGTGCAATAACCTTTATATCGGTATTTGCGATCGGAAATGTAGCCTTATCGGCTGGTGATGGTGCTCGAATGGGTTTGTTTTTCCTGATGTCCTTTTTGTACATGGCATTTTTCCTTGTCCTTGGAATTACCCTTGCGGTGCTGGTTGGTAACGGTAATAAGGCACTTTTGCTCACGGTCATCATGTGGCTCGTTTTAGCCTTTGTGTTTCCGCAAATTGGAAATACCATGGACATGGACAACCAACTCCCGGGCGGTTTTTTTGCCTCGATGGGCATGACCAAGGATCAGCAAACGAAAGTACTGGTAAATTTCAAATTTTACGAAACGTTAAGGGATAGTATTGAAGAAATGTCACCAACCAAGCATTATGAGAGGGTTAGCTTTGCACTGCTCAATGTAAAGCCGGGCTTTGAGACAAACACTCCCTTGGAGGTTTTAAGCTTAAAGTGGATTAATCTGCTGGGCTTGACAGTACCAAGCATTATATTGTGGTTCATCGCCTACATGGGTTTTCTGAGGCGTGAAGATATTTATCAAACTTAAATGGAGGAATTTGTAATGAAAAAGTTAAAAAGTATCAGATCAGTTTTATCGGGAGCAGCAATTGTGTCAATGAGTCTTTTCCTGCTTGTAGGATGTGCAGGAAAAACTCCTCAACAAGCGGGGCAGAGTGCTGCGACAAAGAACGTGCAACAACCAAGCGGTACAACGCAAAATAGTGCTACTGCGGTAGGTCAGACACAGGGGGTTGATACAGACGGGGATGGTATACCAGACTCCATCGAGAAAACCTATGGCACAAATCCCCTAGCGGCAGATACTGACGGCGATGGCGTGCCGGATAAAACCGATAAAGACCCTGTGTTCACACCAAACCTTATTAAAGAAAGCAGCACGCTGGCTTTACCTGTCACGGTTAAAGATGCAAGAGTTCAGGACAATGTCAACGCCACTGACCACTTGGAGTTAGCGCTTACCAATACAAGCAAAACCGACTTAAAGAATTTTGATGCCTATTTTACCGTAACGGATGCGGTTACTAAGAAACAGGAAGGCTATTATGTCAAATTAGTTGGCTTTACCTTGGAAGCAGGAGTAACTAAAACTCTGCATTTCGATAATAAGGATGGAGACCTTACAACCGCTCTTGCTCCCATTTCCGCCTCTGTCATGAGCAAGATACAGCAGGACAATAAGACGGGTGATCTACACTATAACGGCAACGCGAATGGTATTTACGGAACCTCCACAAATGAGGTAATGTTTCAGGGCCAGATCCACGCTGCAGGCTATGCGCCAATAAACTTTTCAGCCACAAAAGCAAAGGGTACTGCTGAGGTTAAGGATTAAGGCAATAGTTCTGAATCAGGAGTATACTCACCTTTCTTTTACTCAATTAATATTAAGTTGCAAAGGAGGTGAAACACTTGATTGCATCGATCGGTAGTAGCAATATGCTGCCAAGAATGGGTAGAGTACTTACTCATCATCTTCAGTTTAGATATAGTAAGTACCTTACTGTTTCTAAGAATTAAATGTTAATGTATAGCTTATGTATAGCTTATGTATGTTGATACAGTATACTAACTAAAGGTTTAATAATGGAGGATGAACAGTGACAGTTATACACGCATTGATCTTAGGTATTGTTCAAGGCTTAGGTGAATTTCTACCAATTTCCAGTTCAGCGCACCTAGTATTAGTCCCGTGGCTTTTCGGATGGGAAGATCCTGGCTTAACCTTTGACGTCGCGCTTCACATGGGTACTCTTTTGGCAGTGGTCCTCTATTTCTGGAAAGATTGGGTCAAATTATTCAAAGCTGCTCTAAGAAAGGACGCATCGGACGATAAGCGGATTTTTTGGTACTTAGTTGTGGCCACTATTCCGGGGGCCTTGTTTGGTCTTGCGCTGGAGAAAAAGGCAGAGACCGTTTTTCGTTCTCCTTTGCTCATCGGAATCATGATGATTGTTATGGGAATCTTACTTTATTTTGCCGACAAAAAACGTGAAATACGTACCTTGAATACGATGAACTTGAAAGAAGCCATTTGGATCGGTCTTTCGCAAGCCTTGGCAATTATCCCTGGTGTATCTCGTTCAGGAAGTACGATGACGACTGCTCGCTTTTTCACGCTGACTAGGGAAGAGGCTGCTCGATTTTCTTTCCTTATGTCAACGCCTATCATTTTGGGAGCAGGAGTTCTAAAACTTCGGCATTTGACGATGGCTTCGATAAATTTACCCTTTTCAGTCGGCGTTATTACATCCTTTGTCGTTGGTATTTCAAGTATTTCTTTTTTACTTAAGTATTTGAAAACGAATAATTTCAGACTTTTTGTAGGATACCGTTTTGTTATTGGCGTGATTGTGATTGCTTTTGTTTTAGCAGGGCATTAAGGAATTTAGAATATAACGGAAGGTCTTGGTTATGACAGCGCAATTATGGGGAGAAAAACCAAGTTGATTATGCAAACCTTGCTGGACCTATTTTTGCACTTGGACAAAAATATGGGCGTAGTCATTCAAAGTTATGGGATGTGGACGTATCTCATTCTTTTTGCCATCATTTTTATATCCATTCTTCCAGGTATCGTTGGTTTCGTCCGTAGAAAAAATAAGGAGTAAATGTGGGGATGAAGGAATGGCATTGAGATTGAGTCCCTCATATTGAACAGCAAAGCGAAGCCACCAATTCATTGGGGCTTCGCTTCGCTTGTTTTAGAGTGTAATTGGTTTTAACCTTTGATAGCGGAGTTGAATCTGATAATCAGCTTCGAATTATTGCTGAACATCGAGGTTGTCTGTGTCCGGACCGGACGAAGCTTCTTCAGCGGATTCCTAATCTGCAACTTCTGCTCCAGTTTCTGCTACGCCGTTGTTGCCTTGATGATCCCCTTGCTCTTCATAGTTAACGTTGTCGGTCTCTTTACTTGCATTAGTGGATTCTCCCAATGACGGCTTTACTGAATCAGGTTTGACTAGAGTATTCGGCGTTGCAACTGCTGGCTGAACAATCGCGGTAGGTGCTACTGCAGGAGCAGGCGCTGGTGTGGATGCAAAAGCCATGCCTCCGAAGGATCCGAGACCAGCCATTGCTCCAGCAAGGGCAAGTGTGCCTGCCGTGATAAACCATGATTTTTTCATTATGTTTTACCTCCAATGTTTTTTGGGCCATCGTTGACCCTGATTACAGCATACCCTGCGAAGATTAACTGTCTGTGAATGGGAGATTAAAGAAAGATTAAAGTTGTGCAAGGTACTAAGATAATTTTAATCCTTTATTAATGAAGAAATTTTACGAATAAGATACAATATCACTAAAGGTTTTTGATAAACATGTAACTTTGTTGTCGTTTTTGACGTGCTTTAGTACTGTGTATACAATGAAAGAAAGGTTAACATGGATGGATTAGCCAAATATATGCTAGAATCCATCAGCAACTATCAATATTTCGCCTTATTCTCATTTCTTTCTTTAGGGATGATTTGCTATCCATTCCCGATGAATTCCTGATGATGTTTAGTGGCTTGCAAGTGAGTTCGGGGTTAATGAACTATAGCTATACGATCCTAATAGCTTCTCTGGGGAGCTTTTTCGGGATGAATAGAGATAAAATGTAGTAATAAATAACAAATGAAGATGAAGAAGGGTGAAACTATGATCGTCGAGGCACCTCTGAATATATTATTGATTGAAGATGATCCTGGCATTGCAAAAGTCGTTGCACTGGAATTGGAACATCAGGGTCACAATGTGAGCTTAGCTGGTGATGGCAGGGGTGGACTCGATATGGCCTTGAAAAATGATTGGGATGTGATCCTTCTAGATATAATGTTGCCTTTTCTGAACGGTTATGAAGTTTGCAAACAAATTCGGATGCTTAAGAATACTCCTATCTTGCTTCTGACTGCCAAAGACGAAGTCCAAGATAAAGTCTTCGGCTTAGACCTGGGAGCGGATGATTATCTAACAAAACCTTTCTCAATGGATGAATTAATGGCCCGAATACGAGCGGTGATACGGCGTAAAAATCCGTCTGTTCAAATCGAGGGTCGATTAACATTTCAAGAACTGGAGCTAGATCCTCAGTCGTATCAAGTCTATTTCGCGGGACAAGAAGTGTGCTTGACAAAAACGGAATTTGGATTATTGGCCTTGTTCATGGAACATCCGAACCATGTTTTAACCAGAGAACTTATCCTTGAAAATGTTTGGGGCTTCGATTATTTCGGGGAAACGAATGTCGTGGATGTTTATGTGCGTTTTTTACGGGGTAAGATTGATGACCGATTTGATGTGCATTATCTTCATACAGTCAGGGGAGTTGGCTATGTCCTACGCGCAGAAGATTAAGAAAGTTTGGAAATACCGATTTCCAAAACTGAAATGGGGATTAGCTTGGAAAATTACCCTGTGGTATATTCTTTTGCTTCTTTTGACAGTTCTTATGCTTTCTGCTTTAACGTATTGGGGGAATAGCCAGGCTTTGCATCAAGAAAAGAGCCAAGTATTGGAGAATGCCGTTACTCGTGTCCTTGGTTCACTCGATGAGCAGCAGGAAGGGCAGGCGGTGGATATTCGTGATCAAGAGGCCCTGAAAGGAAATGTGCCTAAAGGTGTAACCATACAGCTGAGCTCTGTGCAAGGTGCTGTGATACAAATAGGAGGCAATATCAGTGTCCAGCTACCGGTGGAACAACAGGCAGGCCCTGAAATCCGTACTATGAACAGTAAGGATGTTTATTATATGGCTCGTCCAATTCTGTCAAGTGGGAAACAAATTGGGTCACTTCAAGCTGTAGTCGACTTGGAGGATGTGGAACTAGCCCAGACCGTTCTTCTTCGTCAGTTAATGTGGTTGGGCGGATCGGCTTTGCTTTTGGCTGCTATCGGAGGGTACATATTGTCTCGCCAAGTGTTGGCTCCTTTAGAAGACTTTAATCGAGAAATTTCTCTTTTGACAGCTAATGATCTCAATCGTCGACTTCCCTCACGGGGAAATGGAGATGAATTAGACCTCCTAGGGAGAAATTTCAATCACATGTTAGAGCGGTTAGAGGGGTCCTTTAAGCAGCAAAAACAATTTGTAGCGAATGCTTCTCATGAACTTCGAACCCCCTTGATGGTCATTCGCGGGCATGCAGACATTTTGCAACGCTGGGGGGCAGAAGATCCAGCTATTGTGCGTGACTCAGCAACAGTCGTGGTCGATGAAACTAAGATGATGACAAGATTAGTGGAAAATCTATTAACGTTGGCCCGAGAGGAATTGCATTTATCTTTAGTAGCGCTCAACCTGACTGAACTTATTATTGAAAGCTCAAAGGGGTTGCCATTTTTACGCTCGTTCGTGGTTAACTATGATTTGCTACCGGACATTGAATTAAGAGGAGACGCTCTCTATCTGAAGCAACTCCTTAGAATCATCTTGGAAAATGCGGGGAAATATGTACCGTCTGGTGGAGAGATACGAATAGGTCTCCAGAGTGACGAAGATAACGTAAAAATTCTGATTGAGGATAATGGACCAGGACTCCCACCCGATGCCCTGGAAGTGATATTTGACCGTTTCTACCGGGTCGATCAAGCACGCTCACGTAGGATTTCGGGACATGGGTTGGGACTTAGTATTGCTAAGCGGATTGTGGACGCTCACGGAGGAAGGATTTGGGCGGAAAATTTGGAACCGCATGGAGCACGTTTTTGCGTGGTACTTCCGCGCAACGGGGTATTTTAGTATAAATATTGAGTGTTCCTTGTTCCTAAGTAAAAACATCTAGGTAGTTATTACTGAACAGTCATATCAAGCGAAGTGGAGCCTCCAACCCTGGAGACACGGTGCGCTTGTTTCATTGAAGTATAATCTGTTTTTCATCATTCTTTAATCTTACTAGGGTAAGATAGTATTAGATTCAAGTTAGCTTGTGTGGTACTGGAAAAACTATGGGTGTCGCACTCATAGTCGATTCGTTTTTTTATACACGTAAGATAAGCGGGAATCCTAACGTAATAGCGTAAATGATTGAAGGAGGATTCTACTCTTATGTGTGGTATATGTGGGCAATTTGGGCCGGCTAGTTATATTAGCGTGCCACGTCTCAAGCAGATGACGAGATTTATAAAGCATCGTGGTCCAGATGCGGAAGAGTTTTATGTTACCCCAACCCTAGCTTTCGTCAATTCTCCTCGTTCGTACCGCTTGATTTGGGCGCTCTACGTGTTAGAGATGTACTTGGCGTTTGCTTTACATCCGCAGGAAAAGATTTATCCAGAAAATTTTGAGGACTGTAGAACCCCTAAAATAGGGGGAGGATCTCTGTGACAGTTCGCTGGCTGAGAAGGATAATCGTTTGGAGTCTTGTGGGGTGTATCTAATCAGTATACCTTAGGTGCCTCCAATATCAAGAATCCGTTAGTGTCGTTTGATGACCATTTGCTCGCCTTTCGGAGTGGAGATGAACTCTCAATTTACGATTTTACCAAACGATCGGTCATTTGGAAGCTTGATCAGACGAAAACCGCTCTTGCCTATCAATGTTGCCTGATCGCAATGTTTTATTGATCTTTGAATCAGGAATTGGAGTCAATCCTGCTCTATTTCTCCGTGCAAGGGCAAAATCAAAGTAACTTATATGAAGTCGACGTGATGAAAAATTTAAGGCGTTTGAATCGATCGTGAGAGCATGTTGAGTACTTGGCTGTCTCTCCGACGAAAGGTACCGTTTATTATAATCTTAAAGAAAACCCAAACAGACAGACCTTGGCAGAAAATGGATCTACAAGAGTCCAAATTGCTTCCAACCCTAAAGACAAAGTCTTGGGCCTTTGGAATCAAAAGTTGTATCTTGGGACTGTGGATCAGGGGTATCTGACAAAAATTTGGACGCTTTCAGATACTCAACCCTCTCCCAAACGCCCAGATTTCACGCTCTTTTGGGAAGGCAATGTTCCGTGGAATCAGAGCTCAGTTGTGAGTAACATGGCCGTGTATGGTTGATTAATTCGGACGGAGAAGACGGTATACCAAGTTTCCCCGCAAGGAAGTAAAGTGATTGGGAAGGGGGAAAGCAGTTTTTTCTCTTCTTCGGGTAAATACTATTATGCATTTAGTTCAGATTCTTCGGGAACCAGCTTAAAGCGAGTGGTACTCTAAGGTTCTGGTTAGACAAGAAAGGAGTAGCTAATGTCCGCAACTTTATTAATTCACTATATAACGCAATATGGTTATCCGGGACTATATGTTATCTTATTGGTTTCAATATTAGGTTTGCCGCTCCCGGATGAATTTCTGTTGACGTTTGTCGGTTTTATGAGTTTTTCTGGGCAACTTAATCCTGTATTAGCAATCATCTCATCGGCTGCGGGAAGTATGACAGGGATTACCATTGCTTATTTTCTGGGACGATTTTTCGAAGCCAAGGTTTTGACACATCTGAAGAAACATGCAGGGAGTGAGCGCCTAGAAAAGGTGCTAAGCTGGTACCATAAGCATGGAGGAAAGCTTCTTGCTGTAGGATATTTCATTCCTGGGGTTCGTCACCTTTCGGGTTATATTGCTGGTTTGAGTCGGTTAAGTTATCGGCAATTTGCATTTTTTTCCTATCTGGGAGCCATAGCCTGGACAAGCCTATTTATTCTATTAGGAAGGACTTTAGGAAGTCGCTGGGAAACGATTCTCCCGATTATCCACCGTTATTCTATCCTTCTTGGGGTTATTTCTGCCATACTCTTTATGGCATTTTATCTCTTGTATAAGAATCATGAACGCTGGGGGGCTTGGTTAACGGCCGAGTTTTTGCGCTTGCCGAGTCGGTATCGTTCCTTAGGCAGGTTGCGTTTCCTGATAACGGTTAGTGGAACTGCGTTCCTCGGACTTTTTATTTTTCTAATGAGTTTGATTCAAGACTTTGTGGCTAATGATGTCGCTGAGTTTGATGAGCTTGTCGTTTCGGGGCTGGAACTTGCTTCGCCACCTTGGGTAATTCACTTGATGCAACAAATTAATGCCTTGAGCACTCACATAGTGATACTTTGTGTCTTCTTAGTTGCTATATTTGCGTTAAGACATGAAACGAAACGATGGATCCATGTTTTGCCACTGGGTCTGGCTTGGGGTGGGGGGACTCTTGTGGATCACCTTTTCCGATTTATTTTTCGAGGGGAAAATATCAGTATCTTTGAGAATATTGTGCCCTTTCAAGCCCCAAATACAGGGTTTTTACTGGCAGGTTTATCCTTTTATGCAGTCCTCGCCTATCTTCTGGCGCGGGAAAAATCGAGGTTATCTCAATCTGTACTTTTGATCGGGGAACTTATATTGTTGCTTCTCCTAGGACTAAGTCCAATATTTCTCCAGATTCATACCTCGAGTGCTATGGTCATGGCTTTAACGGTCAGTGGTCTGTGGGCTTTTGTTTGTGTTTTCCTCTATGAGTTCCGTCTTTATCGATACAAGATTGATCATAGCGCACTAAAGTAAGTGCACTGACGGAGTCTTGATTGCCACCCAAATTGTTGACAAACACATTCGCGAAGCTGTTTCCTTTGGTCCTAATCTTATCGTAGATGGTAAACCCGACATTTCTGGACTACATCAGACCTTACCCACATGACAAAAAAGCTGCTTTACAACGGAATGTAATTTTGATAAAAATAGCAATTTCAAGATCAATTGGTACATCAGAACAACAGTGAATATTAAGGTTTCTTAAGCTGTTTCTAAGAAAAAAATGTTAAGGTATTGGGTATAAATAACCTAGAGAGGAGACTATGGGTTGGAAATAATTACAGATAAGGGCACCAGTATTGCCTTTTTTACATTAGTGTTATTTGCATCCACCTGGTATCACATAAAGAAAGTTAAGCAACGGATCAATGAATCTAAAAATAAATGCAAGACTTAGCTTTAAGATAAAATTTTCCACTTGCTAGGCACCTAAAGCGCAAACACAGATCATTTAGGAAGGAGTAGCAATATGAACTTTTTTGAAAGTATCCGGGTTTCTCTCAGGGCTTTGCAAGCGAACAAACTTAGGTCGGCATTGACAATGCTCGGGATGATTATCGGAGTAGCAGCAGTCATCGCCATGGTCGGAATCGGAAACGGGGCAACCGCATCGATAACTTCCAGGATTCAGGGACTTGGCTCAAACCTTCTCACGATTAGCCCAGGGCAGTCAAACGCTGGTGGAGTTAGAGGAGGAGCGGGTAGTATAACTACCCTAACCCTAACTGATGCTGACAAGATTCAACTAGATACGGCTGTGAAAGCAGTAGCACCGTTCACGGATAATGACTACCAAGTGGTGTTAGGTTCAGGAAACACTTCTACGCAAATAACTGGAACTACTGATAGTTATGCAACCATCAAAAATGTAACTATTGCCAGCGGCAGATTTATTACAAAAGCAGATGTAGATAGTAACGCGCGGGTTGCTGTCCTCGGACCGACAGTTGTTACGAACCTAATGGGGGACGCAAATGCGGATATCATCGGGAAAACCATAAAGATAAACAGTATACCTTTTCAAGTTATTGGGGTCACAACAAGTACTGGGTCAACAGGTTTCATGAATAGTGATGATATGATTCTCGCACCAATTACAACAGTTCAATCTCGCTTAATCGGAAAAAAGACGTTGCGCAGTATTCTAGTATCGGCTACTTCAGCAGATCAAATGCAAACAGCCCAAGATGAAATTACGTTAGCCTTGCATCAAGCTCACAACATAAAGACTGGCAAAGCCGATGACTTTACGGTTCAGAATCAGGCCGATACGTTAGCCACCATGACAGGAGTAACGCAAACCTTGACCATGCTCCTTGGCGGAATTGCAGGCATTTCCCTGCTGGTTGGAGGAATTGGAATTATGAACATCATGCTCGTTTCAGTTACCGAACGAACACGGGAGATCGGGATCAGGAAAGCAATTGGGGCTAAAAGCAAGGATATTCTGCTACAATTCCTTATAGAGGCAATAGTGCTTAGCGTTTTGGGGGGAGGTATCGGTATTGCTTTAGGTACGGCCGGGTCAAGTATAATAGGGACGGCCCTTAATATGAGCACCAGTATATCTCTGACATCAGTGTTGGTGGCTTTTGGTTTTTCGGGCGCGATTGGTATAATCTTCGGAGTCTTTCCGGCGCGAAAGGCCGCTTCAATGGATCCCATCGATGCATTACGGTTTGAGTAAGTTAACTAAATCATTAAAACTTCTAAGCTATTTCTAAGAATCCTGACGATTGCGGATATGTTAGGGATACTAGAACAAGGGAGAGGTGTTGACTCGACGAATGCTTAATTAATTATGAAGTTTTAAGAATTATTTAAGATTAGAGTTAACTACAATTTATTGCACAGGTTAAGATGGAATACGAAAAGCCGCCTGATCGAATTAGGCGGCTTTTCGTTTACTATGATCCGATAGTTCCGACGCTTCTATAGAAAGTAGTCAAGGCATTCCGGCTTTGAATTTTGTGTTGGCGGATTGGGTGTCCATGTAAGCCCAAATTCGCACTTTTATCCTAAAATGACATAGTATAAAAACATATAATTCTATTTAAGAAGGGTGTGATGTTGTATGCCTACGTTTCCTACATTAAAGTTGGGTTCTCATAGTCCATATGTAAAGAAACTTAAGATGGATTTAAACGGTTTAAGCAAGAATTATAATAACTTTGTAATTAATGATATTTACGATCTAAAAATTGAAGATGTGGTAAAAAATTTTCAAGATAGTGTAAAATTACCGCGGGATGGTATTGTGGGGCCAGCGACATGGACTTATCTGATAGAAAAAGTTAAGAAAATTCAAGAAAAACTAAATTCTCGCGGATACCAGACTGGAAATCCCGACGGATGGTTAGGAGTAACTACTATAAATGCCGTAAAAAGATTTCAGAGAGATAATGGGCTCCATGA
>JARLHU010000063.1 GCA_031292095.1 Desulfosporosinus sp.
AAATACATTTTTAGCTCTAAAATATAAATCGCTTGTAACGCAATTGATATTCGCCAAAGTTGATAAAAGCCCGATTTAATCCTGTAGCTTTGAGATAATTGATAATTATCGTTTCTTCATTGACTCCCACATTCGCCATTTTTCTATACTTGATCCTTCTTAATCTGTGAAATCTGTGTTAATCTGTGGTTTCTCTTATCGTTCTTTTCATGTGTAATCTGTGGTTCCCCGTTCAGAATTCCCCAAGGCGAATTTACAGTGTTTTTCCTTGTAGGTATAAAAAAATGCGGGATTTTAGGTTATATGACGCTTCGATCTCTTTGGACAAGTCGACCTTCCACCCAGACCATAACCGGACACCCTTGTAAGGTTTTACCCAAGAACGGCGTATTTCTTGCTTTCGAAACCAATCCAGCCGAATCAATCACTTCTGAGTAATCCGGATCAAAGAGCACCATATCGGCCGGAGATCCAGGTTTTAACGATCCTCCGGTCAACCCAAACCGCTTGGCCGGAGATACGCTCCAAGCCTCAATCACCCGATCCCATGACAAACGTCCCGGTAACACCAGATATTGCCACACCGCACTCAATGCCGTCTCTAGACTTGCAATCCCAAAAGGGGCCTCCGCAAAGGGCCTGGCCTTTTCAGACTGGGTGTGTGGAGCATGGTCGGTCGCGATCATATCGATTGTCCCATCACGAAGTCCTTCAATGAGTGACTCTCTGTCCTTTCGGGAACCTAGGGGTGGATTAACTTTAAGAGCCGTATCAGTAATACCCAGTTCTTCATCGCAAAAAATCAAATGGTGAGGATTAACTTCAGCACTGACATTGACCCCCCGTACTTTAGCTTGCCGAATTAAATCGACACTCTCCGTTGTAGAAATATGGGCCAGATGAAGTTTTCCGCCTGTTTCCTCCGCCAGAAGCAAATCCCTAGCCACAATCACGCTTTCCGCACTAGCAGGGATCCCTTTTAAGCCCATCCGGGCGGACGCCATCCCGCGCCGCATTTGCCCTTCTCCGGCCAAGTCCTTATCCTCGCAATGACTGACAATAGGCAGCCCCGTCAGTTTGGCATATTCTAAAGCGAGCCGCATCACTTCGGCATTTTGAATATTTTTACCGTCGTCGGAAAAGGCCGCGGCTCCACCCGCTTTCATATCCACCATTTCGGCCAATTCGCCACCCTGCATGCCTTTAGTCACCGTCCCAATTGGCAAGACATGGGCATATCCAGCGCGTTCGCCCTGCAAGCGCACGAATTCAACCAGGGCCCGATTATCTATCACTGGTTGGGTGTTCGCCATAGCCAGAATCGTCGTAAACCCTCCCCGTACTGCAGCGCGAGAGCCACTGAGAATATCCTCTTTTTCCTCTTGTCCTGGTTCACGCAAGTGAGTGTGTACATCAATCAGCCCCGGGAAAACGAACTTACCTTTACCGTCGATCGTTTCCACCTGTTCTCCCTGCGCTATCGCCAAGACCTCTTCCTCTGTCATTGAAGAAGACATTTCTAACATCTGCCTGCCTTTAACGAGAACATCCCGAGGGGCAGATAGGTTTTGGCTCGGATCAATTACCCATACCTCTTTAAGCCACCACATTGCTTGACCCCCCAATCAGTAAATAAATTAGAGCCATGCGAATGGCTACACCGTTTGTAACCTGGCGCTCAATTAAAGCTTGCGCACTATCCGCCACATCGTCGGAGATTTCCACATTCCGATTCATGGGTCCGGGATGTAATACGATACTCTGTTTCCCTGTTTTCTTCAAGCGCTCTGTCGTCAATCCATAGAGATGGCTATACTCACGCAGACTAGGAAATAGGCCGCTTTGTTGCCGTTCAAGTTGGAGACGAAGTGCCATCACCACATCCGCACCGGGTAAAGCACCGTCGAGATCATGAGTTAATTTTACCCCCAGACCTTCCATTTCAACCGGAACCAGAGTCGGAGGACCCACAAGGGTCACATCCACACCCATTTTCTGAAGACACCAGGCATTACTCCGAGCAACCCGAGAATGCAAAACATCCCCAACGATGACCACTTTCTTACCCTCCAGTTCCCCAAGCTGCTCCTCCATTGTGAAAATGTCCAATAACGCTTGGGTTGGATGCGCATGCTGCCCATCTCCCGCATTAATGACCCCTGCATCGAGAATATCCGCTAAAAACTTTGCGGAACCTGAGCTGGAATGCCGAATGATCACGAGGTCTGCCCTCATCGCCTGAATCGTCTTGGCCGTATCGTATAAACTCTCTCCCTTGCTCACGCTGCTTTGAGCAACTGCAATACTTGTCGTATCGGCCCCCAACACTTTGCCAGCCATTTCGAAGGAGGTTCGAGTCCGTGTACTCGCTTCATAGAAAAGATTTACCACTGATTTCCCTTTTAACGTAGGCAACTTCTTAATCGGGCGCATCAAAATTTCTTTCATCACCTTCGCAGTATGCAGAATATGACGAATCTCATCCACACTCATATCCTCAATCGCTAGAATGTCTTTACGCTGCCATTTCATCCATAACCCTCCTAACGTCTTTCATGCAAGTGTGCAAGTGGGGACGGTTCTTGCTTGCATACTTGTTTACATATTCCACCAGGCACACTCCCCTTAATCTCTCCACTATCCCCCAAAGACTTATCCCTTAAACATCAAAAAAACCTCTTCCCAAGCGGGAGAGGATTCAAAATAGGCATAACCTAAATCCCACTCGCCCCTTGACTATCTCTCTGGATAGCATTTAAAGGGTAAAGTCCATTCAATTCGTATCCTCTTCACGTTCCAGTAAAAGCACATCTTCTTCCGCATCCACTTCCTGCAAACGCACCGCCACAATTTCGCGCCGCGATGTGGGTAAGTTCTTGCCGACATAATCTGCACGAATAGGTAACTCTCGATGTCCACGATCTACAAGCACCGCCAATTGAATGCGCTGAGGCCTCCCTAAATCCATTGTGGCATCCAAAGCCGCTCGGGCAGTTCGCCCTGTATACAGCACATCATCGATAAGAACCACGGTTTTTCCCTCAATGCTTACCGGAATATCTGTCTCGTGAACAACCGGATGTATGTCAATAGTACTTAAGTCATCGCGATAAAGGGTAATATCCAGAATCCCCAGTGGAACCTTTACCCCTTCAAACTCCACAATGTATTGTTGAATTCGTTCTGCTAACGGCACCCCTCTGCGACGAATACCAACCAAGACGAGTTTATCAGTCCCTTTATTCTTTTCCACGATTTCGTGCGCAATGCGAGTTACCGCTCTGCGAATCCCATCCGCATCTAAAATTTTGCTTTTAAACATGCCTACTTCCACAGCTTTACTAACTCCTTTCACCCTAGAACTTATCCATGGATCTAAAGATTTGGAAAGAAAGTAACAAAAAAAACTGTCTGAACAGCAGACAGTCCCCCTCTTGCTCCGTCTGCCTTCCCAAGCCTCTCGGGACTTCATTAAAGGCCATAACACTGTCACTAAGTGTACTTTATGATAGCCTAAAAGTCAATGTTGGGATGAGTACTGCGCATACCACCTGCATAGGTCGCAACCCTTCGGTCGGCGTCTTCCAGCAAATCAAACCGTTCCATTAAGGCATCGGCTTTTGTATTTGCGTCAGGCATATGGCGCAGATTCTCTCTGCCGGTCAATGCAAGTCGGGGACGGTTCTTGACTTGCATATACTTGATTTGCATACTTACCTACATATGCCACAAAGCATTATCCCCTTAATGCCTCCCCTAACCCCCAATGGCTTATATGAGAACTTCCCTCCATTAGCCGCACAATTTTTCAATGAGGATCGAAAACGTTTTGGGCACAGAGGTGAACTTGCGTCCAAACCGTTCCCGGGCCGCATCTATGACTTGATTGATACTTTTTGAGCAATTAAATTGTAATTGCTATTTCATCATTGGCAATAAAAACATTATCAAAGTTATCCACAAACAAGTTCGGTCTTTCGGTATGAATTGGAATAATCCTTTTCGGCACACAAGACTCTGCTATCGTTTGTAAAGCCTTTATGCTTGCATGGCCACTAGTATGCAAATTGATAACCTCTATGTCTTTCATTTTCGCAAAATTCAGCAGCCGTTGAACGCTCTGTGTATTTTTATAACCGCTCCACATCGAGTAAATCATTCCCATACCATTTAAGTTACTGATATGCTTAAGATCTGACAGCATAGAATCTCTGATAAGCATACAGTAGTCTTTTCTTTCGCCAAGTTCTTTTCTTGATATCAAATAACTGCTGAATTGTTTCATCAGCTTTTCACCACCAGTTTCTTTGAACATTCTCTGCGTCAGGTGGTATGGATAAAATACTCTAACATCGCTGAAGATCCCAGGGCGCGGGATACTGCCTCCGAGCTGCGACACTATATGGGCAACAAAAATATCCATCACAAAAATACGCCCACTTCGCTTTGCCGCCCTATACATTCCAACCACTCTATCAATGTTTGTAGCAGATTGAAGAACAAATATAGGCATATCCGCGGCATTCATAAATTCATAAGCCTTCTGCTCGATTTGTTCTTCCGTTTCTATTTTATCATCGATCCTGCTCATCATGGTGCCCTCAATCAGAAGTATATCAACACCTATTGGTATGCTCTGTCTGAAGTAATCAGTAGCCTTTTTCTTCCTGCCATGATCTCGAAAATCACCAGTATAAACAATGCATTTATCATCCGCTTTTACTACAAAGGCATAGGAATCAAATCCGGAGTGGTCTACCAGATAGGATGTAATAGAAAAGTCTCCAACAGTTATCTCTTGACCGCTGATCAGATAATCTACGGGATTAATAATGGGTTTCCCTCCAGTGAATTGTGCAGTTATATTCAGAATTTTGGAGGCTTTCTCCCCCATAAAAACAGGTATTTTCGGATCTATATGCTCAATCAGTCCTACATGGTCCCCATGTCCATGAGATATCAGTATTGCATCTATTGTTCTAGTATCGTCTCTGTAAAGACCTTTGACTTTTGGGAGTTCTAATATTTTCTTGGATTTGTCTTCATCAAAATTAGGCAATTCCTGTCCAATATCAAGAATTATTCTGGTTCTTTCGGTGGACAGTTCTATGCAGGTCCCGCCGATTTGATGGGTTCCTCTGTGAATTATTAGGTTTATAAGAATCACCTCAATTATTTATAATTTGTTCTAGTCAGTTCAATTACTTCTTTTTTAGAGAGCTTTATATCGCTTATTAAGCGTCCGTCCTCTGAAAGAACTCCATATCTTCAAATTATTTATTAAGCGATTCCCATATTTCATCTACATTAACGGATTTCGTAAAAAGTACATTGTTTACATCAAGTTCATTTATTAGCTTTTGGCTGTAATTGTCTTCAAGGGATTTACCCTCGTTTTCAAAAACAATAAGCTTAGCATTTTTGCAAATATCCTTGATTTCCTTATTGAGATTTGTATTAAACGCTTTATTCATAAACTCAATATAATTAGAATATTGCACCATAATGGTTTCCTCATAAGTAAGCCAACTTGTGTACTCTTTTATCTGATCAATAACTTTTGGAGTTGTATTAGATACAAGCTCTGAATTGCCTACCACTTTTGCCTCAACTAGCATTAGCTTTTGAAGCAAATTATTATATAAAACTAAATCGCACTTTCTTCCATTGGATTTATTAAATCTCATTTCTATATCAAGAACTTTAGTATGAGAGTCTTTTTCTTTTTGTCCAGATCTAAAGGTTGATTTATATAATGGGCTTAAAAATTGTCTTTCCATTTTTTTGTTTTCTGATGAGGAAGAAGAAAACCTTGTTTCAACACCTTTTTTCAAATCCTTATAAAAGGTTTCTATCGTAACACCTTCTTTTAAATATTTGTAAAAGGATTCTAGTTTAACAATTTTACCATTTAGGTGATTATTTCGAAATAATGATGTGTACTCTTCCCCCATATACTTGAGGTAATCACAGTTAAATGAAAATCCTCCAACTTTATATGAAAAAATGCAGCCTCCGTTATAATAAAAATCGATTTTGTCCACTCTCAGAGCAGGAAATACCTCCCCGGAATTAATATCCGAAACTAAAAATCTATATATCTCTTGATTTTTAAATATTTCCAAATTAAAGTTTTTAAATTCTTTATTGAAAGTCCTTGCCATTTCATCTACTCCTTTACTCTTTTATTCACTGTCAACTTGCGTTCGCTTGTAACTATGCCATTTCCTAAATAAATCTTTCTATCTCCATAGACTACATAACGAACTCCTTTTTCTGGCATTGTTACTCTTAAGTGCTCATCAATAATGCCCCACTGCCCACCTTTTTTCACTAAATAAAAATCACAGTTCCCCAATCCGAAGAAACCTCGATCTTCAACATCGTTGAATTGCAAAGCAACCGCAAATGCACCTTTTTTGTCAATGAACCCCCATAATCCGTAAATCATGACCGGTGCATAACCGTTCCACCAGAATTTCTTAGCATCATCTAAGTTGGGTTCAAAGATATAATGGCATTTATCATCTAGATAGCCATATTTTCCATCTTTCTTAACGAGAGCGGCATAGGTATCTTTCTCAATTATCGTGAATGTTTCTGCAATCTCAAAGCATGGCTCAACAATTACAATTCCATTTATATCTACGTATCCCCACAACAAGCCTTGTTTTACCGGGCACAATCCTGCGTGAAAAGAACGACCGCAATCATCCCAAACTAAATCGATTACCATGCTACCATCCTGAGCAAGAAAACCATATTTTCCGTCCTTTTCAACTCGTCCGCGGTTGCCATAAAAAGGAATAGCATCATCATAAATAGGAGGAACTACAATCTCACCGTTAGATAAGTGAATATAGCCCCATTTTGAGGTGTCTTTATTATCATAAAGATTAATATCACTATAAGATTCTATATAAAATTGAACCATGTCAAAATCAACATATTCACATATATAGTCCTTCGCAGGAGCTGGAGCATTATTATTGTCAAGTGCATACACTTTGTTGTTAATAATTACTCCTTTAACCTCACGATCGTATTCACAATCATATATTGTGCAAGGCGTTTGATGCATTATATCATCCTCTCATTTATCTATAAATTCTACATCAGTTATAGTAATCTAACCTGTTCACTATCTTGAGTTATGAAAAAAATAACAGGCAATTAATTCCTGCGTTCCTATAAAGTAATTTATAGGGTTAGTTATAGTAACCTTGTTAATAGATTGCCTTTACCATATAGCTTTCCTCTATCATCTCGAGTTTCGTTTGTTTTTACGTCATACCTTCCTTTCAAACATCCAGTGCACTCTCGAATTTCAAACTTCCCAACACCGATTTCTTTAATTCTACCAATAAGTCTACCACGGTCATCTTTCAATATCTGATCCATTTAATTGAAACCTCCTTTTAAATCAATGGCACAAAACGTTCTTTTAATAATCCATTCTGGCTCAAATTTCCTGTAACTTTGAGCATTGAGGATATAACCGCTTTATACGGTAAGAGTACTTTCCTCGCGATCCAAAACATTACTTTTTTGCCCAATCAAGTATATACATCTTACTATCTTGGTCATATCGGACATTTCCATCGATGTTACGAATGATTTGCATATCTCGCTGGAACATCCTTAGTGATAGTGGATCATCCCGTAACCGATATTTATCAATAAATAGCTGGTCAGCTTTTTCTCTGGTAAGCCACCCCTTATATACAAGGAACTGATACATCAACAGAATACGCTCTAGTTTTTGAGAATGATTCTCGTTTGCCATTCTCCCTTTCCCTTCAAGATTCTTAATTTCCTGCAATGCACTCAACCGCAGTTTAGACTTGTTTTCAAATATTTTGTTGTCAAAGAACAAATAGGGCATTTTGATAATTTCATTTAAACCACAGTTCAAAATATAGGTTAACGGCATCCTCGTATTCAAGTCATCTAAAAACTCGTCGGGGATTTCCGATCGATCAGTGTCAGTACACTCCAGCCAATATGAGAGAAACATCTGTTGATCCTTCTCTTGTACCGCGGCGAAGTTCAAAAATGCCATGAAATGTGCTATTGCAAAAATATCCGTAAATTCTTCTGAAACAAAAATCTCCAGCTCCCGATCCTTGATTTTTTCAACCTTGACTACCTCGCTTAGAAGGTCCAGTTGCCAGTCTTCAAGACCGTAAGTAAGTATTCTCTCTTTTCTTGATATACCATATGTTTGATCCTCTGATTTCCCAAACATCACCCTATATTCCTCTCTTCTGCCTTATACTAGCACAATATGTACGACAAGGGGCTGACGCAGACGTTTACGCCGACCCCGCATCAAATTGGACTCCATCTGATCAGCAGATTACACGCTTCCCAATCTGTACATCAGCATGAAAATGAGAAGTCAATTTTAAGAAATATGTCCGAATCTTCATCCTCTTGGAACAGTAAAAGGGTCTTCGCATTAAATCGCGAAGACCCTTGATCTATAAATATTTTTAATGCATTGCTTACTCAAGGACTGTAGTAATAATAGCCATCTTGTAAACTTCTTCTGCATTACAGCCTCTTGAAAGGTCATTGATAGGAGCGTTCAGACCCTGGAGAATTGGACCGATAGCCTCAAAGCCCCCCAGACGCTGAGCAATCTTGTAACCGATGTTACCTGCATTAATATCAGGGAATATAAATGTGTTAGCTTGACCCGCAACAGGAGAGGTCGAGCACTTAATCTTGGCAACTTCAGGAGAGAAAGCAGCATCAAATTGAAGCTCTCCATCAACCGGAAAATCGAGGTTCATAGCCTTAAGCTTCGCAGTAGCGTTACGCATCTTATCAACTGATTCGCCCTTACCCGAACCCATCGTACTGTAGGAAAGCATGGCAACCTTTGGCTCAACAGAGAAAGCCTTTGCTGATCTGGCCGTTTCTACAGCTATTTCAACAAGTTCATCTTCGGTTGGGAAAAGATTAATAGCGCAGTCAGCCATTACATACTTTTCGTCGCCGTTTGCTGTAGTACGATGCATAATAAAGCAGCTTGATACAATCTTGTTGCCGGGCCTGGTCTTGATAAGTTGAAGAGCAGGACGAACTGTATCAGCAGTAGAATAGGTAGCACCGCCCAGAAGACCGTAAGCATAGCCTTGCTTGACAAGCATTGTCCCGAAGTAGTTAGCTTTTGACAGAGCTTCACGACAAGCAACCTCGTCCATCTTACCCTTTCTCAGCTCAACCATCTGGGCAACCATTGCATCTATACCAGCATAGTTCAGTGGATCGATGATTTCAATACCTTCTATCGAACATCCGCATTTTTCAGCAGCGACGGCTATTTCAGCAGGATTGCCTAAAAGCACAGGAGCAAGGATACCTTCCTTATGTAGCCGACTAGCCGCCTCAATGATCCTTGAATCCAATCCCTCTGTTAAAATAAGCTTTTTCTTATTAGCTTTTAGCTTTGCAATCATATTATCAAACATAATAAACTTCCTCCTTCATTTACATTTTTTTCATTTAAAAGTATTATACACCTTGTACTCGGGTTATATCAATAAGAAGAAATCAGAAAAGTTCAATTATTCAAAATTGAACCTTCTCTACACTTCCTCCCTCAACTTTACCAACAGGACTGCAAATTTTCTGGGCAGAGGAGCATCGAACTTCATCCACTTTCCACTTCTAGGATGCTCGAAACCCAAATACGTAGCATGAAGCATTTGTCCTTGTAAGCCAAATTGATTTTTTTTTGGTCCATACACCTGGTCGCCTAGAACGGGGTGCTTAATATAGCGCATATGAACCCTAATTTGGTGAGTTCGGCCAGTCTCTAATTGCACTTCCACATAGGTACTTTCTCTAAATCGCTCTAACACCGTATAATGCGACACAGCCAGCTTCGAATGTTGCATAACCACGGCCATCCGCTTACGATCTGTTGGATCACGTCCGATAGGCGCGTCTACTGTACCTGAGGGTTCTAAAACTACCCCGTGCACTAACGCCAAATATTTCCGATCCATAGTATGTGCTTTAAGTTGAGCTGCTAGCCCTTGATGAGCGATATCATTTTTAGCCACCACCAAAATCCCTGAAGTATCTTTGTCGATACGATGCACAATCCCCGGACGTAATACCCCATTAATACCAGAAAGATTGCGACAGTGATACAACAAGGCATTAACCAGGGTTCCCGTCCAAGCGCCCGGAGCCGGATGAACAACCATACCCTGTGGCTTATTCACAACCAAAACATCCTCATCCTCATAAAGGACCTCAATTGGGATATTTTCAGGTTCAGCTGTCGATTCACGTGGGGTTGGAAACACCACCTCAATCAGATCACCCCGGCGCACCCTATAATTCGCTTTCTTTGCTGAGCCATTAACTATTACGCACTCTTGCGCAATAAGTCCTTGAACGAAAGACCTGCTCTTTCCCAAGCTATCGGTTAAGCCAATGTCAAGGCGAATTCCTTCTGGGAGTTCAAAAGTTTCCTTTTCAGTCAATAGTTCAGCATCTGTGAAGGGATTCTCCTCATCAGAAACTTGTTCGTCAAATTCATAATCCTCAAGGACAGCTTCTTTTGTCTCTTTTTCCACTCTCATAACCCCGCCAATTCTTTAATAAATCTGTTATCTCACTTCTCCGATATAGCCTTGCTCTGGGCCCTTTCCTCCAGCAATAAGCGAAGCATGAACAACCCCACTCCTACAACAATCATACTATCCGCAAAATTAAATACAAAGGGCCAGATCTGGAAATCTAAATAATCCACCACACGTCCGATTACAAGACGGTCATAAAGGTTTCCTAATGCCCCGCCTCCGATCATTCCTATAGCCAGACGTGTGAGCATTTCGCTGCGTGGAATACGAAACTGGCCATAAATCACCCCACCTACAACTAAGAGCGCTGTAACAACAAAAATCCAGGTTCGACCGGCCATCAGGCCAAACGCCGCGCCTGGATTTAGGACAAACGTCAAATGAAATACTTTGGGGATGACAATCAGCGTCTCCCCCGGAACAAATTTTGTTTGGACCAAAACTTTTAATAAGCGATCGATAATCCATACCCCGATCATTGTAAGCCAAACCAGCAACCCTCTAACCCCCCAGCGTTTTCCCTCATCTTAACACAGGGCTTTCAGCGGGGCAAACAATTCGTGAACGAAAATGGGGTGAACGAAATGAATGCAAATGAAATTGCACGTTCACCAAAGCTCCGGAGACTTGTCCATAACTCGAACAGGACGTTCGAGGTTAGAGCATCGCCATGGATGGCTAGATGCCGTGATGGACTGATGCCGCGGTGCCAAGGATGGCATAGCATTCAACCAGAACTACCCTGAGGTTTTGCATTTTAGCCTTAGCGACAAGCGAATAGCAATGTAGCGGGTGCGAACGGGCTAAGTCCGCCCATGTTCCTTACTATAGTGGATCGAATTTCCCCGCCCTTCCGGTTCCCTTTGTGTTTCAATAGTTTCGATATACTGGACCGCCCCAATGACTTCATCCGCGTCTTCATATACCTCATTTGGATCTGAGACATCACGATTTGTCCCCAGATCTTGGGCGGAATCCGAGGTCCCATAGCGAGCCACAGCCTGCCATGAGTCTTCGCCATCAAACCCTACCCGATCAGTGCCATCGTTGAAAGTTCGAGAAAAAGGGCGATTCAGAAGTTCGTTCTCGACTGGTTCACGATGTAACGAGTGTTGCTCTTCCTTTTCCTCCTCGCGGCTACATTCCGTACATACAGTAGTGTGAGGCAGGGCTTCAAGGCGCTCAAAAGGGATTTCATGACCGCAGTGTTCGCAAACGCCATACTCGCCTTGGTCAAAGCGAGCTAAAGCTACATCAATCGCTTCAACTCTGTGAATCAGCCGATCATGCTGGGCTACATCTCGAGACCGCTCATAAACCTCGGTTGCAATGTCTGCCGGATGATTGTCGATAAGCGACAATTCGCCCAATGACTCTCGCATATCTCCATTAAAAAGTTCCGTCGCTGTTTCCAGAGAATTTTTTCTCTCTTCACACAACGTTTCGATCAGTTTTGTATAACGCGTTTGTTCTTTCATAATCTCTACCTCCTATCTTGTTTAAGACTAATTAACGAATATAATTAGTTCTGCAATAGCCCTCCAAACGGTCTGGAAAATTATTGCAAAGTCATGCAAGTAAGAACCGTCCCTACTTGCACACCCACCTACTTGCACGCACAGAGCGTCTAACGTCGTTCCAAACCCCCGTCGACCCCAAAGCCTAGAGGAAGTTTCTTAGCTTAGTGAAGCATTTTAGCGGAATTGCGTCAATGAGCGCAGTCGATAAGGCGTTAAGAAACGCAACGGGACTTGTCCATGGATGGACTGATGCCGCGGTGCCATGGATGGCAAGGAGCGGCGAACATGCAGAAAGCCAAGAGGTTTTGCGTTTTAGCCTTAGCGACAAGCGAATAGCAATGTAGCGTGTGCGAACGTGCTAAGACACTTCCTCCCCACTTCCTCCCGATCTAAGACTGATGAACATACTTACTCAGTTCTGCAATAAACCCACCGATAACTGGAAAATTAAGGATAACGATACGTTTTAACAGGAAATAGGCAACTCCGGCAAGAAGTCCTGCGCCCATTGCAGTTCCTAATCCTCGCGCAAGACCGACTAGAAAATTTAACCAAAGAAGACGTCTAGGGCTATTAAGATACGCTATGTAATCTGCCAATCTCATTGTCTCAAGAGTCTCCGAAAGTAATGTGATTTGATGTCTTAAGTAGGCCCACTCCTGTACTTTCAGAGGATTAACTTCTTCATCACTCGGAGAGAGTAATGTTGATTTCTCCTTTTCATTTAAATCGCTCACATCATTCACCTCACATTAAAACATCAATTTCAGTGTTCCCCTCAGTTGCAAAATTACACCGAGATATAAAGAAAACTCAATACACGCCTCTACAGAAAAACAGCGCTACTAAATAATTAAGTATCGAAACTAATTACTTAGTAGTGCTGTCAAATACTATTTAATATATTTTTTTAACATTCTTTAATACACTTCCAAAACCTACAGTACCATAAGTGGCGTTTTCATCTGAAGGAATTCACTCCTCGGTTAACCAGACAATCTCGCCATCTTCAAAGACTGGAATAATTGGCAAAATGTTGGGAGTAGAGCAATAAACTACATCTCGTTCAAATCCTAAAGAGATAAGTTTCTTGCCATGGACTGAAGCGCGGATCTTATCCGCAAGATGATTTTCTGAACTGCGAAATAACATAAGTGCTGCTTCACCTAAATCGTTGAGAACAACATTCGGTCCCAACGCATCAATAAGCATTCCCGCACAAAGCGTGTCTGGAAGATCAAAACGTTCTTCTGTGCCCGCACAAAACACCACAATTCCCTGGAATCTACATTCATCTCCAAACAAGCCAATGATAGCCGAAACGATGCTCTGCATGTTTAGAAAAGAGGCCATCCAAATCATAGGCGCAGCCATTGCATCTCGAATCGCCCGTGTGCCATTCGTCGTCGTCATAATGACTCGCTTGCCCCCCACCTTTTCCGGAACATAGTCAAAGGGTGAATTACCGAAATCGAACCCTTCCATCGGCAACGCTTGGCATTCCCCCCCTAATAAAGATCCAGGAAGGGTTAACCGCCTTTCCAAAGCCTCTTCAGGCGTAAGCACAGGAATAATGGCCTGACACCCGTTAGCCAATGCCGTTACCATGGTGCTTGTGGCTCTTAAAACATCAATCACGATGACCAGCTTATCTTCTAGGTAGGGTAAACGTGATGAACCCGCGTTTGGTAATACTTCAATTTGTATACTCTTCAACCTCATCCCTGATAAATAATATTAGGCATATGAAAGAAAATAACAAGTCAAAGATGCCAAGGATATTTCGTGTCAGACAAGGAGGTATGTTCACCTCATAGTGGGGCTATTAGGTAACCATACCGACGCAGTATGACGCGAAATATCCTTGGCATACTGACTGGTTATTTTCTTGAATGTGCCTTCAGCTATTTTCGCTCCCCAAGGAATTAACAAACCACCTCATCTTAGTTACAAATTCAACTTTCTCATCTGAAAATCCTGCAAGTGGCCTAAAAGAATGTCTATATTAGTGCTTGGCGAAATGCCGCCCTTTAACGAGCGGCATTTTATTTTTTCACAGGTACTAAATAGCCCCCATTATGACTCTTCCCGCCACCGCAAATTAGGCTTCCGCGACGCTCCGACTTCATCCAACCGCGTCACTAATGTGGTATGCGGTGCACTCCTGACGAGATCTGTTTGGCTTCGAGCTTCCTCCGCGATCTTTATGAGCACCCTCGCGAATTCATCAAGCGTTTCAACGCTTTCAGTTTCGGTTGGCTCGATCATCATGGCCTCTTCAACGATCATCGGGAAATAGATGGTCGGTGGATGATAGCCATAGTCCAACATACGCTTGGCAATATCCAAGGTATGCACCCCCGTGGATTTTAGATTTTTCGGCGTAATGACAAATTCGTGTTTACATACTCGGTCAAACGGCAGAAAATAATGTTCTTTGAGAATACTCATTAAGTAGTTTGCATTCAGAACCGCATTTTCCGACGCCACCTTCAAACCTTGCCCACCTAGGCTTCGAATATAGGCATAGGCCTTAACAAGGACAGAGAAGTTGGCGTAGAACGTACGTACACGACCGATAGAAAGTGGCAAGTCCTCCTCTAGCGTATATACCCCATTCGCCTTGCGAATCACCATAGGTTTGGGAAGGTAAGGTGCTAGAAATTCTTTGACCCCGACTGGTCCAGCCCCAGGCCCTCCGCCACCGTGAGGCGTCGAGAAGGTCTTATGTAAATTAAGATGTACAACATCAAAACCCATATCTCCTGGACGAGCGATACCCATCACCGCATTAGTATTCGCTCCATCGTAGTACAATAACCCTCCCACATCATGGATCAACTTAGTAATTTCTAATATATTTTCGTCGAAGAGACCCACCGTGTTGGGATTCGTCAACATGAGTGCAGCAACTTCATCATTGGCGACCTTTTTTAGAGCCTCAAGATCAACCCCTCCGCGCTCATCGGACGGAACCTGGATTATTTCAAATCCAGCCATCGCCGCCGTAGCTGGATTCGTCCCGTGAGCCGAATCTGGAACAATTACAATTGTGCGTTTGGTATCCCCTCGGTGCTGATGATAGGCTTTAATGATTAACATCCCAGTCATTTCACCATGGGCACCGGCAGCAGGCTGGAGTGTAAACCTGTCCATTCCCGTCAATTCGCAGAAATCTTCTTGAAGTTCCGCCATGAGTTGCAGAGCCCCTTGGGCCAAGGCCTCGGGCTGGTAGGGGTGAAGCGCCGTAAAGCCAGGAAGACGGGCCAGCCTTTCATTGACCTTCGGGTTATATTTCATGGTACAAGACCCCAATGGGTAGAATCCAGTGTCCAAGCCATAATTAAAGGTGGAAAGATGTGTAAAATGACGAACTACATCCACTTCCGAGAGTTCCGGAAGGTGCGGTGCTTGCTGTGTGAGCATATATTCAGGAATCATCATTTCGACTGGAACTTCCGGTACATCACAAGCCGGTAAGCTGGCGGCACTTCGTCCCTTGGCACTGAGTTCAAAAATAAGCGGTTCTAAGGCATTCATCGGATTTCCCCCAATCTGGCAACGAGCCGGTCGATATCTGCTTTGCACTTTGTCTCGGTCACACAGAATAGGAGATGATGATCGAGCTCAGGATAGAAACGGGCCAGATCCAATCCCCCGATAATCTGATCTTCCAGTAACAAGGCATTAACTTTAGCTGGTTCAAGCTTCGTCTCAACGACAAATTCATGGAAGAAGGGCCCTGAGAAAGCTAAACTCATTCCTGGAATTTTGGCAATCTCTCGAGCGGCGTAGTGAGCATTTTGCAAATTCAGATAGGCTAACTCATGGATTCCAGTTTTCCCAAGTGCACTCAAATGCATCGTAAAAGCCAACGCACAAAGAGCTTCATTGGAACAAATATTGGACGTGGCTTTCTCCCGCCGAATATGTTGTTCGCGTGCCTGCAGGGTTAAAACATAGCCCTTTTTCCCATTTTTATCTGTGGCAACACCTACAATCCGACCTGGCATTCGCCGGATGTATTTGTCCCTGGTAGCCAAAAATCCCAGATAAGGACCTCCAAAATTCAAGGGGTTACCAAGCGCTTGCCCTTCACCAACAACGATATCTGCTCCATTTTCTCCTGGAGACTTTAGTAGTCCCAAAGAAATAGGATTGACTGCCATCACCACAAGGGCCCCTTTGGCATGCACAAGCTGTGCGATTTCCTCTGCTTTCTCAACACTTCCAAAAAAATTAGGATTTTGAATAAGTACGCTGGCAATATCCTCTTGAAGAACCTCTTTAAGTGCTGACATATCCGCCACACCATCTGCAGAGGGGATTTCAACTATTTCTACGCCTCGGGACAGCAGATAGGTCCTCAGGACTTCACGATATTCTGGGTGCACTGTTTGCAGTACAAGTACTTTTTTCCGTCGTGTCGCATCGCAACTCATGAGGGCGGCTTCCGCTAAAGCCGAAGCGCCTTCATACATCGAGGCATTAGCCGCATCCATCCCTGTTAACTCACAGACTAACGTCTGATATTCATAAATCGCCTGCAGTGTTCCCTGACTGATCTCCGGTTGGTACGGCGTATATGCTGTATAAAATTCGGAACGTAGTAATAATTGGTCCACAAAACTTGGTATGAAATGTTCATAAGCACCGGCTCCGAGGTAAGAACTGTATTCCTCTACGGTTTTGTTCTGATTTGCCAACCCAGTGACGTGTTTGACCAATTCCTGCTCCGACATTCCCCCACGAATAGCAAGAGGACGTTGCAAGCGGACTTCCTCTGGTATATCCGCAAAGAGATCCGCGACAGACTTAACCCCAATTCGGGCTAAGAGCCGTTCCTGTTGACCGAGCGTATTTGGTACAAAATTCATTCTAATGTTCCCCCTCCGACAAAAACATTTCATACTCATCAGCCGTCATCATGCTTTCGAGAGGAGCTAAATCATCCACTTCGACCTTAATTAACCAACCTTCTCCGTAAGGATCACTGTTGAGCAAATCTGGCGTATCCAAAACGAGCGTATTCATTGCAACGACTTTTCCACTGATAGACGCCACAAGATCAGAGACGGCTTTCACAGATTCCACCGTACCGTAAGATTTTCCAACCGTAACCGTCACGCCTTCATCGGGAAGTTCAACAAACACTACATCCCCAAGGCTTTTTTGCGCATGATCCGTAATCCCAAACGTCACGATATTTCCCTCGACCTTGACATACTCATGGTTTTTGTTATATTTCAATTCTACTGAATTCATCTAAATCATCCTCCTAATATTTCAGTTATCTTACCCTTAGGTATATGGAAACATCCGCTAAGCTCAGACGCCTCCACAATTCGAACCTCGAACCTCGGACTTCGGACTTCGCGCCGGCGCCTCAGTTCCCTCGTTTATAAAACAAGGTAGGAATCAGCTTGGCCTGCACGATTTTCCCTCGAATCAGCACGTCTATGATGCCGCCTTGCACGACCCGGTCTGTCCGAATAAGTCCTAAAGCAATATTTTTACTAAGTGTTGGGGAGAAAGAACCTGAAGTGACAAAGCCTATGTCCTCACCGTTCTTTTGAAGTGGATAATGAGTGCGAGCTATCCCCCGTCCAATCATTTCAAGACCTACAAGCATACGCGGTATCCCTTGTTCTTTTTGGATTTGGAGTGCCTCCCTACCGATAAACGCCACTTTCTCCAATTTAACAAAATAGCCCAGCCCTGCTTCTAAAGGAGAAATTTCCGCACCTAACTCATTGCCATACAAAGGGAGACAAGCCTCAAATCGCAACGTATCACGGGCGCCTAAGCCAATTGGTTCCACCCCATCAGGAGTTCCGATTTCTATAATTTTTCGCCATAATTGCCGCGCATATTCAGGAGAAAGATAGATTTCGAACCCATCTTCTCCCGTATAACCCGTGCGTGAAATAAGACATTGCACGCCGTCAAGTTCTCCGTGTGCAAATGTGTAATACTTAATTTTAGACAAATTGACGTTGGAGATACGTTGCAAAATTACTTCCGCAAGAGGTCCTTGTATAGCGAGTTGCGCATACTGATCCGTTACGTTGTCGACACTCACGTCAAAGTTTTTGGCCAACTCAAGCATCCAGCTGTAATCTTTATCAGTGTTAGAAGCATTAACAACGATAAAATAGTGTTTCGTATCATAGCGATAAACGAGCAAATCATCAACTGTTCCGCCGTCAGGATAACACATAGGAGAATATAGAATTTCTCCATCCACAAGTTTACTTATATCATTAGTAATCAGCATTTGGAGAAACTCCAGTGCCTCTTTACCGTATACATTAATCTCTCCCATATGTGAAACATCAAAAAGCCCAGCCTTTGTCCGAACCGTCTGGTGTTCTTCAATCACACCAGCATACTGAACCGGCATTTCCCACCCCCCAAAGTCAATCAATTTGGCCTTCGCTACCAGGTGTTCCTCATAAAGTGGGGTCCGTTTTAGTTCAACCATATTGCCACCTCCTCCATTTCATCTTCTATCTCCGTTCTGGTGATTTGCCTTTGCACGGTATGGTGTCGAGCTGGGAAATAAAGAAAACTTGGCTGGCGCCAAGCCTCTGGCGAAGGCGGCAGCCTAGTTGCTCTTATGCTTAGAAAGTATATAACGCAAGTTTATACTTTCTGATAGTATAAAAAAGGACAGAGAAAGTGCATCATCGCACCTTCTCTGTCCTTGAACCTGAGAGATTCGCCGTCTCCGGCTTCCCCTTTGGTGTTCTCTATGTATGAGAAACTCTCCAGAGTACCGTCCCCTAGCAGTACTTTTGCCTGAGAGTTTCCCCCCTTGAAAAGCAATTTCAAGGGATTTTCTCCTTCGGCGTCTGGATTATCCAGATCTCTCCCGCTAGTGTCATCCGATATTTAATATTACCATTTACTTTATACTATGCTTTTTCCTTCGTTTAGTCTACTGCCTTTCACGAAAGTTTTTAGATAGTATACCACTGGAACTAGATTTATGAATAAATAAATAAATTCAATCCTTTAAAAGAACTTTACGTAAGATGGTGACAAGTTTTGCTTGCCCTTCCGACTCAATCGGATCCACCATCCAAAGACATAGAAAGGAAATTTTACGACTCTTCCATTCCTGAACAAACGGCTCCATTTCTTTCTTAGAAAGGTATAAATGCGTCGAATCTTGTGAGGATATTAAACTAACAACGACACAACGTTGCTCGATGTTATCCATGACCTGAAAAGCTCGATCGAGCAAATCATCGCTCCCAGTCATCAACACATCCCCGGGGCGAAAACTATGACTCGCTTCGGCAAACCCGACACTAAAAATGTTTATATTCTTGTTATCTGATTGCAAACCGTCGATGGTAGGGTAGAGCTGGACCTCTTGGCGCCCAACTTTGCCAACATAAATCTGATTCTCATCCTGACGCAATCCAAATCCTTGAATGAGAAAGTCTGGAGCTATCTCACAAATTATTCTATTCATTGATGACAATCCTTCTCCTTCAAAGTTATCTATAGATCATTTTAACACGAAACCGAACTGATTCGCAACAACCGGAACTCCTAGCCCATTAAGCAATGCCTTCATCTCGTTCTTGTAAATTCGCCAAGTCTAAGTGCGCAAGCAGAAAAGATTTGAGTTGAGTCCGAAGTAGATCACGATTTCTCGAAAGTCCTTGTATCTCCTCGTGAATTTTTTCCCACTTTTTCTGGGCTTCAGACACCTTGCTTTGCTTTTCATGTTCGGCCTCCCTCAATAAGAGTTCGGCCTCATGACGCGCGACCGTCTTAACCTCTTCTGCCGTTTGCTGAGCTAAAACTAAAGTCTGTTGCAAAGTTTTCTCTAACTGACGATAATGGCTAAGTTCTGCTTCCAACGCCTTTGTCTTGTCGCGCAGTTCAAAATTCTCGGAGTAAATGGATTCAAATTCCTGACTAACGTTTTCGAGAAACTTCTCCACTTCCTGGCATTGATAACCTCGTACCCCTTTGCGAAATGTTTTATTGCGAATATCAAGAGGCGTCATCTGCATCTTTTTCCCTCCTAATGACGTTGTGACCGGTAAAGAACGATTTTCCAAGCCGTCCGTTCTTTACGAGTCTGGGAACATTCTAAAAGTTTTATACGCCCCTGCCCCCGACAAGAGATCATAGCGCCGGGCTGCGCTTCTGCTTCCGCTTTGCTCACCACTAGGCCATCTCGTCTCACCAGACCTTGGGTAATCCATACCTGCGCGTTAGACCTTGAAACCCCGAACGCATTGGCAATCACCGCATCTAAACGTGAGGAATTGACTGTAATACGGCGTTCTTCACCCAAATCAGGATTGACATCCGGTTTTTCACTATACAGTGAGACTTCAATTTTCTCACGCCCCGCCATTAGCCAATGATCTAATAAAAACGGAGCAATCTCTGCCGTTATTGCGATATAAAAGCCACTTTGACCAGCTTGTATATCCCCCAGAACATCCCGCTTAAAACCCAAGCCCATCAGAGATCCCAAAATCTGCCGATGTTCAAGTTGGGCCCTTGAATCTGCCGGACGCACCCACAGTAGCGAAATCTCGGCATCTTTAGCAGCCAGGGTTTCTCCCCAAGGACCTAGAATAATCCTAACACGTTCTGCATTCGTGAACCCTCCCTCAACCAGGAGTGAAAGGTGCTCCTTCCTCAGAACGGCTTCAGCCCACTCTCGCATAGCAAAGCTTAAAAATGGAGTAACTTGCTTAAACTCCTTATTCAGCACCCCATCCACTTGGTCTAAAAGATGAGCTGCCTCCAAACGCACTTCTTTCTCGCTCCAGAATCCAAGTCCACTACGATCTGCCGAATGTTTCATTCTAGAAAAAAGGCCTCACAATCCACGATTGAATCAGATTCAGAACAATGATGGCAATGAGCGGAGAGAAATCGACCGCTTTTGCTACACCACCGATTTGAAAACGTTGAAACGGCTTTAGGAGAGGATCTGTCACATCATAGAGCAGAGCAATCAATTGATTGGACCTCAATTGGGGTAGAAAAGAAAGAAACGTTCGGATCACAATCGCGAAAATGAGAATTGTTATCACTTTATCAATAACTTGAGCAATTAGAGAAATCACAATGAATCCCTCCTTATTTTGGCCAAAACAATCCCTTATCTTTCAATTCGTCGCGCATCTCACCAGTAATATCGACGTTATTGGGAACAAATAAGAAGATTCCATTTCCTACTTTTTGCATATTACCGTTTAAGGCATAGGTTGTTCCACTAATAAAATCGACAATACGTTTGGCTAGATTCTTCTCCGCATTTTCAAGGTTAACAATCACAGGGCGACGAGCTTTCAGTTGATCTGCAATATTTTGGGCTTCTTCAAACGAATTCGGCTCCATCACGACCACACGCATTTGTTTTTGAGTGTGAATACTCACAACCTGAGCGTTTTTACGGCTGGATCGCACCTCTTCTTGGACATTCTTCTCTTTGTCATTTTCATCAAAAACTTCTTCTTCAGCTTCCTCCTCAGCAAATCCCATAATCCCAATCACTTTGTCAATCAATTTTGCCATCAATATTTCATCCCTTTCCAGGTTTATTAACTCCCAAAACCCTCACTCCTATAAAGTGGTAGGTCCTCGTTAACTATCCATGTTCTTAGATTCAGTAATACTTTCTAACGAGTGCCGAAAATCTGGCTTCCTACACGGATAATGGTTGCCCCTTCTTCAATAGCGATTTCGAAATCTCGACTCATCCCCATCGAAAGTTCACGCAAATCTACTCCTGACCATTTTCTAGATTGCAAAGTATCACGAAGGCATCGAAGTTCCCGGAAAAATCCTTGCGTTTCCACTAAGCTGGCCTCCAAAGCCCCGATGGTCATAAACCCTTGTACATGGACATGAGGATAATCTCCAACAGAATTTAAAAAATCCGGAACTTCCTCTATCATGAGGCCTGCCTTTGCCGGGTCTCGGGCGATATTCACTTGGACAAGTGTTGCCCAAACCATCCTACGACGTTCGCCATGCTCATTAAGCGTCTCCAACAGCGAGAACCGATCAAGCGAATGAATCATAGCAACATTTTTATCCAAATACTTCACCTTGTTAGTCTGCAACGTTCCCACCAAGTGCCATTCGCAATCGTCTGGTAGGGACGGAGCTTTTGCCAACCATTCTTGAACGCGGTTTTCTGCAAAGGCTCGTTGTCCGGCTTGATAAGCCTCCTCTACGCTTGAAAGCGGTTGGGTCTTAGACACGGCCAATAATCGGATGGTACTCGGGTCCCTTTTGCTACGCACTACGACTTGATCCATCCGCCGACGAACCTCAGCTAAGCTTTGTGTAATACTCCCCTTTGTCAACATCAGAATATCTCCTTTGCAATAAATTCTACGCCCTTGCCTCGTTTCCTGCTTGTAAAGGCTAAACCTAGATATTTTTTACATTGGCTACTAACCCTTCCAGTCCATCACGAGGGGTTATCACGACAGGAATACCACTCGGAAGATTTTCAATGCAGACTTGACTGTCATCCTGATCGAGGACTTTTACCTTTTTAAAATGTACTACACCCTCACTCCAAAGAAAAACTCCAAGTTCTTCCCCTTGCGTCCACAGTGCGCTCCTCGGAACGAGAATTCCGCTGGTGGGGGGAAGATAGACCCACGACACATCTTGACGCCTTAGGGTAGCTGACCCATCGACATAATGAGGAAACTGAACAACAACTCCTCTAGGTTGATCTGATGGACGCAAAATTTTAACGCTGAGCGTTTGATTTCCCGCAGTTAAACGCAGAGTTTTTCCGACTGCCAACCCATCAATACTCGCCAGTTCAAGGAACGCTTGGGTCGGGATGAGGTTATTTACCATTTTTCCCACAACCTCCCCCGCTTGTACTGTTGTTCCCGCAGTTTCCACCTTACCTGGCTGGGCCAATAATTTAGTCAAATCCATTGAGTTTAGGTTTTCACTCGTCATAATGGATTCTAAACCATCACTTTGGTGGAAAAAGAGCCCGCCCATCGATGCAAAAATCGCTTGGGTCAGCGCATATTCCTGTTTGGTTCCAGGCGCAGCGCCTTCAGGTAGAAGGGTTGCGACAACCTCCCCTCGCCTAAAGCGCTGTCCGTCTTCACCCACAAATTGAATCTTGCCTGACTGTGGAGCAGCTATAGCTATTTCTTCATTGGCGAACGTTGCCGCGACTTTACGTTCATGGGTAATCGTCCCAGTTTTGGCCACTGCAAATTTTATAGTTCTATCAGTTAAACTGGAACGATAGGACCACAGGATTACTCCGGTTACAACGATGAATAGAATACCCCAAAACCAATAGATCGATTTTTTTCTTTTCCCCTCCATTACACCCTCCAGTTCGTGGTTCGATATTCGTAGTTCTGTAGTTCGTAGTTCGACGTTCGGACCACATACTCTATGTTTGATATTCATTGTTCACGTTTGAACCACGAACTGCAATTTAGCGAACCACGATTTAGCGGACTACGATAAGGCTCGTGGCAAATCACACGTAAAGACAGTTCCAACCCCGATCTGAGAAGAAACGCTAATTTTACCACCGACGCCTTCCACCATATGTTTTACAATACTTAGCCCTAGTCCGGTTCCTCCCTGTACCCGCGAACGGGCCTTGTCCACTCGATAAAAACGTTCAAAGATTCGGGGCAAGATTTCCTCTGGAATGCCACAGCCCGTATCTCCAAATTCGAGGTGAATGTATTCCCGACCTACTTGTGCGTGCAACCAGACACGCCCCTCTGCTGTATATTTAACCGCATTCTCTAATAAATTCAGGAGAAGTTGACTCAGCAGATCTTCTCCAATTAACAGTAACGGCAAATTTTCAGAAAGATCAACCTCCACCTTAATCCCTTTGGCCTGAGCAAAACTTTGAATTACAGGTTTAACCTTTTCATAAGCTTCTTGAACATAACTTACTTTGTTGGAACTCATTTCCGTCCGATTATCTCGTCTTTCAATATGCGATAAGGTCAGCAGATCTTCTATTAAACGCTGTAAGCGCAAGGTTTCCGCTTGGATAATCTTCAGGAATCGATCGCGTAAGGAGGGGTCATCTGCCGCTCCATCCAAAAGTGTTTCGACAAACCCTTTAATGGAGGTCAAGGGAGTTCTTAACTCATGAGAAACATTGGCGACAAATTCTGTCCGTACTTGTTCCAGTCGCCGAAGCTCCGTAACATCATGAATTACAATGACAGCGCCTCTTATCTGACCCTCTCCACTTAAAATAGGGTTAATCTGGCTTTCAACCGTCCTTTGGGCGATATAGGTTTCCCGCGTAGCTGAAAATTGCTGCCCTGAAAGCACCTTGCGGATTAGATCCTCCAATTCCGAATCATAGGTCAGCTCCAATAGATAGTTTAATTCTTTATTCGTTCCTTGACATTCAAAAATCCTCTCCGCAGCAGCATTCACCAAAACAACTCTACCAACATGATCCACAGCCACTACGCCTTCTTGCATCCCAGCTAAAATAGCTTCCATCTTTTGTGCTTCCTGGGTCCCTGTTTGAACGATCTTCTCAACGTGACGTGAAAGGCTATTCAGTTCCGCTGTGAATTCCCCTATTTCATCCGTCGAATCTGAAAAATCAAGGCCTTCGAAATCCCCCCTGGCAATCCGTTGGGTGGCAAAGTGGAGTTTCTCTAGCCGACGAGCTAGTTGGCTAGAGTAGAGATATATGACTGCTACAGGAAAGCACAGTGAGAGAGAAACAACTCCAAAGTCGATCGGTAGCCCTGCTGGCCCAAGCTTAACGCTCTCCCCAACCCAAAACAAAAGTAGGGCAAGCCCTGTCATTCCTAAAAAAAGACCGGTCAATCGCCATTTAATACTCATACCCGTTAACCTTTAAAACGGTAACCAATCCCGCGTAAGGTTTCAATGTACTCGGGATTCGAGGGATCCCTTTCCACTTTCAAACGCAGGTGGCGCACATGAACATCAACCGTCCGAGTATCTCCGTCATATTCATACCCCCAAATTCGTTCCAGAAGCTCATCCCGCGAATATACCTTCCCTGGGTGAGTAACCAACACACGGAGAAGATCGAATTCTTTGGGCGTTAACTCAGTTTCCTCTCCTCGCACGTGAACACGGAACCCTGTTACGTCAACCCTCAACTCTCCGCGAATAATTATCCGAGCATCCGCCTCCTCCTGCGAATTTGTACGACGCAAACGAGCTTTAATGCGTGCTAACAATTCACGCGGACTGAACGGTTTGGTCATATAATCGTCGGCCCCGAGCTCCAGTCCTACAACTTTGTCGATCTCCTCACCCTTGGCGGTTAACATAATTATCGGAATTTGCTGAAACCTTGAAATAGACCTCAGCTTGCGGCAAACTTCTAAGCCATCCATTCCCGGTAGCATGACATCAAGTACTAGAAGATCAGGTTGTTCCTTCTCCACGCTCTCCAATGCTTCCTGACCATTCTTCGCTACGCAAACCTGATAACCTTCTTTTTCCAAATTAAATCTAAGGAGCTCCAGGATCGGCTCCTCATCATCAACTACTAAAATTGTTGCCACCTAACCCCTCCTAATCCACCCAGCCATCCGACCTGTACGGGCTCCATCACGTCGATGCGAAAAGAACCATTCAGGATTGTCCGAAGTACAAGTCGAAGCTACATCTATATTTTCTGGGCGAACGCCTTTCTCCAAGAGCAATGTTTTGTTGGCCTCCCATAAATCCAAGAGATAATGCCCATCCCCTTGTGTATGCAGAAACGATGTTTCGTGGTAGTTTGATCGAAACTGGGCGGCTACACGTTCGTCGACAGAATAACAACACGGACCGATGCTTGGCCCGATCGCAACCCAGGCATCTTTTGTACGCCCTCCAGCCTTTTCAAAACACTCCAAAACCTTTTGCCCGATCTTCTGGGCAGTGCCTTTCCAACCGGCGTGCGCAATTCCTACCGCCTCAAGATCTGGATAATAGAAAAAAAGAGGGACACAATCGGCAAAAAAGGCCATTAATCCAACGGCGCTCTGAGTCACCAATCCGTCCATTGCCGGGAACGCCGTCTCCAATTCGTGACTCCCCCGGCCCCCGTCCTCCTCATTCACCCATAACACATTCGTGCCATGAACTTGTTCACCCACTGCAACCCTAGACAATGGAACCCCCCATAGTTTCAGCCAGCGTTTCCTGTTTTCCAGAACAGCAATGGGATCATCGCCCACATGAAGCCCTAGATTAAACGAATCGTAGGGAGCCTGACTAGCTCCCCCAACACGTGTAGAGAAGCCCAAGTCAATTCCTTCAGCTTGCCATTTTGGAATGGTTAGGTAAGTTAAACTTCCTCTTTTGTGCCATTTCCAATTCATCCCTCTAAACCCCTTTGATTTCTTTTAAATATACCACTTAATTTCTCTAAGGACAAACCAACCTTTGGGACCATTAACAACAAGTAAGGGCACGATGCATCGTACCCCCTACCTTACTAGTTTATTATACAGGTAGGAAGCCCGATGCATCGTGCCCCCTACCTGTTACCGACGGTCACCATGCTCCGTATTAAATTCAGGCAAATCATTGGCATCAACTAAGATGACATCAACCCCAATCTTTTTGACACGATCCCAAGGAACAATATAATCCTCTGATTTTCCACTGCCAAATAGTCCCCAACTGCGAGAGGGTCCCGGTACAATAATCCCTTTAACGACACCCCGTTCGAGATCTAAGTCAAGGTCTTTAATTGGCCCTAACCGTCGTCCGTCCTTAACATTCACAACATCCAATAACCGCAAATCCGAGATCCGCATTGTTAGACCCCCCCTAATCGATGTTCGGGGTTCGAGGTTCGATGTTCGAAGTCGAATATCGCGTATAGCCCCGATATAAGTTCAACTATGCCTTATGAAGAACATTGGAGCTTGATCATAAGTAAGTTTCCTATAGGTCATCATATGAGGGAGTGACTAAAAATAGCCTACAGTTCACACAAATTTACGCATATGAAGCATGGCAGCTTTCTCAAGACGGGACACCTGGGCCTGAGAAATTCCGATCTCATCAGCAACTTCCATCTGTGTCTTGCCATCAAAAAAACGTAACGATAAAATAAGTTTTTCCCGTTCACTGAGACGCCGTAAGGCCTCTCTCACAGCGAGTCCTTCGATCCAACCTTTGTCAGATTGCTTATCATCTCCGATCTGATCCATTACAAATATAGGATCTCCGCCATCATGATAGATCGGTTCAAATAAAGAAATTGGTTCTTGAATAGCATCTAAGGCAAAGATAACGTCTTCTCGGGGAAGAGAAAGTTTACTTGCGATCTCTGTGACGGTAGGTTCACGTGAGCATTCACAAACCAACTGATCTCTTACCTGGAGGGCTTTATAGGCAATATCCCTCAAGGAGCGGCTCACTCGGATTGGATTGTTGTCTCTCAAGTAACGGCGAATTTCTCCGATGATCATGGGGACGGCATATGTAGAGAACTTAACGTTTTGTCCAAGATCAAAATTGTCAATAGCTTTCATCAACCCGATACAACCGACCTGAAAAAGGTCATCCACATATTCCCCCCGATTCGTAAACCGTTGAATCACACTGAGAACAAGACGGAGATTCCCATGGATAAGTTTGTCCCGGGCACTACGATCCCCAGCCTGATAAATCACAAACAACTCTTTCATCTTCACGCTGGATAAGACAGGCAACTTTGAGGTGTTCACTCCACAAATCTCAACCTTATTTAATGCCAAACTACGAGCACCTCCCCAGCCAATTCTGTTGGGAAGTATGCCCGAACACAGATTAGGTTATTCCAGTCGACAAAATTCTTTACGTAATCTGCGGATAATCCTTTTCTCGAGCCGTGAAATATAAGACTGAGAGATTCCTAACCGATCCGCTACTTCTTTTTGTGTTTTCTCAACTCCATTGTCCAATCCGAATCTCAGTTCCATGATCACTTTTTCTCTGCTCGTTAGTCTCCCCATGGCTAAATGCAACAACTGTCGGTCTACCTGTTCTTCGATTGGCTTCGAGATAATGTCATTTTCCGTACCCAAAACATCGGATAAAAGTAATTCGTTACCGTCCCAGTCTATGTTTAGTGGTTCATCGAACGATACTTCTGAGCGGGTTTTATTGTTTCGCCTAAGATACATCAAAATTTCATTTTCAATACACCGAGAAGCATAGGTGGCTAATTTTATTTTCTTCTGCGGATCAAAAGTGTTGACCGCTTTAATTAACCCAATTGTGCCAATAGATACTAAATCTTCAATCCCTATGCCAGTATTTTCGAATTTCCGGGCAATATACACCACAAGGCGCAAGTTTCGTTCGATCAAAATATCGCGAATGGACGGGTCCCCCATTTCCAGGCGCTCCAAGAGGACCCCTTCTTCATCCGAGTTGAGTGGTGGCGGAAGGGCTTCACTGCTTCCAACATAATAAATTCCACTTACTCCACAGATTTTCCGAATAAGCATGAACCATAAGCGCCTGACCTTATCTTGAACATTCCTCCACCACATCATTTATCCAAATCCACCTTTCTGCACATGTTCGGGGTGTATTAGAGCTTGATATTCACCCTCTGAACTTAACACTTGCTTGACGAGTGCCACCGTTGCCTTGATCTGCCGAGATCCTTTTTTGTCAAAACACATCACTTGCTCGGGTCTAATCCCCAGTAGCCAGCTCTGACGATCAATCGTTTGAAAAGGGATGAAAACGATGTGTTTTATTAGACTGGGATTGATTTTCCATAATAAAGGCCAAGGATCCTCGTGATCTTTCCAAGGAATATTTAGAAAGGATCGAATAGTATCTGGCAAAAAAGCCAATGCAACCTCCTCTTCCAGTAAAATAATGGGGAACCCAGTCAATGGATCTCTCAGCTGGTTCCCAGTGTCCAGCAACGCTTTAACTCTCACACCCTCGCGTTCTTCACCGCCAAAATCAATTTCTAACTCATAGATCATTTGCTCCAGAACTGATTTTTTTTCTTGCCATCGTTGCCAAAGACGCTGTAAGAAGTACCACAAAAGTGCAACCAGCGGAAGGACCCAAAGATTGTTTAAGGCCAATGATAAAAGTTCGCCACCGGATCCATGATCAAACTGCGCCCACCCCCATGAAGCATACACAAATCCACCGAGTCCCGCCGAAAGAAGCCAAAATCCAATCAGTGCCTTGAGAAACGCAGACAGTCTCCGTGCCGGAAAAGCAGCTCCAACCATTAGAAACGGAATAACCCATTTGCTTAAAGTGGTCCATGGCGCAGTGGTGTAACAGGCTAGTACCACCGGAATTTCACCGAGCAGCACTCCAATCAGAATTCGTCTTGGCCGAACCGGCAGGTGAATGAGTCGACCAGTGAGGATGAGAAGGAGAGTGTCCATTCCCCCATTAATGAGAATATCTAGATCAAGATAAGTCCCTACTCCCATCAGCGGCATCCTCTCCAAACGCTTCTCTCAAAATTATACCGAAAAGAAGCTGTAAAACCTGTCGCTTCCCGTGGGTCGTAATGGTATTTTTTAGGAGAACTAATGCGAGTTATGTAGAGTTTCATCAATGAACTATATATATCGACAAGATGCACGAGCTTGAACCAGAAATTGCCAGTCGCGATACGTATTTAGGCAAATAAAAAACCTGCCTGAAATAGACGGTTGGTCTATTTCGGACAGGTAGACATTCATTGTGAGACTATTTAATTCCCTATGTAACCTATGTTGCTAATACTATCAACGTCGGCGTCTTAGAAATTCGGGGATATCAATATCGACTTCCGTCGCAATCGGTTTAATGATGTTTTCCTGGGCTTTTCCCGGTGGAAGACCAAAGCCGGCCCATTGCTGATCAAAGCCGGTGGCGATGACGGTGACTCTGATTTCTTCCTTGAGGTTCTCATCGATGACCGCGCCAAAGATAATATTTGCTTCGGGGTCAGCGGCTTCTGCAATAATTCCCGCAGCTTCGTTCACTTCAAAGAGAGTTAAATTAATCCCTCCGGTAATGTTAAGCAACACCCCTTTGGCGCCTTCAATCGAAGTTTCCAGCAGTGGGCTGGAAATTGCTTTACGGGCAGCATCCGCAGCTCGATTCTCTCCGGTTGCCTGACCAATGCCCATCAGAGCAGAACCAGTATTCGACATAATAGTCTTAACATCGGCAAAATCCAAATTGATCAGACCGGGAACTGCAATTAAATCAGAAATCCCTTGTACCCCTTGGCGCAGGACATCATCTGCAATGCGAAAAGCCTCATGGATCGTAGTATGCTTGTCCACTACTTGTAACAAACGATCATTCGGAATTGTAATAAGCGTATCCACTTTACTTTTGAGTTCGGCTATTCCTTTTTCTGCCTGCATTGCCCGTTTACGGCCTTCGAAGGTAAACGGGCGAGTAACCACTCCTACCGTCAGTGCACCCATTTCCTTGGCCACTTCTGCCACAATGGGTGCTCCTCCAGTGCCTGTTCCGCCACCCATCCCTGCAGTGACGAAAACCATATCAGCGCCCTTTAATACCTTAGCGAGTTCTTCACGGCTTTCTTCCGCTGCTTTAGCACCAATTTCGGGATTTGCTCCCGCTCCCAGTCCTTTAGTTAACTTAATCCCAATTTGCACTTTTTGACCTGCACGAGAGAGTTGTAAAGCCTGAGAGTCTGTATTTACAGTAACAAAATCTACCCCCTGTAAACCAGCAGTAATCATTCTATTTACCGCATTGTTTCCACCACCACCGACGCCAATAACCTTAATCTCTGCAAATTGATTTAAGTTCGTATCAAATTCTAGCATTTAGGCTTTAACCTCCTCGCTTCATTCTGACCTGCCATACTTTGGAAATGTGCAGGTTATAACAATGATTCAACTCTGTCGTCCAAACGCTCGCTTGTCCTGCAAACGTGCGTGAAACATGCCCATGAACGTGCAAACACTATACGTTCAGTACTTTTAATGCACACAAGGTAATTAATTCTATATGTTTATCCTTATTTCCTTTATTAAACGAAAATTTTATCTGAAATCTGTAAAGTAGAGGCACGATGCATCGTGCCCCTACCTTTTTATTAGGTGACGCCGAATACTTCCTAAATTTTGAAATAGTCGTACACCAAATGCTACCACTGCCGCCAAATAGAGGTCCACTCCGATACGATCTCCGACGTACGCCAAAAAAGCTGCCAGGAGCATGTTACTAAAAAAGCCCGTCAAAAAAACTGCGCTGTCGAAATGATCTTCCTGAGCAGAGCGTATCCCACCTAAAACGGAATCTAGCGCCGCCAATATTCCGACGGATAAGTATTTGGCATATTCAATCGGGACTGAAAACGGGCTAACATACCCGATAGCCAATCCTAAAACTAAGCCTAATATTGGTAACCACATCTTAACTTGTCCTCCCTGACTTAGCGGCCAATTACCGGTTTTGCCGCCGTAAAATCAATATATCGTACTCCTTGTTGAAACGATGTATACCCTTTATCGCTTACAAGTTGAAAAAGCGCGTTTAATTTATCTTTCCAGTCATTGGCTTGTCCAAGGCGGACTTCTACCCCGCTGGTCAAAAATAATGTTATTTGTTGAAGAGGATCAACATGAAGTTCTCCGATCTGGACAAGTAATCCTGCCGGAGCTTGTCCCAGTAAGCTAAGCGATGCCGTGAGAGAAGGGTTCTTTAAGTTTTGTCCTGGTCCGATTGAATCCGTAAGATTAATTCCAGTAATAACTGGTTGATCCGTTTTAGGCCAACTCTCTAAACGACGTAAGAAAGTCCCTTGCGCATCGACCTCTACGACCACCTTCGGGACAACTACCAAGGCAACGGGGGTCCGTTCAGTCACCTGGATGAGAAGTGTGTGGGGAAGTTTCCTCTGAAACTGAACACTTTGAACAAGAGGATGTAATAGAATTTTATAACTGAGCCCATCTTGATCAAAGAACAATAAGTTTTGTCCTTGAACTCCATTGGCCAATTTTAAAATTTCGCTGGCTGGGATCAATTTAAGTCCTTGCACTGTTACATATTGTACTACAAAAGCACTGGAACGCAAAAATAGCGCCAAACCCAGTGAGAGCAAAATCGTCAAGACAGCAACATATAGAAAGGACGTATTCATTTTTTTGGGTTGCATTTCGCAATTCCTCCTAAGGCACCTTCAAGAAAATAACAAGTCAGTATGCCAGTCTATTTAGTGTCATACTGCGTCGGCATGTTCACCTAATAGCCCGCTATGAGGTAAACATACCTCCTTGCACTAGTCAGAAAGTATAACTAAAGTTATATACTTTCTGGAAGGTCCCTTCTCGCCATCCATGGCTTCAGGGACACTCGGCCATCCATGGCCAGCGCATAAGTGCAACTAGGGCGATCGCCGGCGCCTGAGGGCTTGTCGCTAGCCAAGTTTTCTTTATCTGACGCAAAATATCCACGGCATCTTTGACTTGTATTTCCTTTCATCTGCCTTATCCCAGTATAACGAATATAGTCCTATTCTGTCATGCCTTTTTGAAATATTTTTATTGACAAAATTCGCATATGCGATGTGCAATGCACTAGGCTCGTGCCTCGTTTACTGCCTCGTGTCTCTCGCCTCGCCGCTAACACGCAGAAGTTTCGCACCCAATCCACGATATTTCTCTTCTAAATTTTCATAGCCGCGATCAATATAATCTACTTTTTCAAGCAAGGTGACTTCCTCGGCTGCTAATGCTGCCAAGAAGAGCGCCGCACCCGCTCGAAGATCAGTGGCCTCTACGAATGCCCCTTCAAGCGTTTCCACGCCACGGATAACTGCCGTTCTCCCCTCAACCGTAATTTGCGCTCCCATACGACGTAACTCATCCACATGCTGAAAGCGGTTTTCAAAGATCGTTTCCGTAATGATGCTAGTTCCTTCCGCGCACGAAAGCATCGCCATAAACTGTGGTTGCATATCCGTCGGAAATCCGGGATAGGGCATTGTCTTAAGGTCGACACCCAGAATTCTTCCCCGCTGTTGAACACGAACCGAATCATCCAAAAAGGTCACGACGGCCCCTGCTTGGCGAATCTTAGCAATAACAGGTTCCAAGTGTTCTGGTACAACATTTTCAATCACCACGTCCCCTTCTGTCATGACCGCTGCGATCATATGCGTACCGGCTTCGATTCGATCCGCTATAACGATGTGTTCTGCAGGATGAAGCTTATCTACCCCATCAATTCTCAAGACATCCATGCCTGCTCCCCGTACTTTTGCTCCCATTTTGTTGAGGAAATTTTGCAAATCAATGATTTCCGGTTCGCGTGCGGCATTACGAATCATAGTAGTTCCTTTAGCTAAAACTGCGGCCATCATAATATTTTCAGTCGCACCTACACTCGGAACATCTAAGTACACATCAGCCCCCTGTAACTGATCTGCCCAGGCTTCGATATACCCATGTTTTTCTTTAACCTTCACACCCAATTGTTGAAGCCCTTTAATGTGTTGATCCATCGGACGTGAACCAATGGCACACCCTCCGGGTCTGGATAGTTTCACCCGTCCATTCCGGGCCAAGAGCGGGCCTAAAATAAGATTAGAAGCACGCATTTGTCGCATCAGTCCTTCATCGACATCACAGAACTCCAATCCTCCGGCATCAATGAGCATAGCCCCATTTTGGCGCACAACTCTGCAGCCGAGGTGCTCAAGCACCTCAATCATATGCCTAATATCTGCTAACTCCGGGATCTCTAACAAGGTCGATGTCCCTTCAGCAAGTAAGGTCGCTGCCAATAAGGGAAGGGAAGAATTTTTCGCCCCGCTTACCCGGATACTTCCACTTAACCGCTGTTTTCCGGTGATGACATAGCGATCCAACGCCATGATCTTACCCCCTTTTATTAGATGTTCGAGGCACGAAACACGAAACACGAAGCTCAAAGTTCGATGCTCGATGCTCGATTTGTGAATTCGATTCTGCGAATCGAAGTACGTATTGAAATTGGTGAGATTAAGTATTCTGCGAACTTTGTTCGCCTTCGATTCGTGCCTCGTACCTCGCGCCTCGTGCCTCGCCAAAGTACGCTACCTCTGTTTGCAATTTAATCCCGAATTTTGACTGAACATCTCTTGAAATGGCCTCTATTAAAGCGAGCACATCCATAGTCTTAGCATCGCCTGTATTGACAATAAAATTAGCGTGTTTTTCCGAAACCTGAGCACCGCCAATTTTTTTCCCTTTCCAACCGGCAGATTCAATTAAACGGCCAGCTGAGTCACCTGGCGGATTACGGAAAATGCTCCCTGCATTAGGCTTTTCGAGCGGTTGATTGAGCGCCCTGGTACTTATGTTCTCCTTCATAAGTCTCAAAATTTGTTCGCGATCCCCTGGAGAAAACCCGATTTGAGCCTCTACCACCCAGGCGTTACCGCGCAAAGAGCAGAATCGATAAGCAAATTCGAGGTCAGCTCGTTCTAACTTTTTCACTGTACCATCTGCCCAAAGGGTAGTGACACTAATGATCTGAGAAGCCATTTCTCCGCCATGTGCGCCAGCGTTCATCATAACCGCACCACCCACAGAACCGGGGATTCCCCGAGCAAACTCCAAACCGCTCCACCCCCGTTCTCCTGCCTCTTGGGATAAACGAGCTAACGTGTACCCCGCCTCAACTTGAACGGAATATTCACCCCATTCAATCGCGCGAAGCGACGTGGTCACCAACGTAATTCCTGGAAGCCCTTCATCTGGTAACAGAAGATTTGAGCCTCGTCCAATTAACCAAACTGGAGTTTTTGCTGCTTGTGCTCTTTGCCACACGGTCGACAAATCAGCCATAGATTGGGGCCAATACACTGCCTCAGCGAGCCCACCAATTTTCCACGTATTCAAACGGTTCAGAGGGTAATTTTTCTCCACACGTCCTGGCATTCCATCCAAAATCATCGTTGTTCCACCTCAAGTTATCCGTCATTATTGTGCTGCTCCAAAGAAAGCTAAGAGCCAACCGAATATCTAGCCAGGATACTCCCAGGTCTAAACACATTGCTATGTTTTGGTAAACCGCATGCTCTTCCATCGGTTCCGACCACCTTGGCATTTTGCCAACAAATTTCAAACCGTTTTGCGCATGATAAAAATCGACCCCAGCTTCACGGACCACCCAAGACGCCTTTTCTTTGCCCTGTAAACTTGCTCTTTCAAGCGAATTTTCTTCAACCAGTCCCGCCAACCATGACTCTGGTATTAACCAATGTAAGCCCTGCCTTCTTTCGCATTGCCATTTCCCATCTGTTGTTTGCCAAAGAATAGTTGGTTCAAAGCCGGCCTTATTTAAAACATGCCCTAACAAGGGGCGTCCTTCAATGAAAACCGTCGGTTCAGAAACCGGCAAAATAAGTTCACCCTCCAATATATTATGTATAAACGATTGAATAGTTTGCTGGTTCAAACCTTCTGCGAGTGCCTTCCTTCTCCAGAAATCATCTTCCGTTCCCCCAGGCCAGAAGACCAATTCCGTCGCGGGGCCTAATATCTCGGATATGGAAGTACACTCCAATGGCTTCTCAAACCAACTTTCTGTGAATCCTTCGCTCAAATCTTCCGTTGTCGGTTCAACTTCGGAAAATTCCAACTGGATCCCTTTCAAAACGGCCCTGACTCCGTCTATTCCGGGAGCCGCAGAAGAGGCAACCAATTGTATCTTTCTCTTGGGCCACACCATGCTCACTCCTTTCCTTTGTTTCCTGCCATATGCTATGCATAGGAGTAAAAAGGTGTGAGCGAATTCGAGGCGCGAGGCTCGATGCACGAAGTTCGAATTTAGGATTATGCACTTCGTGCATTGGAATCTACACAGTTTCGTATTTCGAACTTCGTGCATCGTGCATCGTGCATCGCATTAGTGCCAGGCAGTTGCCATACAGAGATCTATAATTTTGTTCAGAGCCTGCGGTTGCGCCAATGTCTGTGCAGCTGCTCCCATTTTAGCGAGTAGCTTAGGCTGAGAAATCAGCCCCTCCACTTCTTTACACAATCGTTCCCCGTCTAATTCTGTGTCCAGAATTATTTTTGCAGCACCCGCTTGAACTAACGCCTGGGCATTATGTTCCTGATGATTCTCTGCCGCATAGGGATAGGGAATTAACAGACTGGGTATACCTGCAACCATCAACTCAGCCAGGGAGGCTGCCCCTGCCCGTCCAATGAAAATGTCCGTGCAGGCTAAGGCTTCCGGCATGTCTTGCAAATACTCTAGGACGCGCCACTCTGGACGTTCCCAAGCAATTGCCCTCTTCTTTAACTCCTCAATGGTTTCCAAATACGTCGTTTTACCGGTTGCCCAGATCACCTGAATGTCCGGGCGCGGGGCCAGATACGCCAAGACTCCAATCATGGCCTGATTTATCGTTCGAGCCCCTCTGCTCCCACCTGTTACAAGTAGGGTCAAGCGATCCGATCGCAGCTTAAAATACTTTGCACCTACTTCTCGAGACACATGTCCAATTTCTGGCCGAACCGGGAGCCCAACAAGTTCCAGCTTTTTCTTAACGCCAAAACGCATCATGCTCTCGGGAAAAGTCACCATGACACGGCGTACGACCCGCGCCAAAATCCGATTAGTAATCCCAGGTAAAGCGTTTTGCTCATGAAGCAACGTCGGAATATTGAAAAGTGCAGCGGTCAAAACAACTGGCCCTGAAACATATCCCCCGGTTCCCACCACAAGATCCGGATGAAACTGACGCAATATTTTTTTTGTCTCCCAAAGAGCCTTGACACTACTGCCTATGACTTTTATAGAATCCAGACTTAAGCGGCGTGGAAGGCCTTTGCCGGAAATCCCCTCAAACTTTATGCCAGCCTCTGGCACCAAGCGCGCTTCCATCCCATCCCGGATTCCTACATAAAGAATTTGAATCTCAGCATCACGGGCCAACAACCCTTTAGCGATAGCTAAAGCCGGATAAATATGCCCACCTGTTCCACCGCCGGTCACGATTACACGCACCATCTTTACCCCTTCCTAAGGCACATTCAAGAAAAAAACCATAGCATCTTTGACTTGTCATTTTCTTTCATATGACTATCTAACTTCCCTGGAAATATTCAGCAGCACTCCAACGCCCAGCATTGTAAAGACAAGCGATGTTCCTCCATAACTTATAAACGGCAAGGTAATCCCAGTGACTGGCAATAACCCGCTAACCACACCCATGTTAATCATCGCCTGAATCGATACCATGGCGGTTAAACCAACCGCAAGAAAACCCGTAAAAGCGTCCGGAGCCCTCATTGCCACCCGAAAACCACGCCAAGCGAAGAGGAAAAAAAGTGAGACCACCAAACACGCACCGACAAAACCGAGTTCCTCTCCAATCATGGCAAATATAAAGTCCGTATGATTTTCCGGCAAATAAAGAAACTTCTGACGGCTATGCCCTAAACCCAAACCAAGGAGTCCACCCGGCCCCAGCGCTAAAAGTGCTTGAATCGTCTGATAACCGTTTCCTAACGGATCAGCCCACGGATCCATAAAAGCCAAAATACGCCGCATGCGGTAAGGTGCTGCTGCTATAGCTGCAACCACTAAGCCAAGCCCTGTGCCTGCTAAGCCCAGAATATGCTTAGCCCTAGCGCCTGCCGCGATCAACATAAAAAACGTTGTGGCCGCTATGACCAAAGTCGTACCAAGATCCGGTTGGAGCATAATCAGACCTGCAATCAACCCCATCAAACCGAGAATAGGCAGAACCCCTTTGCGAAACGATTGAATCTTATGAGGATCAAGAGCCAGTACGTGGGCCATCACTAACACCATGGAAAGCTTAATCACTTCCGAGGGCTGAATCGATAACGGTCCGAGCCCGATCCAACGATCAGCTCCATTGACTCTGCGTCCGACTCCAGGGATTTTGACTGCAACCAATAAGGCAATCGCAAGATAAAGGGCCGGCTTAGCAAATCTACGTAACAAACGCAGATCCACCCACATGCTCACAAGCATCGCCACAAGTCCCATAGTAACCCATACTATCTCCATCTTAAGAAAGTGATAGGGATCATCGAACTGTATGTACCCCCTGACGGCACTTGAGCTGTATACCATGACAAACCCTATCCCTAACAAAGCTATAATCGCCCCAAGCAAGACAAAATCCGGTCGGTGAAGCCTACGCCGCATGTATAGTTTCCCCCTTATCGTTAAATGGGTTCTCTATAATGCCTACGCACTAACTCCTTAAACAATTCCCCTCTTTCTTCATAACTTTTAAACATATCCCAACTTGTACAAGCAGGGGATAACAATACGACATCCCCAGGACTTGCTTCAGCTATCGCTTTCTCCACTGCATCCTCAAAAGTGGTAGCCCTAATAATCGTCTGTACGCCTTCATCCCGCGCTGCCTGTTCCATCTCATCAGCCGCTAACCCCAATAACACAAGACTTTTAACCCTAACCCTAACAACCTTCATGAAATCATGAAAATCAAGCCCTTTGTTTTTCCCCCCCGCAATCAGAACCAAAGGTTCCTCAAACGCCAGTAAGGCCTTGGTGGCTGCATCCGTATTGGTCCCTTTAGAATCGTTCACAAAAAGGATCCCTTCATACGTCCCCACAATTTCCTCTCGGTGCTCCACCCCTTTGAACTCTCGCAGCCCTTCAGCAATCTCGGTCCAAGAAAGGCCTAACGCTCTCGCAGCCGCCGCAGCCGCCATGACATTCTCTAGATTATGGGCGCCACGAAGATGGAGGTCTTTCGGAGAAATAATCGGAATCATAGTTCTCTTTTCCTTTTCCGCATAAACGATCTGGTCGTGCCACAGACTAATCCCATCCTGCAAAAAGGAGGTCGGACTGAAATACAAGATCCTACTTCGCAATTTCGATCCCAAATCTCGTACTAAGGGGTCGTCCCAATTTAAGATTGCCAAATCAGTAGCCGTTTGATTTTTGAAGATTTGGGCTTTAGCCGCCAGATAAGCTTCCAGAGTGCCATGCCTATCCAAATGATCTGGTGTGAGATTTAACAAAATTGCCACATGGACTCGAAGTTTATCAATAAACTCTAGCTGAAAACTGGAAAGCTCGGCTACAACAATGCTGTTCTCTCCCATTCCATCAACTTGCCCACTTAAGGCCACTCCAATATTTCCAGCGACAACCGTAGGGCGACCGGTCCGCTTAGCCAATTCACCGATCAAGGTCGTGGTCGTCGTTTTACCATTAGTGCCGGTTACCCCAACACAAAGTGCAGGGCAGTCGTACATAGCCAGCTCGACTTCACTCCATACAGAAACGTTTTGCGAGATAGCCGCCTGTACGAGGGAAAGCTTGGGAGAAACCCCAGGGGATAAAACTATCAGTTCCGGGTTAATCCGCCCCAATTCCGGCACACTACCAAGCAGCAAATGCGCCTGATCAAGTCCTAAATCCTCAACACCAGCAAGTTGCCCCAGTACTTTACTATCTGTCAAAAATACCTCCGCACCCAAACGCTGAAGTTTCCGAACTGCCGCTTGACCACTGAGGCCTGCGCCGATAACTAGAACACGTTTATTAATCCATTCCACGTAACTAATCCTCCATTTAATAAATTTAGATTCTGTTCGCAAATACCAGCCATGCCGTACCTCCGGCGAAACCAGAGACGGCCGCAAACTTGAACGATATATATTATTAAATTGTAACCTAAAAATCCCTTGAAATATGTGGGCATTGCTCAAGTAAGGACGGTTATTAACATTTATTATAGGTTTTTTCCGAGTTCCAATACTGCAAAAGAGTCCTTGGCCAACACTCTATCTCCACAGAATTTTATAATTCTATTGAACCCTAATTTAGTCCAAAAATATATTCCTTGCCAATTTTTCAGCGTAACTCCAAGCCTAGCTTGCTGAAATCTTAGTTCTAACGCTTGTTTAAATAATTTATTCATAACTTCTTGACCATAACCATTATTACGGTAATCTTCGCTTAACAAAAGTGTACCAATATATAATACTTCTTTGTCAGGATAGCCATGATAACATTCAATAAACCCCATGATTTCCGATGAATTCTTATGAGTGATTATTTGAATTCTATAAAACTCTTTCAATCCGTTAGGTGGTAAATTACCATTGTTAACAGCATTAAGGATATATTCGCTTGTAAACTCTTCATCCCTAGTCCATCCTTCCGTGCTTCGAGACTGCATATATATTTCTTGTAATCTGCACACATCCTGTAAATTTGCATCCCTAATAATCATTCTTTCTGTTTCCCATAATTCTGATATAAATTCATTACCTATAGGCTCTCTTCTTAGCACAATTATTTTCTCCTTCATTTTTACTTTACAAGATACTATATTGTTTCTACATATTATGACGAGAATTTTCCCTTAGCCCAGAGAGCGCATAGAGCGAAATAATGTCAATGAGCACAGTCGATTTTGCGTTAAGAAACGCAACAGGACTTGTCCAAGACTCGAACAGGACGTTTGTCGCAAGCAAGAACCGTCCCCGACTTGCATCTCGTCCTGCTAGCCCTCAAGCGTCTTTGCGTGATTAACGCAAATATGCAATCAAGAACCATCCCCGACTTGCGTCTGCGTCCCACACCAACATACGTCCTGCTAGCCCTCAAGCGTCTTTGCGTGATTAACGCAAACAGCGTCCCAGCCCCCCCGTCGTTCCAAACCCTCGTCGACCCCAAGCCCAGAGGAAGTTTCTTAGCTTAGTGAAGCACTTTAGTGGAATTGCGTCAATGAGCGCAGTCGATAAGGCGTTAAGAAACGCAATGGTTAACATTCAGAACAACCCAGAGGTTTTGCGTTTTAGCCTTAGCGACAAGCGAATAGCAATGGAACGCGTGCGAACGTGCTAAGAAACTGACGATCTACCCTAGAGTCGGCAAATACCCCACAACCCCAAGAACTGCACAAACCAACGCCACAGCCCAAAAAACAAGCACCACTTTCCATTCGCCCCAGCCTCCAAGTTCAAAGTGATGATGAATCGGGCTCATCCGAAAGATCCTTTTCCCCCTAGTTTTAAACGAAAAAACTTGAATAATCACCGAAAGTAATTCCAAGGCGAATAGTCCTCCGATCACTATAAGCACTAATTCGCTTTTCGTGAGTACTGCCAAACTTACTAAAGCCCCACCTAGGGCCAACGACCCTGTATCTCCCATAAATATGCGGGCAGGGTAAGTATTAAAGCGCAAGAATCCAAGACAGCCACCGACCAAGGCCGCTGCAAAAACTGCCATATCTGTCTCGTGTGCGAGTACCGCAACCCCACCCCCTTGAATGGCAGCGAGTAGGGCAATCGCAAGATAGCCGAGCCCTGCCAACATCGTGCTCCCCGCTGCCAAACCATCCAACCCATCGGTAAGATTAACAGCATTGGTCATTCCCACGATCACAATAGAAATCAAGAAATAGTAAAACCAGCCCAGCTCCAAATGGATGGTTGTAAAAGGAATAGCAACATCCGTTCCCCGTCCCAGCCAATGCACGGACACCCACATCAGAACAAAGGCCATGCCAAACTGACCGATAAGTTTTTGGTAGGCCCGCAGCCCTAAGGAACGATGCATCACTACTTTAATAAAATCATCAATAAATCCAATTAATCCAAATCCCAGAGTGATTCCCACCAACGTTACCATTTCCAAAGAGGTTGGTTGTTCTGCCGAAACCAAAGCACTAACAATAATTCCGACAAGAAAAATAATGCCACCCATCGTTGGGGTTCCGGCCTTTTTTAAGTGTCTTTTAGGACCATCATCACGTACATTTTGACCGAACTTAAGGATCCTTAAGACCGGAATCAGAAAAGGGCTCAGGACCAACGTGATGATAAGGGATAATCCTGCCGCCAAGACTAAACGCTCAGACATGTGCTATTCCATCCTTTACTCTTCAAGTTGCGTCGTGATCTCTTCCATTTTCATTCCTCGGGATCCTTTAATCAAGACCCATATCCCCGGTCCAAATAGTTCAAGGAGATCCTTCGCCTTCGTCACCGCTTCCTCGCGCGTAGACGTCACCTTGATATGCTCCTCTGCGTATCCAGCCAAACGTGCTCCCTGCGCAATTTCTTCTGCCAATTTGCCCACGGTAATCAATTCACTGATTCCTAGCTTGGCCAGAGTTTCGCCAACTTCGCGATGACCTGATTCTGCCGAAGTTCCTAGTTCATACATTTCGCCTAAAATTGCAAGGGTTTTGTTTACACCGGCACGCTCCTTGAGAACCTGCAATGAAGCCAGCATCGAAGTAGGATTCGCGTTATAGACATCGTTAAGGAGAGTGGCTCCAAAGATTCCATAACGTACCTCTAAGCGCATTTTGGACAATTTCAACTTACCAAGCCCTACACACCCTTCACCTAACGAAACACCAAGGACCTTGCCTACAGCAAGCGCTGCCAGAGCGTCCAAGACATTGTGTTGACCAGGTAGGGGAAGATTGACCGTTGTGTTTTCACCCCTATAATTTACCTCGAACGTCGTCCCCAAAGCTCCCCAAGGCCGTAGCTGAGTCCCTTTAAAGTCTGGCTCTGTAAAAGCACCTTCTAGACCATAGAATCGAATCGAATGTGGATCCTGCTTCGCCTTTTGGACAGACAACGAATCTTCAGCGTTTATGATAGCAATTCCGTCTTCCGGCAGAGCCTCAATTATCTCCCATTTCGCCTGAGCAATTCGCTCCTGCGTCAGTAAAAGCTCTAAATGGGTTGTGCCGATATTGGTGATCACACCGATATCCGGTTTTGCAATCTCACATAAAGCTTTGATCTCACCTGAGCCACGCATCCCCATCTCGAGGACCAAGATTTCAGTACCCTGTGGCGCATTTAGGACAGTTAATGGTAGCCCCAATTCGTTGTTATGGTTTTCCTTATTGTGATAAACGCGAAAGTGCCGAGACAGGACCGCAGAGATCATATCCTTCGTGGTAGTTTTCCCATTACTTCCAGTAACGCCGACCACCTTAGCCCCTAATTCCCAACGCCAGGCCTGGGCCAATTCCTGAAGTGCCTTAACCACAGAATTCACAAGCAGAAGAGCCTTTCCTTCAGGCGTATAAGGAGTCTTCTCTGCCCCCTGAAAACGGGCCTCATCCGCAACCACTAGCACCGCTCCATTTGTCCAGGCGGCCTCAATATAATCATGCCCGTCCACTTTCTCACCTGGTAGGGCGAAAAACATTTCCCCACCCTGAGCTTGGCGACTATCTATAATACACCCTTGAACCTCTAAATCAGTTTTTCCGATCAAGGTTCCTCGCGCAATCCGGGCTACTGCCTCAGCTGTCCACTTGTGCATATCCTAGCCCCCCTAATGCTTCACGTGCTACTTCCCTGTCATCAAACGGATGAACCTCAGTCCCAAAAATCTGATAAGTTTCGTGCCCTTTGCCGGCGATCAGAATTGTATCTCCCGGTTTCGCCATACGACAGGCGCTCCAAATGGCTTCCCTCCGGTCACGCAACGCAACATACTCCACTCCAGAAACTCCACCAAGGACCTCACGAATAATTTGATCAGGATCTTCAGTACGGGGATTATCCGAAGTCACGATGACAAAGTCACTCCACTGCGAGGCGACCTCCCCCATGAGCGGGCGTTTTCCCCGATCCCTATCTCCTCCACACCCGAAGACAGTAATGAGTCTTCCTTGGGTGAAACCTCGAGCGGTTCGCACAACGTTTTCTAAGCCATCGGGCGTATGTGCATAATCCACAATAACTTGGAACGGCTGTCCGATACGAACACTTTCAAAACGCCCCGGCACACCCATTATTTCTGCTAGTGCTTCCGCAACAACCGCTTTATCATAACCCCTTTCAACACCCCAAACAAACGCTGCCAAGGCGTTATAGACGCTAAAAACCCCAGGGGTAGCATACCGTATCTCCTGTAGCTCCTCACGGAAACGAACTAGAAAGCGCACCCCCTCTGAGGTGACTTCAACCTTCTCTGCCCGGTAATCCACATCATTGTGAATCCCGTAACTCGCGACCCGCGCGGCCGAAGCTTGGCGAAGTATAGAAAAAGCGGGATCATCTCCATTTAAAATACTAAGTTTGGACTGTTTTACTCCTTTTAAATTAGAAAATAAAAGGGATTTAGCGTGAAGATAGTCCTCCATAGTCTTATGATAATCCAAATGATCTTGTGTCAAATTCGTGAAAATACCGACATCAAATTCGCAACCAACGACGCGTCCAAGATCCAAGGCATGGGAGGACACTTCCATTATTGCCAGACTTACCCCTTCCGCCACCATCTCACCCAGAAGCTTTTGAATTTCGATGGCTTCCGGAGTCGTTCTCTCCCCTGGGATATCTCGTCCGTCGATCCTGGAGCCGAGCGTTCCTATTAAGCCCACCTTCAGGCCTTGCTTTGTCCCGATTTTCTCAATAAGGTAGGTAATAGTCGTTTTTCCGTTCGTGCCCGTCACACCAACCAGCTCCAGTTGCTCGCTGGGACAGCCATAAACTTTAGCCGCTAATAGCCCCATGACCTGACGCACATTAGAAACCCTTATTTGAGGAACATCGAGTGGTAACAAATGCTCAACCAGCAGGGCCACCGCTCCTGAAGCGATGGCACTCGCCGCAAAATCATGACCGTCCACCTGGAATCCCGGGACACAAGCATAAAGATCACCCGGTTGAACACGCCGTGAATCCATCGACATCCCCCTGATGATAACTTCGAGATTGCCCGATGAGGCAATGACCTCGATTTCCTTTATTATCTCGGACAGTGACTTGTTCGCTGATTGCATTCCTCATCATTCCTTTCCAAGTTAATAAGGTCACACATCGCTCTGATGAACGCTCCTAGCTTTATTATAGACAAATTACCCCTCCAGCAGACCTCAACAACCGATCATCCACTTCCCATTGCCCCAACATCCGACTTCCGGCTTCTGACCTCTGACTTAGCGTCCAAGGGGACTGACTGAGATCGGAACGCGCCCCGTCAGACTCTGCATTGCTTCAACATCTTCATCCTCATCTTCCCACCAATGGGCAAGCGTCGGAGTTGAAGCATCCTGGCCTAGATAGAGGAGAATATTCGATCCCGCCTCAACTTGGGCATCTCCATGAGGAATTTGGTCGAGCACCATCGCACCCTGACCTTCCGTTATGGCTTTAAACCCGGCCCCCGTCAAAGCTTTTTCTGCTTCGGCCAATGGCATTCCTAAGACTGAAGGAACAACAGCCGCCTTCTTAATCGGTGAAAATTCAAGGCCGGGCAGAGGTTTGCCGGGCACCATTGGCGCCTGGGTATCCGGCTGAATACCGAGGTACCTTAAAGAATCAAGCATAACACTCTGAAGCACAGGAGCTGCGACAACCCCGCCATAAAACGGAACACCGTCGATCACGGCCAACATCGCCAGCCGCGGTTTGTCTGCCGGGGCAAACGCCACAAATGAAGCAACATACTCTCCTTGAATATATCCTCCATTCGCCACTTTTTGCGCTGTCCCTGTTTTTCCAGCTACACGGTAGCCAGGGAGAAAGGACCGACGCCCGGTTCCGTTAGTCACGACCGATTCCAGAATTTCGCGTTCTAATGTTGAAGTATCTTCACTGATAACGCGTCGCACTACTTCTTTTGTGAAAGGGGTCACAATCCTCCCGCTAGGACCGACAATTTCTTTCACCAGTTGTGGCTTAACCAGTGTACCGCCGTTAGCTACCGCAGAAACTGCTGTCAAAAGTTGAATAGGGGTAACGTTATTCGTTTGCCCAATCGACATTGTCGCCAAGTCCAATGCGGTCGCTTTTTTCTTATTTGCCAGAATTCCTACCGCTTCGCCAGACATTTCAATGCCCGTTTTCTTACCAAACCCAAAATCGCCAAGATATTTATAAAAAGCGTCCATTCCTAGGCGCTGTCCCATTTCAACAAAACCTGGGTTACAGGAATTTTCGGCCACTTGCATGAAGGTTTGGTCACCATGCCCCCCAGCCTTCCAGCATTTTACGTTTTTACCCAGAACGGTAGAAAATCCTTTATCAAAAAAGTGCTCCGTTGTTTTAATTTTCTTTTCTTCGAGCGCGGCCGCCAAGGTAATAATTTTAAAGGTTGACCCCGGTTCATAGCCGTTTTGAATAGCAATATTCCGCCTAGCACTGGGATCCGATTCCTGATAATGATTAGGGTCAAAGGCCGGCGCCGAAGCCAAGGCGAGCATTTCTCCTGTATTTGGATCCATCGCCAAAATAGAAGCGCTTTTGGGTACCTGTCCGTTCATGTTTATACCTTGGCCAGACATCAACTTCTGCAACTCCCGCTCCGCAAAAGCCTGGATATTCTTATCAATGGTTAAGCGCACTGTGTCTCCTTGTTTGGGAGCCAAGTACTGATGTTCCGCCTGAGGAAGAGGAATCCCATTGGCACCAAATTCTTGGAGAATGCTGCCTGGAATCCCCTTTAGCTCTGATTCTCTGGTTAACTCTATCCCTTCTAAGCCTTGATTGTCAATCCCAGCAAATCCGATAATATGAGACGCTAGTGACCCGAACGGATAGTAGCGTTGGCTGTCCTCCGTGGTTCCTATCCCTGGGAGCGCTAACGCCCGTATTTGAGCTGCCACTTCCGGTTTAACCTGCTTCTGAATGTATTCTAACGCTGTACGTTTCGTAATATGCCCTTCGACTTCAGCTGCAGGTTGCCCTAAGAGCTGGGACAAGGTCAAAGCCATCTCTTTAGCTCGGCCAGACTGCCTAACCTCCGCCGGAATGGCATAAACTGTTTCACTACTGACACTCATCGCTAAGACATTCCCTTGACGATCCTCAATATTGCCCCGTTTGGGTGCTACCGGAACACCGCGGAAATGAGAATCATCCGCCTTTTTACGCAAATCAGCTCCCTGATTGAGTTGCACGAAACCCAATCGAATGATTAAGACAACTAAAAAAATACTCACACACAAAAAAAGAAAAGCGATTCGTTTACGCATAACAACAAAAGGACTCACAAGTCCTCCCCCCTTTCCGGGGTCTCCGCGTACCCAAAGCGCCTTTATCCTATCGTTGTGTTGAAGCGAAAAAACTAGTAAATTTCTGCAGAAATTGATTAAGTGCCGTGGGTTTAGACTCAGCAGGTTGAGTTGCGACTTGGGTCGACGGAGCCCCCTTTTGATTTTTGACCGCAGGCACTGCACCTGCCACATACACTATCCCCGCAGGTTTTTCCATGCCCATAGCTAGTGCTGCGCTTTCAATCCGACCTACCGCACGAAGTTTATCCGCCTCCATTTGCAGAAGATCATTCTGATCCTTAATCGTGGCAATGTCCTTCTCCAAGGATCGAACTTGTGCCCCTTGGACAACCGTCAGTTGGATCGTTTCTGCCCCAATTGCACCCGTCAGCCCAACAATGAAGGCCAACATCATGATACTTTTTCCTTTGGCGTACCGATTCCTTCTTTTCACTGGCCGAGGGTTTCTCTTGCTGGATTTTTGCATTAATGGTTCTTGCCACAAAATCTTTTCCTGCGCCACTACCAAGAGTATTCAGCCTCCTTTTGCTTTAGACCGTTATATTTTTTCAGCAACCCGCAATTTAGCACTTCTGGAACGCGGGTTTTGCTCGACTTCCTCTTCAGAGGGAAGAATGGGCTTTCGGGTCAAGACCTTAGCTATTGTCTTAGCCCCGCACCGACAGATCGGTAATTCCGAAGGACACGTGCATCGCCCAAGCCAGGATTTCATTCTGTCTTTCACAATACGATCCTCGAGCGAGTGAAAGGTAATCACGCCGATTCTGCCTCCGTGATCCAGACAACGCAGCGCTTGATCCAGCACTCGATCCAAGACCCCCAGTTCATCGTTCACTGCGATCCGGATTGCCTGAAATGTACGTTTAGCAGGATGGGGTCCACTGCGCCGAACCGCGGCCGGCACCGCTGCTTTGATCACCTCAACCAGATCGCCCGTTGTCTCCAGTAATCGCACGTTCCGAATTTTCACGATAAATTGCGCAATTCGTTTCGACCATTTTTCTTCAGAAAATTTCCAGATAACCTGGGCCAATTCTTCTTCACTCCAGGTATTCACAAGTTCCCGAGCAGTCAAGGAGCTCAAAGGATCCATTCGCATATCCAAAGGTGCATCCTGCATATAACTGAAACCACGTTCAGCCTCATCTAATTGAGGAGATGAGACCCCTAAATCGAACAAGATCCCATTCACGGGCAGTAGGTCTAATTCTTTTAAGGTTTCTTCCAAGTATTCAAAGTTCCGGTTGACTAAGGTGACACGTTCATCTTTGGCAAAAATTTCTTGGGCGTGAGAAATCGCCCAGGCATCTTGATCAAAACAGATTAGTTTTCCGGTCTCGTTGAGCTTCGTTAAAACCCTTTGGCTATGTCCAGCCCCACCCAGTGTACAATCAACAAACTTACCTGAGGGGTTCGTAACTACCGCATCAACCGTCTCATTTAACAAAACAGTGACATGATTAAAATCCAAGTGTATCCGTTCCTTTCTATATACCTAGCTGTACTAGGGATTCAGCAGCACTGGCATAAGCATCTTCTGCTTGCCGACTGTATTCTGTCCAAAGTGTCTCGCTCCAAATCTCAACACGGCTTGACACTCCAACCAGCACCAGATTTTTCTCCAATTGTGCGTAGTCACGCAAATTAGCCGGCAATAGGATTCTTCCCTGCTTGTCCAGTTCACATTCCGTCGCCCCAGAAAAAAAGAAACGAACAAAAGCCCGCACATCGGGCTGGGTAAATGGCAAAGCGCGCAACTTAGTCTCCAAGGTGCTCCATTCTGAAGGAGGGTAAACAAACAGACAATGATCTAAGCCTTTGGTGACAATAAATTGTTCTCCCAAGGCCTCTCGGAATTTAGCCGGAATAATCAGCCGACCTTTCCCATCAATTGTATGAACGTATTCCCCCATAAACATATTGTTCACCCCACAGCTGTGGTCGCTCGCCCCACTTTACCCCACTCAACACCACTAATTCTACCTTTAGATGGATAATCATGCAACCTAAATTTAGCCTCTTTCTTACAAATATTTAATACGAGGAAAAAGGTCCTACTCCTCGAACCCATCAGTCTGACAAATCCCGTCGATTGGAGTCGAATTGCATTAGTTATTTAACAAAACGAGCGCCGTTTAAGTGGATTACTTAAATGGCGCTCAAACAGATTGCTTTGATGGCAACTATCATTCCATATTTATCTACATCTGAGTCTCCCACTTTCAACCAACCTAAACTAGTCTATGCTAAATGAAGCGGTTTACTGCCAATGCCATGTGCTGCCTCCATAATAGCTTCAGGTAAAGTCGGATGAGCATGAACCGTTCGGGCAATATTCTCAGCCGATAGTCCTTTTTCTACGGCAATTACTAATTCTGCAATCAAACTACTAGCTTGGGGGCCCATGATGCTCGCCCCCACAATCACGCCCTCCTCATCGGCCAAAATTTTCACCAAGCCAACGCTCTCTCCCATGGCCAGAGCCTTACCATTCGCAGAGAACGGGAATTTGCTGACACGATAAACTTTTCCTAAAGCCTTTAGTTCCTGTTCCGTATAACCGACTGTTGCAATCTCCGGATGCGTAAAAATGGCACTTGGTATAGCTCTATAACTCATGGCCACAGAACTACCTCCGATGTGTTCTATTGCTATGATCCCTTCCGCAGTAGCAACATGGGCCAACATAATTCCCCCCACTACATCGCCGATTGCGTAAACATGGGGAAGATTCGTCTGCATTTGAGCATTCACTTTGATAGCTCCTTTTTCCATCTCTAGACCCAGGTTATCCACATCAATCCCCCGCAAACTCGGTCTGCGTCCGGTAGAAAGAAGGACTCGGTCAGCCGGGATTCCCTTTACCCCTTTAGCATCTTCAACCTCAACAATGAGGCCCCCCCCCTCTTGGTAAATCTTTTTAACCGCCGTTTTAGTCAGAATCTCCATCCCACTGCGTTTTAACAACGGAGTTAACCGCTTCGGGATTTCCTCATCGAGAGCAGGCAACAAGGTAGGAAGCATCTCCACCACGCTAACCTGAACGCCAAACGTTTGAAATATTGAGGCAAATTCTAAACCGATAACGCCGCCTCCAATTACAACGAGCCGTTTGGGCAGTTCTGTTTCTTCCAATAGTTCCTCACTGGTTACAACCCCCGGGAGATCTGCCCCAGAGATCGGTATACGTATAGACGAAGACCCTGTCGCCAATACCACATTCTCCACTGAAATATGTTCAACCCCATTTTCCGTAGTCACTGAAATCTGCCCGACAACTTTGAATTCACCCCAGCCTTTGACCACGCGAATGTTCGCCGCTTTCATTAACTTCTCCACACCACCAACGAGTGAATTGACCACTTGATTTTTTCTTGCGATCACAGCAGCATAATCCACACGTTTTTCACCCACATTCAAGCCGAACTCTGCAGCACGCCCTATCTCCCGCCATAAATCTGCACTTGTTACCAAAGCTTTAGTAGGAATACAACCCCGGTTCAAACAGGTACCCCCTAGTCGTTCACCTTCAATCAGTACAACTGACAAGCCCAGTTGAGCAGCTCTTAAAGCACAAACATATCCACCAGGACCCCCGCCAAGAATACCTACTTGATATTCCATTTTTCGTTCTCCTTCCATACCCTTTTGTCTATATTTCGACTCACATCAACATTTTCCCTGCTTCGCATGTAACTAGCATACATGCAACTAGGGACGGTTCTTTGTTACATTTCTAAACGCCCTATTATCTTCGTCATGACACAATTACCTTATGCTCTTATTTAAGCCAAAAATTTTTTCTGGCTTGGGTCAACGAAGATTGAAATAAAGTTATTTTCTGAACCTTACATTAAGCTTAATGGAGTCTGACTAGTATACCCAGCATGTAATACATAACAACATATTACATATTTCCGAACAGGGTCTTATAACGCAAAAAAGCCTGAACCTAAAGTATTCGCTCAAGGTTCAGGCTTGTCTTCAAATCATCAGGATTAGATGAGACTAACCGTATGAGTGCTAGCCACGAAATTTCGACGCAGATGCTCCGGGAATATACAAGATCTCTCCTGGATAAATGCGATCCGGATTACGCAAGTTATTCGCAAGGATGATGGCCTGCATAGTGGTCCCATAGCGCTTTGCGATTTTGTAAACGCTATCTCCCGGTTTCACTACATAGACCTCGTGTGCAGGAGTTGGCGTCGGAGCCGGAAGTGGAGTAGGCATCGGCATCGGACAAGTAGGCTGCATTATGGGCTCACTGCAGGGCGGACAAGGCATTTGACAACAAGGATCGTAGTCAAAGTGTGGGTACGCCCCAGGTGCCCCTTGCATTCCATGCATTCCATGCAGCATCCTTTCCATTTCGGGCATTCCTTGCATCTCCGGATGCATTTCCTGATGCATACCTTGCATGCCTTGCATTTCGTGGTTCATACCTTGCATACCCGGCATGCCCTGCATTTCTTGATTCATACCTTGCATACCTTGCATTCCCGGCATGCCTTGCATTTCTTGATTCATACCCTGCATACCCTGCATACCTTGCATACCTTGCATACCTTGCATCATTCCACCCATATTAGGTGCGGGAGTTGGATTATAAGCAACGGAACGTAATTCCATATTAATTTCCTCCTTAAATTACACTAAGAGATTAATGTTGTTTCGCATTGCGATTAGTATTTCTTCTTATTACTTATTAACAATATATGGTAAGCTACCATATATGTGTTTGTACCCATTAAATTTAAACTATAAAATTTGTTTTAACAAAAAAGAGCTGACCCTCTATATTTGGGCCAGCTCGTCTAATTAAGTCACTTTAAAATCAAACAACAGCTATTGCCTTGTTCAATTGTGCAACCAACTCTTCAGCATTTCGTCCATGGGTTAAGGCAGCGCCTTCGATGCTTTCCATTGTGGAAGACGGACATCCTAAGCAATGCATTCCAAGCTCCAAGAAAACTTGAACAGTTTGAGGATATAATTTCAACACTTGGCCTACTGTCATCTCTTTTGTTAACATATATGTTTCCTCCTTTGGATTCCTTAGTGAAATACTCGGTTTTATTATAAATCAATATTACCTTATAAGCAACCACTTAATCGAAGTCCGAATTTCGAGGCTCGAAGTTCGAAATCCAAGGTTCAACAGCCGCGTATCGTATAATTCGTGGAGACATTTCCTCCGTTCCATGCCACAGAACGCAATGTGACACGAGCGCAACATCTTTGCATAAGTAACCTAGCAAACTTCCGTTCTAGCGACCGACCCCAGACACGGGGCAGTGCAAGTCAAGAACCGTCCCCGACTTGCACTGCTTGCATTCATACCGTTCAAGCGACCCCAAACACAGACGGTGCACATGAAATGTGCCGTCTCTCCAAACAGCCCGTCTCCCAGACTTTCCGTTCCCCGACCCAAGCCCAGGACGCAGTGTGACACAGCGCGACGTCTTTACGTAAGCAGCCTAGCAAACTTCCGTTCAAGCGACCGACCCCAGACACGGGGCAGTGCACAAGGTCCCT
>JARLHU010000064.1 GCA_031292095.1 Desulfosporosinus sp.
TCGACATTGTCGGGCTTTTTTCATTTCCTTACACTTCGTCCCTGGATGGTGTTAACTTGCAAAGCCAAACCATCCAGCAGAGACGCGTCAATCACGCTTAAATTACGAAGCGCGTAGCGTGGCAACGGGACTTGTCCAAGACTCGAACAAGGATGTTCGAGGTTAGAACACCGCCATGACTCAAACAAGGATGTTTGAGGTTAGAACACCGCCATGGATGGCAAGGTGTCGTGATGGACTGATGTCGCGGTGCCAAGGATGGCAAGGAGCGACACACATCAGGTATTACCCTGAGGTTTTGCCAACGCTCGCTTCGTAATCAAGCGTGATAGCGTCGGCGCTGTGGTGCGGCGTGCAATTTCACACCATCCCCCTCTCCCAAATCTGTTGAAGCTCTTCCACATTAAATGAATAATGTTCATTGCAAAAATGGCAGACCATCTCGGCTTTCCCATCCGAGATCAGGTCTGCTAATTCTTTTTTACCTAAAGAAACTAAGGTATCAGTCAGACGTGCCTTTGAACACGTGCAAGAAAATCCTACCTTCCGACGCTCCAAGACATGATAAGGGAGTTGTCCCAGAAGATGGTCCAGCAATTCGTCCATACTTTGGCTCTGAGCCACTAATTCACTTATTCCCACTCGTAACTGCCCGAGTTGGCTTTCGATGGCTTGAATATCCCCCTCAGTCGCTCCAGGCAACGGTTGGATCAAAAACCCCGCTGCCCCATCAACATGACAATCTTTTTCCACACGCACCCCAAGCAGCATAGCTGAGGGAATCTGTTCAGAAGTCAACAAATAATGCACCAGATCCTCGGCAATTTCGCCGCTAACCATCGGGACCATTCCTGTATAGACTTCACCATTCTGCAAACTCCGACTGACAGCCAACTCACCAAGTCCAACCGCCGATCCCACATCAAGTTTGCCAGACTCCTTTAACGGCAGCTCCACCAACGGCTCCTGAACATAACCCCGAACCTCTCCCTGCGCATTCCCCACAGCAACAACCCCTTCTAACGGGCCATCTCCCAATAATCGCAAGGTGATACTCTCTTCTCCCTTAAGTGAACTAGCCAAAATAAGCGTCCCAGTCATCAACCGGCCCAATGCCGCCGTAGCAACCGGCGACATCCCATGTCGCCTACGAGCCTCCTCAACCGTATCCGTTGTCCTAACCGCGACCCATCGCGCCTTCCCCTCCAACATCGTCCCAATCCAAAGTTCATCGTGTTGCATAATCGTCTTCCTTTTCTAATCCTTTAATTTAATACCAAAGCGCCCACAGCGCTGTTGAGAGCGCAGCAATTCAACCGTCCACACACCCACGTCGTTCCCCAGCCTAAGTCGTTTCCTAGCCTAAGTCGTCCCTAGCCTAAGTCGTTTCCAGCCCAAATGGTCCTCAAACCCCAGGATGGTGTGATTTTGCGGAGTGAACCCATCCAGCAGAGACGCGTCAATCACGCTTAGATTACGAAGCGCGTAGCGTGGCAACGGTTCACATGCAGAACAACCCAGAGGTTTTGCCAACGCTCGCTTCGTAATCAAGCGTGATAGCGTCGGCGCTGTGGGTGAGCGGAGCAACATCACACCATCCCGGCGTTCCTAGGCAAAACCACGAGCACCCACCCTTCGTGAACCTGAATCACAGCTTCCTCTCCAAGAAATACATTACTCACACCGCGCGGAGATTCCTGGAATAGAACATCCTGCTGAAGCGGGTAACGTAGCCCCTCAGTCGTAACAATCGCCTGCTCCGACAAAGCGATCAAGGAGAGTTCCTGCCCAAGTGACCGCCTTATCTCTTCACGACCTTGCAGAATCCACAGCTCCTGTTCGGGATCAGCCATGCGAATCGTGTACCCTTTTCTAGCGTAGGCGAGCATAAGGGCTAGATTACCCAAGAAATGATCAATCCGTTTCCCAGTCGCTCCATACAACCAAATATCTGTTTGACCAACAAAACGGGCCTGTTCCTCAGCTCGTAAAAGCGCCAATTCAAGATCCGTTTCATCCTTTTCACAGGGGTATTGTTCAATCACGCACCCTGCCTTGGCACATTGATTTAAATTCTCAGGTAATATTGAATCTAAATCTCCGATCACAAGGTTAGGCATGCCTCCAGATAAGGCGGCATAATTCGCCCCCCCATCTGCACATATCAAAAAATCCACTTCTTTGAGGACTTGTTTTCCCCACTCCACATCCCAAACACCATTGGCTAATACTGCAATCTTCATTTTACTCCTTAAGGCACATTCAAGAAAATAACCAGTCAGTATGCCAGTCTATTTCGCGTCATACTGCGTCGGTATGTTTACCTAATAGCCCCACTATGAGGTAAACATACCTCCTTGTCTGACACAAAATATCCTTGGCATCTTTGACTTGTTATTTTCTTTCATATGCCTAATTCACTAAGCCTGCCGCTTGACGGAGTTTATCTACTGCTTGTTTGGGATCAGACTGAGCAAAAACTGCCGCTCCAGCCACCAAAATATGAGCCCCAGCCTTTGCGGCCACGGGTGCCGTTTCCAGATTAATTCCCCCATCTACTTCAATCTGGCAATCGGATTGCATTTGTTCAAGATGGCGATGAAGGACCTGGATTTTGGGAATAACGTTAGGTATGAATTTTTGTCCTCCGAATCCGGGGTTGACCGTCATCAACAGCACCATATCTAAATCTTCTAAAATATACTTTATACCATCCAGCGGCGTCGCGGGATTGAGTGCAATTCCAGCTGTCATCCCATGCTCTTTGATCTGTTGAATCAAACGGTGCACATGGAGGGATGTCTCTAAATGAAAGGTAATATGGTCGGCACCAGCAGCAGCAAAATCTGCGATGAAACGTTCAGGTTCTTCAACCATCAGATGGACATCAAAACGCAAACGCGAATGCGCCCTTAAGGATTTAACCAGCGCCGGCCCAAACGTAAGATTCGGGACAAAGTGCCCATCCATAACATCAATATGCAAAACTTCTGCACCTGCATCCTCAACCAAACGCACCTGCTCTCCTAGTCTGGAGAAATCGGCGGATAAAATAGAAGGGGCAATCTGAATCACATTAATATCTCCTCTCAGCTTCAATTACTTCTTGTAAGAATATCAGGTAGTGTTCATAACGGACAGCCGAAATTTCCCCGTTTTCAAGGGCAGCTTTAATCGCACAATTCGGTTCCTTATCATGCAGGCAACTGTTGAAACGACACTGGCGGCGACGCTGGGCAATTTCCGGAAAACAGTCTGTCAACTCCGCGCGTTTCATAGTCGGTAAAAAGAGGGAAGAAAATCCCGGTGTGTCTGCCACCAGACCCCCAGCACAGACCATCAATTCCACATGACGTGTGGTATGGCGGCCACGCTTGGACTTTAGACTAATTTCACCGGTCTTTAGTTTTTTTCCGGGAGATAAGGCATTAAAGAGACTAGATTTTCCAGAACCTGAAGGCCCTGCCAGCACACTAACCTGCTCCGCCAACTGAGCTTTGACTTCTTCAATTCCCTGACCCGTTTCATTGGAGACTTCAAACACATTATATCCTATTTGGCGGTATACATCCGTAATTGTAGGTTCCACAGAGCCACTAGTTAACGAGGGTTCATATTTATCTAATTTCGTAAAAACTAGAATAGGTTTGATTTCCGCATAGGTCACCTGAACTAACAAACGATCCAGCAGATTAAGATCTGGCTTAGGGGACGTCATGGCGAAGACTAGAAGAGCTTGGTCCACATTAGCAATTGCAGGACGACTTAATGCGTTACGCCGTGGCTCCACAGTCTCAATCGTCGCCTTATTCTCCCCTTCTGGTAAAATCTTCACCCGGTCTCCGGGTAAAAAGTCTTGGTCTTGAACACGAAAGCGACCGCGCAGGGAACACTCCCATACTCGGTCCTCCGCGAAGACATAATAAAATCCACCATAGCCTTTAAGTAAGACTCCTACAATCATATATACTCCTTACTAATCATCTTGTTTGAGATAACCAATCTAGGCATATGAAAGAAAATAACCAGTCAGTCTGCTAGTCTATTTTCTTTCATATGCCTTAGTTCAATGATTCCCGTGGGGTTTGACTTTACCGTTTTTTGTTACGACACCGAGGATCTGGGCTAGAATTGCCTTGGCATCGATTCCATCAGCGACGGGCCCGGGACCACGCGAAACGACCATCGTAACTTGATCACCCTGCTGAATGGTTTCCCCTGGATTGGGAGTCGTGCTCATCACCACGTCCACTGGAGAAGTCGTAGAATCCTGGGTTTCTACTTGAACAACTAGCTTATTATCTACCGCCAGTATTTTTTGGGCGTCAGTAGACGTCTTGCCAATCACATTGGGCATGTTGATCTTAACGAATTGAGGCCCAGAACTTATAATTAAATGAATAGGCCCGTTTTTAGGATAAGAAGTGTTTGCCGGAGGACTCTGTTGGATAACAGAACCGCTAGGCACATCTGCACTGGGCTTAGTATCAAACGTTGGCGTCGCCGTAAATTGAGCATTCTGAATCTGCATCGTTGCATTTTGTTTAGACAGTTGCCCTGTAGTCACGTCTGGAAACATTGCCATCTCAGCACCTCTGCTCACCACGATTACAATTAGCCGTCCAACTTTGACCGTTTCTCCAGCTTGAGGAACCTGAGCAACAATAAGATCTTTCGCCACTTTATTATCATACACGTAAGTGACATCTCCATCATTAAAACTCAGCTTGGCCTGTTTAATTAAGCCCTGTGCCTCAGTATTAGTCTTTCCGAGTAAATCAGGGACCTTTGTTGTGCCTAACGTAATATAGTTCGCAAACGCTATTCCTATACCAAGCAAAAAGAGAAGCAGCAGTCCCGCCACTATCCATCTCCAGCGTTTCTTGTTCTTAAGCTTAGTGGGAGTAAGAGGGATCTTCTCTATGGAATCTGCTAGAACCTTACCCATTCCCTTGTGAGTCTGAGTCGCTTCCGGGTCATCTGCCAGAGGAATTGCCAGCTGCGTAATTGGCCGCCCAGCCTGAATGTGTTTCAAATCTTCCAGCAAATCTTTAGCCGACAAATATCGTTGTTCGGGCGACTTAGCGATCGCCCGCATGATGACGGCTTCGAATTCCTTATCGATCCGCGGATTTATCTTACTTGGCAACACGGGTTGTTCCTGGAGGTGTTTAAGCGCGATGGCGATTGGAGTTTCACCGTCGTAGGGAACTTTACCCGTGATCAATTCATAGAGAACAATTCCTAAGGAATAGATGTCTGATTGCTCGTTACTTGGCAACCCTTTGGCCTGTTCGGGAGACAAGTAATGAACCGAACCGACAATATCCCCAGTATGGGTTACTGTTGCCGAAGATACGGCCCGCGCAATCCCAAAATCCGTGACCTTAGCATGTCCGTCCGTCGTCACCAAGATGTTGTGCGGTTTGATATCCCGATGAATAATATGATGCTCATGAGCATTTTGTATGGCCTCTGTAATTTGCCGCCCGAGGTTAATCGACTGATCTGTAGACAGTGGAGCATACTCTCGGATGATTTCCTTGAGATTACGGCCTTCCACGTATTCCATAACAATATACTCAGTATCACCATCTTTACCGACATCGTAAACTGATACGATATTGGGATGGGACAAGCTCGCTGCAGATTGAGCTTCCCTCCGAAAACGGCGAATAAAGTCTTCATCTGTGACAAATTGCTCTCGAAGCACCTTGATCGTCACAACACGGTTAAGGAGAAGATCCTTGGCCTTATAAACAATTGCCATCCCGCCGGCACCGAGTCGCTCTAAAACCTCATATCGTCCCCCGAAGATTTTGCTCACTATTTGTCACCTACTTTCTGGCTCAATGCTTCTTGCATGATCTGTCGTGCGATCGGAGCTGCCGCCCCGCCCCCTGTTCCCCCATGTTCTACTATCACAGCTACCGCAATCCGCGGGGCCTCGGCCGGAGCAAAAGCAATAAACCAAGCATGAGTCGGGACATTTCCTCCAGGTTCCGCTGAACCCGTCTTGGCTGCAACTTGAATATTTGGTAAAGCTCCTGGCGATGCCGTTCCATCAGTCACGGCTGTAACCATTGCACTCGTTATCTTATCCGCTTCATCTTTCGAAAGCGCTTTAAGCCAAGGCTCAGGTTTTTGTTCAAACATAACAGTTTGAGTGGGGTCCAGGACACGTTCGACAAGATGCGGAGTCATAATAACTCCATGGTTCGCGATACCGGCCGCAATCAAAGCCATATGAAAGGGCGAAACTAAAACTTCCCCTTGCCCGAAAGCACTGGCTGCCAGAAGATTTGTTGTCAATGTCGCAGGCATTTTTGCTGAGTTAGTAATTTGACTCAAAGGAATATTTAAATCAAACGGAATTTTTTGACCAAAGCCAAACTCTTTCGCTGCTTCAAGAAACTTTTTGTCACCGGCCTGTACCCCATAGGTCGCAAAATACGAGTTGCAAGAACGGGCCAACGCCATATTATAATTAATCCAGCCAAATGCCTCACCATATTGTTCTGTAATGACTTGTCCATTTATAACCGCCGAGCCTGTACTATCATATAAATTCGTGGTATTGAGCCCGCTCCGAAATAAGGCAGCCGATGTAACCACTTTCATCGTTGATCCCGGTGGAAAGAGAGAAAAAGCATGATTTTCTAGGGGTCTCTCTTGGGTTCGACTAAGAATGTCCTTCCAGTTCTGTTCTAGATTTGTCGGATCAAAACTGGGTTGGCTAACCAACGCCAACACTTCCCCAGTCTGTGGATTAATCGCCACAGCAGCCCCCATCTTGCCCTTAAGCGCATTATAAGCAATGCTCTGTAAACGCGAATCCAACGTGAGCACCACGTCATCTCCTTGACGGGGAAGTGCGAACAGTTGTTGAACCGCTTGGGTAGGGGTTGGTTGCTTGATTCCCAGCAACCAATCAGCCAACGTCCCCTCGAGCCCGGAAGAACCCAGTTTTAGAGTCGAATAACCGAGCGTAGGTTCAAACATTTCCCCTTTGGGATACACTCGAGCTTTCACACCTTTGACGGTTTGAATTTGTGCTAATATTTCGCCGTTACGATCGAAAATTCCTCCCCGGGTCACACGGCTCTCCATAAGAATTAAGCGACGATTGGCTGGATTTTCCAGCAACGTGTCCGCCTGAACAACCTGCCAATAGACTAAACCAAGACTTAAAATAAAAAAGCTTAAGGCCATACCAAGTGCAACTCGACGTACCCCTCGCATTATGTTGCATACTTCCTTCCCCTATTCTTGAAATCAACCACAGCATTGCCTCATCGGCTTACTCCGAAATACAGCACAAAGCTGTGAAATTATCCGGCGCACCCCGTTCTAGTGTAAGCTTTCGCAATCTCTCAAATCTTTTTTCCCAGGAGCCCAGTTCAAGGAATTCTTCCGCAAGTTCCTGATTGCTAATCATATTGGAAAAGCCGTCAGTACACAAAAGGAAAACATCTCCGCTCTGTAGACTTATACTCCTACAATCCATTTCAATCTCTGGGTCTGCTCCCACTGCACGCATCAGCACGTGCCGTTGAGGGTGCTTTTCCGCTTCTGCAAGAGAAATCTGTCCTAACCGCACAAGTTCGCCGACCAAGGAATGGTCCATTGTCAAGGAAGTCAACTCCTTATCGCGCCATAGATAAGCGCGACTGTCTCCCACATGAGCAATAACAACCGTCTCGTTGCGCACCAGCAGGACTGTCAGAGTTGTTCCCATTCCGGCATTTTCCGGCTTCGTTGTTGAGGATTCATAGATGACCTTATTCGCTTGAGCAAACGCTTCAGACAACCCTCTTTCCAAAGCCTGACCCTCAAGTTCAATTAACCTCGGAATCGATTTTTCCAATTCCTGCAAGGCGGTCGCAGACGCTACTTCTCCTGCGCGGTGCCCACCCATCCCGTCGGCCACAGCGTAGAGGCCTTGGGAGGGTAACGCCAAAAAAGAATCCTCATTATTTTTACGAATACACCCTTTTTCACTAAAGCTTAGTACTCTCATTTTGCCACCTCGAGTATTGGAAGGTAATACTTCCAATTTTCACATAATCCCCTGCCACCATTTGTACAGGAGAATTGATTTGCTCTCCATTAACCCAAGTTCCGTTCGTACTGCCCAGGTCTTCCACGATGGTTTGTCCTTTTTGTAATCTAAAAACAGCATGGTCGATGGAAGCAAAATGATCCGGTAAAACGATATCATTATGCTTGCCACGCCCCAAGCGCAGCCCTTTTCCGTCCACCTTAAAAATGCGCCCTCTAGAAAGTGTTTCTGCCCCAGTCAGTACCTCTAATCGTCCAAATTCATTAATCGGGTGTTGAAAAATCCCCTTTGTTTGAAGATCAGCCATAAGTGCCGTAAAAATACGGAATATGAAAAGGTAGATAAGGGCGACAAAAGCTAGCCGTCCGATGACTAATACAAATTGCATACAACCCTCCTAGTCGGAAATCAGAAATCAGAAGCTAAAACTCACAGACTTTCCAGTTTTAGTTCACGCCAGAAGTGATTTTTGTATCACCAGAACACTTTGTCCGATCTGAATACGGTCCCCAGGAAGAACCGACAGATGCGTAATCCTTTGTCCATTGACAAATGAACCATTTGTACTTCCCAAATCATCCACCCACCAACTGTTCTCTCCCGACGCAATCTTCAGATGCCGCCGCGAAACCTCAGGGTCATGGAGTACCAACTCACATTGCCCATGGCGACCAATGAAAACTTCTGCATTTTTCAGCGCAAACGACTGTCCAATATCTGGTCCTTCTATAATTTCGAGAAAATATTCCGAATTCCTTCCTATCAGACTCTGATCCGCTAAGTTTGGCTTGACGTACTCTTTAAAGATGGTTGTACTTTCACGCCAATCGAGTTCTTCCAAGATCTCTTCTTTTTTTTCTGGTTTTTTTTCTTCTTCGTTTCTTTCCTCATCGCCCCAATCTACGTCGATAGAATCATCAAAGTCAACTTCAACGACCATTTCTCGGGGATTTACCGTCTCATCCGAATGCAACTCGATCGCTGGTTTGGTTAAAAAAGTATACCCGTTCCGTGCTGCTTCCGCAAATAAATATTTTGAGAGTTCGATCAGAAACACATCCCCAAAACTAGCCAAAGGCCCCCAATCACTAGAATGGAGATAAACCCGATAGATATTCGGTACGTACACCTGTGAAATGCTAATCTGCTTATTTTTGAGCATCGCCTTGACAAGTTCTTTGGCAATTTCCACCGGTTGAAGGCGGGCAGCGCCTTTTTTAAAAGCTCCAGTAAATAGAAATTCGGCCATCCCTTCAAATCGGGCCAATAGGTTCATTATAACTCACCCTCCCACTGTCGACGAAGTTGACCACATGCTGCGTCAATATCTGCACCACGTTCCTCCCTTGAAGAAACAGAAATTCCGGCATCTTCTAACACCTGAGCAAACTTGCTCATGAGCTCTGGGTCGGGACGCTCCATTCCGGTCCCTGCCACAGAGTTAATCGGAATTAAATTGACATGTCCAAACTGTCCTTTTAATAATCTGACCAGGGCCTCAGCTTCCTCTCGTTTTGCGTTCTTCGAGGTCAAAGCCACTTCAAAAGTAATCCGACGATGCGTGATTTGTGTATACTCGCGGCAGGCCTCCATAAGTTGGATCAACGGATAACGGCGATTCATCGGGATCAAATCATTTCTCACTTCATCCTGAGCTGCATGAAGTGAGACAGCGAGACCCACCTGAGGGTTATCTTTAGCCAGTTGAAGAATCTGGGGCACGACCCCACTGGTTGAAATTGTCATCCGACGCATGCCAATATTTAGACCCTGTCCTTGATTCAAAAGTTGGATCGCCGGGAGAACCTGATCGTAATTGAGAAGGGGTTCTCCCATACCCATAAAGACAATGTTGGTCACCTGGAAATCCGGATCCTCCTGACGGACATAATGGGTAATATCTAAAACTTGACCCACGATTTCACCGACACTGAGATTTCTCCGAAACCCTTCCAACCCTGTGGCACAAAATGCACACCCCACTGCACATCCGACTTGAGTGGACACACAAACTGTGTGGCGATCCCGCGACGTTGTCCGCGCATAATCCATTAAAACGCACTCAATCGTTTCGCCGTCGTCAAGGCGGAATAGATACTTTCGAGTACCGTCCTTAGAACGTTGTTCACGAACCTTTTCCAAGGAATTAAAAGTCAGGCGAGATCGTAAAGCATGTCGATCACGTTCCCCGATGTTTTTCATTTCCTCCCAGGTCGTTACTGCTTTTTGTTGCACCCATTGAAACAATTGGATCGCCCGAAACCGTTTTAAACCCAGCTCCTGACAGATCTGTATCAGTTCATTTTCTGAACAGCCACGCAATTCAATACTTTCCATAATACTTATTATTCACCCAATTCATTCCAGTTAAACTTCCCTCTAAAGAAAACTATATCCTAAAATCCCGCATTTTTTTATACCTACAAGGAAAAACACTGTAAATACGCCTCGGGGAATTCTGAACGGGGAACCACAGATTCCACAGATTACACAGATTAAGAACGATTAGATAGAAACACACAGACAAAGGATAAAGGGGATGGAGAATGTGGAACGGGATTCACAGACCTATGCCATTATTGAGTTACAAGCGATTTGTAGTTTAGAGCCAAAATGTATTTATTCTGTGTTAATCTGTGTAATCTGTGGTTGATTAACTGAGTACCTGAATAGTCACAAAAATAATGATTTGTTATTCAATTTGTAGGTATAATTTTTATACCTACAAA
>JARLHU010000065.1 GCA_031292095.1 Desulfosporosinus sp.
AAAAATGAAATTATCACCATTAATTATTGCGCTAGACCTTGGTATAGCTGGATCTAAGTTTCCGCCAGTGGCAATGGTTCCGAGGTTCAGGGGAGGTGCTGGTCACTCCTTAATGCCATACCATGTCCAGAGTTCTGAACTTTACACAGTATCGCGATAAGGGGAAAAGCTCAGCTCGCGCTGGGCTTTTTCCAGTGTCTACTGTATACTGATAGTTAGTAATTTGTTGGATAATAAGTGGATTTCAGGATCCACTCGCCATAAGGTTCGTTACAAACCACGTTTTCTATCGATAGATGAATGAAGCTTAATAGTATGAAGGGGGATATTCAATGCGTCAATCACTAAATGAAGGACAACTTCTTTTGAATAAGTTACTTAAAGATATGGGTAAAGAAGTGGAAAGAATCCTACAAGGGTGTATGCAAGCCCTAATAACGCTTGATCGGACCCAAGCAGAATTTTGGATTACCGAGGATCAATTGGTCAATGATTTTGAGCGGCAGGTGGATGATGCATGTGTGCGTTTGATCGCAACTCAGCAGCCAGTTGCTAAGGATTTGCGAAAGATTATTTCGGCGATGAAAATATCGACAGATCTTGAAAGGATGGCAGATTTGGCCATCGACATTGCTAAGGCTGTGCGGAGAATTGAGGGGCCTCTCTGTAAGCCACTTATTGACATTCCGCTGATGGCTGATAAGGCACTCGAAATGATGCGGCAGGGACTAGAGGCATATAGTAATGAGGACATGGATCTCGCACATAACCTGGCAGTGCAAGATGATGAAGTTGACCATCTGTATAAACATGTCGTACGTGATCTTTTAGTACTTATGTCCAAGGAGCCGGAGATCTTAGATCAAGGCATGTCTCTGACTTTAATAGGTCGCTATCTCGAACGTATCGCTGACCACGCGACAAATATTGGTGAGAATGTGATTTATATTGCGACAGCTGAACGACATGACCTTAACAAATGAATGAAAGTTTCACTTTAGGTGGGTCCCCTCTAATTTATTTTGACCTTGCGGAAGCGTTGGTTTATACTAGAAAATGTAGAGCATTGATATGAGGTGTAACGTTGACAAAAAAAGTTGCAGTTGTCACTTTGGGATGTCCCAAAAATCAAGTAGACAGCGAAGTAATGTCGGGATTACTTGCACAAGCTTACATATTTACTGATAACCCCGAAGAGGCAGACATTATTGTAGTCAATACCTGTACTTTTATACAATCGGCAAAGGAAGAGTCGATTGAAACTATTTTTGAGATGGCAGGTTTTAAAGAATCCGGTTCTTGTCAGACTCTGATTGCAACAGGGTGCTTAGCGCAACGGTATGGATCTGAATTGATGCAGGATATACCTGAGCTCGATGGCGTGCTCGGAACCGGAAATATTGATGAAATCACGGAAATAGTTCAAGCTGCTGAGAGCACACGAACAACTCTTATTAAACCAGGCACACCCGATTTTCTCCATGATGAAAAGATGCCCCGTAGACGCTCCACTCCCGATTATTTAGCTTATGTCAAGATTGCAGAGGGTTGCGATAACTACTGTACTTATTGTGTCATACCGTCTGTGCGCGGACATTTTCGGAGCCGACCGGAGGAGTCAGTGGTCCAGGAGGTTCGGGACATGGCTGCTCAAGGAGTTAAGGAAATTATGGTCATGGCCCAGGATACCACACGCTACGGCCTAGACCTTAAAGGAGAACTCCGCCTGCCTCAGCTACTTCGTCAACTCGCCCGTATTGAGGGGATTGAATGGATTCGGTTAATGTATTGTTATCCTGAGCGTTTTACAGATGAACTGATTGAAACTATGCGTCAGGAACCGAAAATTTGCAGGTATATTGATTTACCACTGCAACATGCCGATAATAAGATCCTAAAAGACATGAATCGTCGAGGAACGATAGAGCAAGCTGAAACTCTGATTAGAAAATTGCGTAGCGCTATGCCGGATATCACCCTACGAACGACCATGATCACGGGTTTTCCTGGAGAAACAGAGCAGGAATTTCAAACGCTGGTTGATTTTGTTCAGCGCGTCCAGTTTGATCGTCTGGGGGTGTTCCCTTATTCCCAGGAGGAGAATACGCCGGCTGGCCAAAGAGAGGATCAAGTTCCGACAGAAGTTCGTGAACAGCGTAGAGAACAGATTATGCAGCTCCAACAAGAGATTTCTTTGGCTAGGCAACAACGCTGGCTTAAACGGGTCGTTACGGTGATGCTGGAGCAGAAATTACCGGACGGACGGTGGATGGGCCGAACCGAAGGAGATGCTCCCGAAATCGATGGCCAGGTCTATATCATAGGAGCTCAGACCTCAATTCATGTGGGAGACATGATGAAAGTTCGCATCCTTGAGGCGGATAGTTACGATTTAATAGGAGAGGTTGTTTCGTGAATTTACCCAATCGTTTAACTTTAGCACGGATTGTTTTAATACCTGTGTTTATGACCTTTTTACTTCTCCAAGATCCCAAAGGTCATACGCTTTTCCCGCATCAAGACATGGTGGCGGCAGTGATTTTTATTTTAGCCTCTGCCACAGACGGCTTAGACGGATATATCGCGCGTAAGCGCCACCAAGTTACGAACTTGGGTAAATTCATGGATCCACTGGCCGATAAACTCTTGGTTTCGGCTGCCCTGATCTCCTTGGTTGAGCTTGGAGCGGTGACTGCTTGGGTTGCTTGGATTATCCTGGCAAGGGAGTTTGCGGTGACGGGACTCCGAGCCATCGCAGCTGTCGATGGGGTTGTGATTAGTGCCAGTATCCTTGGCAAAATTAAGACCATTACTCAGGTTGTTGCCATAAGCGCAATATTGCTGAATGACTGGCCTCTTTCAATAATTGGTATACACATTGGGCAACGTCTTTTATACATTGCGTTGATTTTCACCGTCATTTCAGGTCTTGATTATTTGCGCAAAGTGCGTAAATTACTGGGTAAATGAGGGGAATTTGTTGGTTAAATTTTACAGGTAAGTTCGTGACCATATAAAATGAGACTTGTAAGGGCACTATGTGACGTGTCTTTACTTGTCTCATTTTAGGTATAGGCACATTCAAGAAAATAACAAGTCAGTATACCAGTCTATTTTGTGTCATACTGCGTCGGTAAGTTCCCCTAATAGCCCCACTATGAGGGGAACTTACCTCCTTGTCTGACGCAAAATATCCATGGCATCTTTGACTTGTTATTTTCTTTCATATGCCTTAAGAATCCCTTGTCTCTTCTGAAGATTAATTGATTATTCAAACATTGTTTATTTTTACCTCTAATGGATATAAGATATCCTCTCGAAATGATATATCACGTGCTATAATGCAATGTAGTACGAAGTGTAGCAAACGGAGGAAAATACGATGACAAAACAGCGAATACTGCTGATAAGCTTTGTCGGTCTCCTGATATTTGGCTTGTTACTGGGGGGGAAGGTCGTCTATCAGAAAAAATGGCTTGATGTTACCATCTTAAGTCAAAGTCAGCAAATTCCAGGTGTTGTTTCTGCTAAAACTGTGCAAAAGAATGGCCAAACGGAGATGGTTGTGGTTACCAATCACATGACGAACCTCCGTCAAGCAAGCTTGGCCCTAGAAAAATTAGCAGGTGAATTACCTATTTGCTACCTTGACAGAACTAATGATTCCCTTAATAAACTATTAGGCCAAATGCAGTTTGCGTTACAAGAAGGAATGGCACGTGGGAACTTTACAGAGATGGATCAAAATGTTAGAACACAGGCCGAAAAAGCAGGAATACAGCTCGAACTAGAAATGGACAATGATGCAATTTATGTGGTCTTGAATCAAGGGGATGCTCAACTAATCGAAGTGATCGAACGGCATGGACAAGTGAAATTTTTACCAAGCGAAAAACAATAGGTAATCACAGAAAGAGGAGAGAGCATGAAACTTGATATCTTAATAGGCTTGGGGGCAGGTATCTTCGCCTTTCTACTGGTCATGGGATATAATATATTACCCATTGGGTTGCTCATCGTTGGGGCCTATTTTATTTGGACTTTTGTCATTTCGCGCCAAGTTTTAAAAAACGGAAGTGGGGTCTCCATCACCACCACAGCGATTGATTTTGAGGACATTGGGGGACAGAGTGTCGCTAAAAAGGAACTTCAGGAAGCTTTAGATTTTTTACTTTATTCTGATCGGATGAAAGCCTTAGGAATTCGACCGTTAAAAGGAATATTATTGTCCGGACCGACAGGAACGGGAAAAACCTTATTAGCCAAAGCTGCGGCTAGGTATACCAATTCCGCTTTTCTATCGGTATCCGGGAGTGAATTTGTAGAGATGTATGCTGGTGTGGGAGCAGAACGGGTACGTGGATTGTTTCGGAGAGCACGAGAAATGGTACGGAAAGAAAAGAAAACAAGTGCGATTATTTTCATTGATGAAATGGATATTTTAGGGGCGAAGCGCGGGAGTAACGTTTCACACCATGAGTATGACCAAACCCTTAATCAGCTTTTAGTTGAAATGGACGGTTTGAAAGCTGAGCAAGGCGCTCACATCTTAGTGATGGCGGCGACGAATCGCCCGGAAGCTTTGGATGCAGCTTTACTTCGCCCGGGACGTTTTGACAGGCAAGTTAAAGTTGATCTTCCCGATAAGGAGGGGAGGGTGGCTATCTTAAAAATCCACACTAAGAGTAAGCCTTTAGCTCAAGATGTTAATTTAGAAGAAATCGCCCACGAAACGTTCGGGTTTTCTGGAGCTCATTTGGAGAGTGTTACGAACGAGGCGGCTATTTTTGCTTTGCGTGAGATGGCAAGCGAGATCACCGAGCATCATTTACATGAAGCGGTCGAGAAAGTGATGTTGGGAGAAAAACTTGATCGGAAGCCAACCGCAGAGGAATTGCGGCGTGTTGCCATCCATGAGAGTGGACATGCCCTGCTTGCCGAAACGGTCCGGCCCAACTCGGTTTCTCAAATTTCCATCCGTTCACGGGGAAACGCTCTAGGATATGTTCGTCATTATCCGAAGGATGATTTGTATCTGTATACTCAGGTCATGTTGGAAGAACAGATTATGGTGACTTTAGCAGGGGCACTTGCAGAAGAGCAGATTCTTGGCACGCGGAGTACTGGCGCTACGGGTGATTATGAACAAGCCCTTAACCTCGTTGAAAAAATGCTTCTCGCGGGAATGTCTTCCTTGGGAGTTACAGATGTTTCTCTCTTGAGTGCTGAACAGCGCCAACCTGTGACGAGAGACATCTTAGCTGATCTTGAAGAACGAACGATCAAGATTATTGAGATGAATAGGCCTGTGTTAATACGGATCACGGAGATTCTAGAAGCAGAGGAAAGTTTGAGCGGTGAAACTTTGCGAGCAAACATACAAAACATAGCCTAAAAGTAGGGGCACGAAGCATCGTGCCCCTACTTTTTTCTGAAGGGAAGAAGGATAATTTTGGCTAAGATGAGAAATAACTAACCAAGAGTGTGAAGGTGTAACATTTGTGGTTTACATTTGCGCTGATTATAGGAGAGTGATAAAATAAATGAAAGCTGAAATTGTGGCAACTGGGACTGAATTGTTACTTGGAGAAACCCTTAATACGAGTGCTCACTATTTGACAGGAAAACTGCCTTCTTTGGGCATTGAAGTAGACTACCATACGACAGTCGGTGACAATCCCGAACGTTTAGAGCAGGTTTTACGTCAGGCAATCGGACGAACCGATCTCCTCGTCACAACGGGAGGGTTAGGTCCGACAGCAGATGACTTGACGAGGGAACTTGTTGCTAAAGTTTTGGATTTAAAGATGGAGTTGGACGCCTCGAGCTTGGAGCAGCTTAAGCAGTTTTTTGCCCGACGGAAGGCACCGATGCCAATGAACAATGAGAAACAAGTCTATTTCCCAAAGGGTTCAAAAATCTTGCCTAATCCCATCGGGACAGCTCCCGGGGCCCTGATTGAAAAAAACGGTAAAACGATTATTATATTGCCAGGTCCTCCGTTTGAAATGCGACCTATGTTCGATAATTATGTTTGGCCAGAGTTGCAACGGATCATCGAACCACAAACCGAACGGATGAACGAGCGCGTCCTAAAAGTATTTGGTATGGGAGAATCGGCAATTGAGGAAGTGCTCGGTGAATTAATGGGTCTTCCGAACCTTACCATGGCGTTACTGGCCAAACGAGCGGAGATGCACATTCGTTTGGTGGCGAGAAGCTCGGGGACAACGTCCGGAAAAGCTGGAGATGCTTTGGATCGCGCTGAAGAAAAAATTCGCCAGCGTTTAGGAGACAAAGTATTTGGCCGGGATCAGGAAACTATGATTGGTATTGTCGGACAAACGTTAAAAAATAAGCACTTAACTATTGCCACGGCTGAGTCTTGTACAGGAGGTTTGTTGGGCGCTGCTCTCACCCAGGAACCAGGAAGCTCTGAATTTTATCTGGGTGGAGTTGTAAGTTATTCTAACTCCGTAAAACAAGGGATTCTTGGCGTAAACGAAGAAAATCTTAAGAAGTTCGGTGCGGTGAGTGAAGAGGTTGCCAAGGAAATGGCAGCAGGAATTCGTTCTAAAGTTGGCTCAGATCTGGCGATCTCAACAACGGGAATAGCGGGGCCGGATGGAGGCAGTGATCAAAAACCAGTGGGTCTTGTATATATTGGTATAGCTGCGCCGGAGGGTGTTTACGCGAAAAAATTTCAGTTTTATGGAGAACGGGAGTCGGTGCGTCAATTGACCGTCCAAGCGGCTCTAAATGAGGCGCGGCAACATATGTTAAACAGTGAAAGGAGACTGTAACTAGGTGATGGTTGAACGTTTACAAGCTTTTGGAGATATTAAGTTGAGCAAACAGGTTTTACAAGCTCTGTCTGAAATGGGGTTTGAAGAGCCTTCTCCGATTCAAAAAGAAGCAATACCTTTCGCCCTCGAGGAGGTTGATATAATTGGTCAGGCTCAAACTGGGACCGGTAAAACTGCCGCTTTTGCAATTCCAATCGCAGAAAAGGTAAATCCTAAATTTCTAGCAGTACAAGCGCTTATTGTAACCCCGACCCGTGAACTTGCGATCCAGGTTGCTGAGGAAATCGCCAAAATTGGCAAATACCGGCATGTAAAACCGTTGCCAATTTATGGCGGGCAGCCCATTGATCGTCAGATTCGCGCCTTGCGCATGGGATATCAGGTAGTCGTCGGGACCCCAGGTCGCTTGTTAGACCATTTAAATCGCGGGACACTTCGTCTGCAACATGTCAAAATGGTAGTCCTTGATGAAGCGGACGAAATGCTGGATATGGGTTTTATCGAAGATATTGAGAGTATTTTAAAGGATGTCCCCACTGAAGGACGACAAATTATGCTCTTCTCAGCAACGATGCCGCCGGGAATCCGAAAATTGGCTCAGACCTATATGAATAATCCCCGTTCAGTAACGGTTAGTCGGGACGAGTTAACAGTTCCGCTAATTGACCAAGTATTTTATGAGGCCAGGGAAAGTGTTAAGGTTGATGCCTTGTGCAGAATTATTGATATAGAGGATATTGGCCAAGGGATAATTTTTTGCCGAACAAAACGTGGTGTGGATGAGCTTGTGGCGGCTCTTGAAGCTCGGGGATATTTTGCAGATGGACTGCATGGGGATTTGAGCCAACAACAGCGGGATCGAGTGATGAAACGTTTCAGGGAAGGGAAGTCGGAATTATTAGTGGCGACGGATGTTGCGGCACGGGGGTTAGATATTGATAATGTCACTCATGTCATCAACTTTGATATTCCGCAGGATCCTGTATCCTATGTACATCGGATTGGGCGAACCGGGCGGGTTGGACGTAAAGGTCAGGCTATAACTCTCATCTCTCCTAAAGAGTACCGTCAACTTCGACTGATTGAGAATCTAATCAAGACGAGAATCCGTCGGCAAGAACTGCCTTCACTAGCCGACATAAGTGAACGTCAGGCAGAAAATCTTAAAAATCAACTGATTAAACTAATTCAAAGTAATCGCCTGGGTAGCTATCGTGCAATTGTTGGTGACTTGCTCGAGGAATACGATTCCATCGACGTTGCAGCCGCTGCCTTGAAGTTCGCGGTCGAAGGAGCGAATGTGGAAGAAGGCCTTGAAAGCAAAGAACAAGGCGAAATGGGTTTTGGAAACACAGGAGCAGCGGCAGGCATGGTACGCTTTTTCATAAACATCGGCAGAATTCAACAAATACGTCCTCAGGACATTATCCGGTGGATTGCCGATGAAAGTGGGATTGCTGGAAACATTATCGGTACGATTAATATTTATGATAAATTTACGTTTGTAGAAGTTCCCGAAGAATATGCCTCTAGGGTTCAGAGCTGTATGCATCAGGCTATGATTAAAGGCCGTAGGGTGAGCGTTGAACCGGCCAAAGCTCGTGAAAACACTGAGTTTTAATTTATAGAAATTTGATTTAAAATAAAAAGCTAACCTTTTATAGAGGGCTAGCTTTTTATATTAAAATCGATAAAATTGTAATAACATATGTTTTGTTGTCGGTTGAAACATAAACAAATTGACAAGCATCGAGGCCTACATCTATAATGAATGAGACCGAACAGATGTTTTGCCAAAACGCGAAAATGCGTTAATTGCCAAGATGAGGAGGATTACGGAATGGCCGAAACGAATAAGCTAAAAGCACTTGACATTGCACTTGCTCAGATTGAGAAACAGTTTGGCAAAGGTTCGATTATGAAACTTGGGGAATCTACGGCGGGAATGACGATCGACGTTATTCCTACCGGTTCTTTGGCGATAGACCTTGCCTTAGGAGTTGGAGGTGTGCCGCGCGGGAGGGTTATTGAAATTTTCGGACCAGAGTCCTCTGGAAAAACAACCGTTGCGTTGCATATTATTGCGGAAGCCCAAAAATTGGGCGGAGCGGCAGCGTTCATTGATGCAGAGCACGCCCTCGATCCTGTCTATGCTAAAGCCTTAGGAGTTAATATTGATGATTTGCTGGTCGCGCAACCGGATACGGGAGAACAGGGACTTGAAATTTGCGAGGCCCTTGTGCGTAGCGCTGCTGTGGATGTGGTCGTAATTGACTCTGTAGCTGCTTTAGTTCCTCGTGCAGAAATTGAAGGGGAAATGGGAGACAATCATGTTGGCTTGCATGCCCGGCTCATGTCACAGGCCTTGCGTAAGTTGACTGGTTCCATTAGCAAGAGCAATACCTGCGTTATTTTTATCAATCAAATTCGTGAAAAGATAGGGGTTATGTTTGGTAGTCCGGAGACTACCACAGGTGGACGGGCACTTAAGTTTTATGCCTCTATCAGGATGGATATCCGTCGACAGGAAGCCATAAAAAATGGTCAGGATCTTATCGGAAACAAAACTCGGGTCAAAGTCGTTAAGAATAAAGTTGCCCCTCCATTTAAATTAGCAGACTTTGATATCATGTATGGAGAGGGAATTTCCCGTGAAGGAAGCATCGTGGATATTGGCACTGAGATGGAAATTATTACAAAGGCAGGGGCCTGGTACTCTTATAACGGAGAACGGTTAGGGCAGGGCCGAGAGAACGTCAAAGAATATCTCAAGCAACATCCGGATATGGCCAACGTTCTTGAGCAATTGATCCGCGCAAACATGAACACGGTAGCAACCGCAACTGAAGTGATGGATGATGATGGTTCACTTGACGAACTCTAAACCTCTTAAAAGCGCCCAGGAAGTTGCCGTGGATTGTTTATCACGTCGGCCTCTGACACATTATGAATTAGAGACCCGTCTCAAAGAAAAAGGCTATCAAAGCTTGGAAGTTAAAGAAGTGCTGGAAAAAATGGCTAAATTGGGTTACTTGAACGATCAAGATCTGGCTTTGACGGTATCCCAAAGCCGACTTAAACGTTATTCACAGCGTAGGGTTCGACAAGATTTGCAAAATCGAGGCTTAGAACCTCATGTGATTGAGCAAGCGTTGGAATTAACGTATTCTAGCGATGATGAATTTCAGCAATGTTTAACCCTCGCCGAGCGGTGGTGGCTACAAGAAAGCAAGCGGTGGGAACAACGGGTTCAAGATCAAAATAAAGATACTAGGACGGCTCTTCCCCGTCAATTATTGCTTCAGCAAAAAGTCGCTCGGAAGCTTGTTCAACGTGGGTATCCTTCTGATATGGTGAGGAACGTGCTTTATCAGATTCAAACCAATAGCAATGATAACACTCAATAGACCTTAGTGTATAAAATTCGCCCGTTTAGGACAAGCTTGACATTGTTTGCAAATGATATTAAAATCTTAGCAGAGACCTGTCTCTGCTAAGATTTAACCTTTAAAGGTTTTCTTATATATTTCGTAGTAGTCATCTAAAATATACAGTTTTTGACTAACGAGAGTTGTAGGAAACGGGGGAAGACTCCCGTCTTTAAGGTTATGCTTACTGTGACTGGTTTAGGAAACCAGTTTTTTTTATTTGCAAAATATAATTTTGACAAACAAGGAGGTGTGCACGTACGTATGTTAGAGACAGTTATTGGGCTAGTCGCCATATTAGTGGGATTAGCATTAGGTTTCTTAGTAGGTTGGCTTATTCGCAAAAATACTGCAGAAAAGGGCATTGGCTCTGCAGAAGAAGAGGCAAAACGTATTGTTGAGAATGCCTATTCTGCAGCTGAAAGCAAGAAAAGAGAATCTGTCGTTGCTGCTAAAGAAGAAGTCATGCATATTCACAATGAAGTGGAAAAGGAAACTCGGGAACGGCGTAATGAACTTCAGCGGCTTGAACGACGCTTGCTCCAAAAAGAGGAGAGTTTAGACCGCAAAATTGAGTCGCTTGAACGCAAAGAGGAAAATATTCACCGCAAAGAAAGCGAAGTAGAACAGCAAAAAGAAGAGTTAAACCATTTGGTTGGTCAAGAACAAGCTGAACTTGAGCGTTTATCCGGTATGACCTCGGAAGAGGCCAAACAGTTGTTGCTGAAAAGAGTAGAAGAAGAGGTTCGCTATGAGTCCGCGATCATGATTAAAGAAATTGAGACTCGTGCCAAGGAAGAAGCCGAGAAACGGGCTAAAAATATTATTGCCTTAGCCATACAGCGGTGCGCTGCAGATCATGTGGCTGAAACGACGGTATCCGTTGTGGCGTTGCCTAGTGACGAAATGAAAGGTCGGATTATTGGTCGCGAGGGACGTAATATCCGTACTTTGGAAACCCTGACGGGGATTGATCTTATCATTGACGATACTCCTGAGGCCGTGATTTTATCGGGGTTCGACCCTATACGTCGAGAAATTGCACGCATTGCCTTAGAAAAACTGATAGCAGATGGCCGCATTCACCCAGCACGTATCGAAGAAATGGTGGAAAAGGCTCAGAAAGAAGTGGATCAAAAGATCCGCGAAGAAGGAGAACAGGCTACGTTTGAGACTGGCGTGCACGGGTTGCATCCTGAATTGATCCGTTTGCTCGGTCGACTCAAATTCCGTACAAGTTATGGACAAAATGTCTTGAAGCACTCGACAGAAGTATCCCACTTAGCAGGATTGATGGCTGCGGAATTAGGTGTCGATATTCCGCTTGCCAAGCGAGCCGGTCTGTTACATGATATTGGCAAGGCAGTCGATCATGATATGGAAGGGACACACGTACAAATCGGGGTTGATCTTGCCAGAAAGTATAAAGATTCCAGTGATGTGATTCATGCTATTGAAGCGCACCATAATGATATAGAGCCGAAAACTATTGTTGCCGTACTTGTTGCGGCTGCCGATGCAGTTTCTGCGGCTCGTCCAGGAGCACGCAGGGAAACTCTTGAAACGTATATCAAACGTCTACAAAAACTGGAGGAGATCGCAGAGAGCTTTGAAGGGGTTGAAAAGTGCTTCGCCATTCAAGCTGGACGGGAAGTTCGCATCATTGTTAAACCTGACAAGATTGACGATGTGCTTGCTCCACGAGTCGCGCGTGAGATTAGTAAGCGAATTGAAGAAGAACTCGAATATCCAGGACAAATCAAGGTAGTGGTGATCCGTGAAACCCGAGCGGTCGATTTCGCAAAGTAATCAAATTTGAGAGATGTTAACAGGCGATCCTGCAGATCGTCTGTTTTTTATACCAGTCAGAAAGTATAAGTTTCGGGTGGCATAAGTGCACTGAATGTGTACTTATACACATGACCAAATATGCCCAATCAAATGGGCGGTTTTGAATGCAGGAAAAAGCTGTCCAATGCCGAATATTTGCATGTTAGGTATTGGACGGAAATAACAGGTCTAAGAACAGCGTAACAGAGAGGACTGAAAACAAGGATGTATTTATACAAAGATGGAGGACGTATACAAGATGGAGTAGGATTATTAACCTCAATTCTAGTGAGATACTCTGAGGTAGGATCAGTTCATTATTGGCGTGAGCAACATGCTCTTAAGTTTACGTTTATGATCACGCAACATCAAGAGATCGCTGCTCTCCAAGAAATCCTGAACCCTGCTATCGAATTCTTCCATCAACTTGAAGGACAGAGTATGCGAGTTTTTGACATTGCCTGTCGGAGTGAGGAAAACATCTGTGTGATTACAGTGACACGGGATGTTGATAGTATGACCCAACGTGAAGTGGGGCTGATTGTTGAACTACTAAAACGGAAATATAAAGAGAAGTTAGTTTATGATGAAATGAATCTGCCCGAGGATGAACAGATTTTTCAGGAGGAAATGATTACTCGCATGCTGTCTTCAATTCAGAGCCATGATATTGATAAAAACGTGGTCGCTTTGCGAGAAGAAGGTCGAGTATTGGTATTCAAGAGTTAGGCGCGATGCGATGCACGATGCACGATGAACGATGCACGATATTCGATCTCGAACCGGATAAACTGTATTAAAATGTAGAATAATACCATTCTATGATTACTGTTTAGGTGTGATGGGCGATGTATAAATTTCGAACCTCGAGCCTCGATTTAGAAGGAGGGCACGTTAGTTGCGCATACTTTTTATTGGAGATATTGTTGGTAAACCTGGTAGAGAAGCTGTAAAACGGTTTTTGAAACCACTTCAAGCGGAATACAAAATTGATGTAACCATCGCTAATGCAGAGAACGCTGCGGCTGGAAAAGGATTAACGAAAGAGATTGCCGAGGAACTTTATAAATACGGAATTCAATTCTTGACGATGGGGAATCATGTTTGGGATCATCGAGAAATCATGAATTTTATCGATCATGAGCCAAGGCTTGTTCGCCCAGCGAATTATCCGGTTGGAGCACCGGGACAAGGGCATGGATTTATTCGGGCGATGGGGAAAAAAATTGGTGTACTTAATCTTTCGGGTCGTATATTCTTACCGCCGCTGGAAGATCCTTTTAGTGGAGCCATACGCTGGATTAATCAGATAAAACAAGAGACTCCCATTATCATTCTTGATTTCCATGCCGAGGCAACGTCGGAAAAAGTTGCATTAGGCTGGTTTCTCGATGGCAAAGTCAGTGCCGTCGTGGGGACCCATACTCATATTCAGACTGCGGATGCCCGTGTGCTTCCACAGGGAACAGCTTATATTACCGATGTCGGCATGACAGGACCACGGGATTCGGTGTTGGGAGTTAAAAAAGAAATTATTATCAATCGATTTTTGACTCAACTTCCCGCCAAGTTTGAGTTAGCAAGCGGCCCGATACAGATCAATGCCGTGGTCTTAGAAATTGATGAGGAATCTGGAAAAGCCCAGCAAATTGAGGCGATTCAACGGTTTGCTGAAGTATAAATCGATACGCGGGGCACAAAGTACGAGGCGCGAATATTTGCTATGTAATTAGGCTTGAGTTTCACGGTTACCTTAAGTTTGGATAAATTTGAAAACTCTTTGGTGTAAAAGAGGATTTCGCCTGCTCACTCTCGAATACATATATTCAAAGTTGTGGCAATACTTGTAAACTAATTCGAGCAGGAGGATGTATCTATGGACGTTTTAAAAGTTTCAGCTAAATCAAGTCCGAACGCCGTTGCAGGAGCTCTCGCGGGGGTGCTTCGTGAGAGTGGTGGCGCTGAGCTACAAGCTATTGGAGCTGGGGCTCTCAACCAAGCAGTAAAGGCTGTAGCAATTGCCCGGGGTTTTGTGGCTCCAAGCGGAGTTGATCTGATCTGTATTCCGGCATTTACGGACGTCATAATCGATGGAGAAGAGAGGACGGCAATAAAGTTAATTGTACAACCGCGCTAAGTCACTGAGGGTCACCTGTTTGCTATTTTCAATAGCGGGCAGGTGCTTTATTATGTTGTTTAAGAGGAGGGGCTTACTGTTATGGAAAATCCCTATATTGTTGACGGTCATTGCGATAGTCTAATCCATTTTGTAAACGGCGAAAGGACACTTCAAGATCCTTCTGAAGGAGGGCATTGGGATCTTCAAAGAGCTAGAGCTGCAGGAGTATCTCTTCAGTTTATGGCTGCTTTTATTGAAACAAAGTATAAGCCGTCTATGGCTACGTGGCGTGGATTACAGCTAATCGAAGGAGCCCATCGATTTATTGCGGAGCATCCGGACCAGGTCTTCCTTGTTCAACAGAAACTTGACCTCGAACAAATACCGGACCCAACTCGGGTAGGAATTCTGTTGAGTGTAGAAGGGGGAGAAATTCTAGGTGAAACTATCTTTATGCTTGATATTATTTTTAAACTGGGTGTTAGGGCCTTAGGCCTAACCTGGAATCAACGTAATGCTCTGGCAGATGGAGTGGGTGAAGCTGATACTCGAAGCAGATTAACGCAGTTAGGGCAAGAAGTTATTCTGCGCATGAACAAACTGGGAATGCTCATCGATGTTTCTCATTTAAATGAAGCCGGATTCTGGCATGTCTTAGAGCTTTCGAAGGATCCCATCGTTGCATCTCACTCGTGCGCGAAGGCCCTTTGTGCTCATCCCCGGAATCTTACGGATCAACAACTTCGAGCTTTGGCAAAGCAAAAAGGGTTGGTTGGAGTGAACTTTTATCCCCAATTTCTGCAAGAGACTGGCAAGGCGACTCGACATGATGTGGTACGCCATATTTGTCATATTGCAGAGGTGGCAGGGGTAGAAACGGTCGGTTTAGGTTCAGACTTTGACGGGATTAGTGAAACTCCTCAAGGGTTGGAGCATGTCGGTAACTATACCCACCTACTTGATGATTTGAGGAAAAGTGGATTTTCCCCTCTGGAGATTGAGCAGATTACGGGTCGCAATTTTATGCGTGTATTGTCATCCGTGTTAAAATAATTCAAAATAGGAGGTAGTAGCGTGAATCCAGCATTCACCTTATTTGAAGCTGATTTACATTGCCATACGACAGCGTCGGACGGATTACTAACACCGACGGAACTTATCGTCTTAGCTGCAGAGTTAGGCTTAAAAGGGATCGGTATCACAGATCATGATACGATCCAGGGCTGGAAAGAGGCAGGGGAAGCCGGAAAAAAATATCGAATACGGATACTTAGAGGGATTGAGCTTAGCACGGAGTGGCAAGGAAAAGAGGTCCATATCCTTGGCTACGAAATAGATGGTTCATCTAATATCTTGAATGATAAGCTAAGGTGTTTACGCCAAGCCCGTGAACAACGCCTGCTGAAAATACTAGACCGTCTGGAAGCACTGGGGATTCAGATCACCGTTGACGAAGTTCAACAGTTTGCTCAAGGAGAATCCATCGGACGCCCGCATATCGCCCATACGCTCATGGAAAGGGGATATGTAAAAAGTATCGGAGAAGGTTTTGATCGTTATATCGGAAGGGGGGCACCGGCTTATGTTCCGCGCTATAAACTGACCCCCGAAGAGGGCATTGACTTAGTGCGCACAGCCCACGGCGTTGCGGTTCTCGCCCATCCTGGCGTCCATCATTTAGAAGGCGGAATTCCAGCCTGGGTCAAAGCTGGTCTCCAGGGCATCGAGGTACGCCATTCTGATCACAAACCGGAAGATGAAAAAAAATTCCAAGCTATTGCACAAGAATATCATCTACTAACTACGGGAGGTTCGGATTTTCATGGGGAAGCGCATAAGCCCGGCGTAACGCTTGGGCGTTGGGGAGTGTCACTTAATGTGTTGCAACAAATTCTAGATGTAGCGCGGCACAATCAGGTTTAGGTAGAATCGAGTCTTTTATAAGTTAAGGGTTAAAATGCGATCTCTCGGCATAGAATACTAATAGCAAGAGCCGGGGGGGCGAAAGTCATTGGATGCAATAGACGAATTGAAATTACTTAAGACACGTGTAGGGGAACTGGAGCAACGCGTTGAACATTTAAGGGTAAGCCGTCGAGTGCTTATGAATCTGTTAGAAAAGGTTGAACGAGAAAAGGTTGCTTTAGTTCACCGTCTCGAGAAAGAAAACGTGCGGTTACAACGGGACAACAAACGCTTTGCTAAATGGATTTTTTCCAAGAACAGAGAAATTGTAGAACTCCACGAAAAGATAGAATCATCTGAACAAAAAGCATGAGCCTACGCTTTGGCGACTCATGCTTTTTCAATGCGCATTATCAGCTTTTTCTAAAATAAGGCCTAATTCTGTTTTAGGCGCATGATGTTCGCGGATTAAAAGACAAATTTCAGGGTTTAACCCTGCTTTCTGGGCTAAACATTCGCCCCAAGTGGCGTGCTGTGTGGAGATCTTGATGGGTAATGCAAAAACGGTGTGACTGGTCTCAAGGCAAGACCAGATAGGTTTGGGCAATTGTTGGATTAGAACTATAAATACCCGATGCCAGAGGCGAATAGAGATAGTGGATTTTCCACAATCATGGAGAAGTGCTGCTGTGAGAAGGTTATGAAAGTCGCAGGAAGATAAGGCCTGTTTATTAGTCATTATACTTCGTGCCACATCGAGAGCGTGACGCTGTTCTGAGCGTGATTGCTTAAGAAAGAGTGAATAGGCTTCAGTTGATAAGTTATCTTTTGCCCATTTGATTTCCAAAGGATCGATGTGAGGAAAAAACGCCTGAGTAAATTGGTGAACACGGTAGAACATATCTGGCCTCCTTATTCCTCCATCATAGTGAACCGAATCCGAGTTGACAAGTATTTTGGAATATCTTTTTTTGGAACAGGGAAATGTAGGGGAGACAAATTTATTCTGTCCTTATGTTAGCATATCTGTTATACTAATTAGAAAACTAATTATGAAGGGAGTCAATCATGCAGTTCAATCGCATTATCAAAGAAGCAGCACTTACCTTCGATGACGTTCTCATTGTTCCAGCCAAGTCGGAGGTTTTGCCTCGGGATGTCGATGTCAGCACGTATTTAACGAAAAAGATTAAACTCAATATTCCGTTAATGAGCGCAGGAATGGACACGGTCACAGATTCGCGTATGGCGATTTCTGTTGCTAGAGAAGGCGGAATAGGGATTATTCATAAAAATATGAGCATCGAACAGCAAGCCTTAGAAGTAGATAAGGTTAAACGCTCTGAACATGGAGTTATTACAGATCCTATCTTTTTACGACCGGACGACAGTGTCATGCAAGCCTTAAAGTTAATGGAACGCTATCGAATTTCCGGGGTTCCCATTACTGTCGAAGGAAAACTGGTCGGGATATTAACCAATCGGGATTTACGCTTTGAAAAAAATTATGATCGTCTGATCAGTGAGGTTATGACGAAGAATAATTTAGTAACAGCTCCGGTGGGGACGACGCTCGAAGAAGCACAAAAAATATTAGGTCATTATAAGATTGAGAAGTTACCCATTGTTGATGCAGACGGGATGCTGAATGGACTTATTACAATTAAAGATATTGAAAAAACACGACAATATCCAAATTCCGCCAAAGACGAAGGTGGTCGGTTACGGGTAGGAGCGGCCATCGGTGTCACTGCTGATACGTTACAGCGCGCTGAAGCCTTGGTTAATGCCCGTGTTGATGTACTTGTCCTAGACACGGCCCACGGACACTCTAAAGGGGTTATTGAGATGGCTAGGGCGTTGAAAGAGCGTTTTCCGGACACCCAGCTGATTGCGGGCAATGTAGCAACAGCAGAAGGAACTCGTGATTTGATTGAAGCGGGCGCAGATGCCATTAAAATCGGGATTGGACCGGGGTCCATTTGTACGACTCGCATCGTTGCCGGAATCGGAGTTCCTCAAATCACTGCCGTTATGAATTGTGCTGAAGAAGCAGAAAAATATGGAATTCCGATTATTGCCGATGGGGGCATTAAATTCTCTGGTGATATAGTCAAGGCCTTAGCTGCCGGCGCTCGAGTTGTCATGATCGGAAGCCTCTTCGCTGGGACGGAAGAGAGCCCCGGAGAAACGGAAATTTATCAGGGTCGGACGTTTAAAGTGTATCGGGGCATGGGATCAATTGGTGCCATGAAAGCCGGAAGCCGCGATCGTTATTTCCAAGAAAAGGATCAGAAGCTTGTTCCCGAGGGCATCGAAGGTCGCGTCCCATTTAAAGGGCCGGTTTCTGAAACTATTTATCAAATGATCGGGGGCCTGCGTGCAGGGATGGGGTATTGCGGGACTCCAAACATTGAGGCGTTGAGAACACAAACACGTTTTATGCGCATTACAGCTGCAGGACTACGCGAAAGCCATCCACATGATGTGACGATTACTAAGGAAGCGCCAAACTACAGCTAATAAGGCATACGAAAGCAAATAACAAGTCAAAGATGCCAAGGATATTTTGCGCCAGACAAGGAGGTATGTTTGCCTCATAGCGGGGCTATTAGGTGAACATGCTGACGCAGTATGACACGAAATAGACTTGCATACTGACTTGTTATTTGCTTGAATGTGCCGAAAATGGGATGGGGGGAGAGAGTCTAACTCTCTCCCCGTTTTAGGCATATGAAAGAAAATGACCCGTCAATGTGCCTTAATGGGAGGTAGGTATGAATTCTGCTTTTTGGCGATATACTCTTATCTTAAGTGTGCTCTTCATTTTTTGGGGACAATTTTTTGTTTCCGATGGTTTTTTTAATCAATTAACTTTCAATTTTGCCCTGTTTTATCCACTTGGCTTTTTGGTGGGGTATCGTCCCCGGCTTGAAAACTTGCGCTCCGCGTACCTCGCGGCTTTTCTATTTAATTTATTATCCTATTTGGTTGCAGGTATTTCAGGAATTCCGATAGAAAGTTGGACAATGGTCGGTTTAGATTTTCTTAGCCTTGTCGTATTTCTTAAGGTCGGAATGATTATGGGGCGGCGTGCTCAATCTAAGGAGTGAAAAGAATGAGAATCGTCATCGCCCCTGATTCTTTCAAGGGTTGCTTAAATGCTTTAAACGTAGCCCTTGCCATGAGTAGGGGGGTTCAACAGGTTTACCCAGAATGCTTGATCGATTTGATCCCGATGGCAGACGGGGGAGAAGGTACGGTTGAAGCGATACTTAGCGCTGTAAGTGGCGAAAAGATCGAAGTCAACGTTACAGATCCGTTGGGACGATCGATAGGGGCGACTTATGGACTTATCGACAATGGAGAAACCGCGATTATTGAAATGGCAGCGGCGTCAGGATTAAGTCTCTTGCGTGAAGAAGAAAGAAATCCACGCATCACGTCCACATGGGGAACGGGCGCACTTATTCGGGACACGCTGGAGCGTGGAGTAAAGAAAATTCTCCTTGGTATAGGTGGAAGTGCGACGAATGATGGCGGAGCGGGTCTGGTCGTTGCATTGGGAGTTAGGTTATTGGATGTTCAGGGAAAAGAGTTACCCCAGGGAGGAGCTGCACTCGCCAACCTTGTCAACATTGATATGTCTGGAATAGATCCTCGCTTAGCAAAAGTGGAGATCGAGGTCGTCTGTGATGTTCAAAATCCACTCTGTGGTTCAGAGGGGGCTAGCGTTGTCTATGGTCCGCAAAAGGGTGCGAATCCCGAAGATATTAAGGTACTGGATGCGGCTTTGCAAAACTTCGGGGAACGTTTGAGCGTATTAGCAGGGATAAACCTGCTAAAACTAATCGGTGGAGGTGCGGCAGGAGGAGTTGGTGCGGGCGTCGTCGGTTTTCTAGGAGCAAAATTGCGGTCGGGGTCACAAATGGTCTTAGAGGTGGCCAATGCGGAGGAGAAAATTCAGCGCGCAGATTTAGTGCTTACAGGTGAAGGGAGAACAGACTTTCAGACTGCCTACGGTAAAGTCCCTGTAGGTGTTGCAGCCTTAGCGAAGAAATACAAGGTTCCGGTAATTGTTATTTCCGGATCTGTGGAGGGCTCTCCGGATTTTCTTGCTGACGTTGGTATAGCGAGCTGTTTCAGTATTTCTGAAAGGCCTGCAACCTTGGTGGAGGCCTTTCAGAAAGCGGAAGATCAGCTGGAGCGAGCAGTTTGGAGGGTCCTAACGGTTTGGAAACTTGGAGAAGCATCGGCTATTAAAAATAGAGGATAAAATCTCTAGAATCCCCCCCTAAAAAGAAGGAAAAATGTGGAAGATAGAGAATGGATATTAGAGGTTCATTTACTCGTTACATCGATTTTAAGGGGGATTTAAGATGCCGGATATGTCTCGTCGAGAACGCAAGAAAAAAGAAACCCGCGAAAAGATCTTCGCTAATGCCATGCAACTGTTTCGTTTGCAAGGATTTACAGCTACTTCAGTTGAACAGATTACGCAACATGCTGACGTGGGGAAAGGAACTTTCTATAACTATTTTCCCACGAAAGAAGCCGTTATTTTGGAATTTTCGCGACGCACATGTCAAAATCTTGTTAACGATGGCCGTCAAAAGCCCAGTTTGAGTACACGGCAGCGCTTAGTGACACTTCTTCAAGATTGGTCCGAATTTATGATAAATGACCGGGAAATTGCTTGGGTCACTGTACGGAACCGCGAAGGGGCAGATTATGATATGAGTTTGCATTATGGTCTTCTAGCCATCTTGACGGTTGGGCAACAAAACAACGAAATTAGCCGAGAGTTTGAGCCCGCCTTTTTGGCTGAAAGTTTGGAAGGCATGATGGTACAACATTTCATCCGCTGGTTTGTGTCAGGTGTGGGCGATTTACATGAAGAGGTGAATCATGCACTCTCTGTCTTTTTAGACGGGCTCTCTGAAAAGCAACAAGAGGCATAATAAGTAACAGCCAATGAGCGTTTAAATTCCTTGCCCGGTGTGGTATAGTTAGACTATCTTTAGTGATGGAGGGTGTAAAGTGACAGTTCTACATGCACTGATCCTAGGTATTGTCCAAGGATTAGGGGAGTTTTTGCCCATTTCCAGTTCAGCGCACCTAGTACTTATTCCGTGGCTTTTTGGCTGGAAGGATCCAGCTCTAACCAATCCTGGAGCAGCGCTAACATTTGATGTTGCACTTCACATGGGTACTCTTTTGGCGGTAGTCTTGTATTTCTGGAAGGATTGGGTCAGATTAGTTAAAGCGGCTCTGCGGCGTCAAGCATCAGATGATAAGCGTATTTTCTGGTACTTAGTTGTGGCGACCATTCCCGGGGGATTGTTTGGTCTCGCCTTTGAGAAACAAGCGGAGAATACTTTTCGTAATCCTTTGCTGATTGGAATTATGATGATTGTCATGGGGATCTTGCTTTATTTGGCAGACAAAAAACGCCAACTCCGCAGAATGGATACGATGACTATGGCAGACGCGGTTTGGATTGGTCTTTCCCAGGCATTGGCTATTATCCCAGGGGTATCTCGTTCTGGCAGTACAATGACAACTGCTCGTTTTTTGGATTTAACTAGAGAAGATGCCGCTCGATTTTCATTCCTTATGTCTACACCAATTATTTTGGGCGCAGGAGTCCTGAAGCTTCGACATTTGACGATGGCTGCTATCGATTTGCCTTTTTCAGTCGGCGTTATTTCGGCCTTTGTTGTTG
>JARLHU010000066.1 GCA_031292095.1 Desulfosporosinus sp.
ATACGCGGCGTTTGCCAAGATACCTATGTTAGAACCCTCGAACTCTCAGGAGGCTAAAGACATGGTTGGCTTGGCTTTGGAAATTTCAGAAACCTTTGATACCCCAGTTATGATACGGATTACGACTCGTATAGCTCATTCGATAAGTTTAGTAGAGCTAAAGGATCCCCTTGAACGACTTGTTAAGACCTATGAACGAAACCCACGAAAATACGTCATGCTTCCAGGGAATGGGCGCGCCCGGCGTTTAGTGGTGGAAGAAAGGATGCATAAACTAGCTGACTATGCCGAAACGGTGGCCGTCAATAATATGGAGCTGCAAGACCAGTCCATTGGCATCATCACCTCAGGAATTTCCTATCAATATGTCAAAGAGGCTCTTCCCACTGCTTCCGTCCTCAAATTAGGATTAACCAATCCCTTGCCGTCAGGCTTAATCAAAGAGTTCGCTGCAAAAGTAGATAAACTTTATGTTGTCGAGGAATTAGAACCTTATATGGAAAAGGAAGTCCGCCTCTTAGGAATCAATGTCATAGGGAAAGAACTCTTTCCTCCTTACGGAGAACTTTCCGTCCGTATGGTATCGGAAAAGATCGGTGGTCAACCCGGAATAATGGTAGCACCAGTCTTTGACGCTCCAATTCGCCCACCAGTCATGTGTCCTGGTTGCCCACACCGCGGAATATTTTACATCCTAAAACAACTCAAACTCGTTGTATCAGGTGATATTGGCTGTTACACACTAGGAGCAATGGCTCCACTCGAAGCAATGGATACTACGATCTGCATGGGAGCCTCAATATCTGCAGGTTTAGGAATGATTAAGGCCCATCCAGAAATGGCCGAAAATATGGTCGCTGTGATTGGCGACTCAACCTTTTTACATTCGGGTATTACTGGTCTTATGGATGTCGTTTATAATGGCGGAAATCTAACGACGCTCATCCTTGATAACTCCATTACAGGTATGACAGGGCACCAGCAGAACCCGGCTTCAGGCAAGACTCTCATGGGTCAGGCAGCTCCTCAGGTCGACTTTGTTGCCTTGTGTAAAGCCTTGGGAGTAAAACGAATTACGGAGGTCGATCCTTTTGACCTAGAAACAGTTAAGGCAATTATCAAGACCGAAGTAGCTGCTCCTGAACCATCCGTGATTATTGCCCGGCGTCCTTGTGCTCTTATTATCAAAAATACTGAAAAACCTCTCCAAGTCCAAGACTGCACTGGCTGTAAAATGTGCTTAAAACTTGGTTGTCCAGCACTCTCCTTTGATGAAGTAAACAAAACAATCCAAGTTGATCAAGCTCTTTGTACAGGGTGTGGATTATGTATGAATGTGTGTAAATTTAATGCCTTGCGAAAGGCCGGTGATGCATAATGTCTAAAATAATTAATGTTTTACTCGTGGGAGTCGGTGGTCAAGGAACGATTTTGGCCTCTAAAATTTTAACCCATGTCGCTATAGCTCAGGGTTACGAAGTCAAAATGTCAGAAATCCATGGTATGGCCCAACGTGGTGGCTCAGTAGTAACTCAAGTTCGTATTGGAGAAGGCGTTTACTCTCCAGTCATCGAACCGGGAGAAGCAGACTTTATCGTTGCCTTCGAGCAGTTAGAAGCTTATCGGTGGGCGCACTTCTTAAAAAAAGACGGCGTATTAATCGTTAACACTCAAAAGATAGTACCTTTACCGGTACTCATCGGAGCTGCAACTTACCCAGAGAGTATCCTTGTCGACCTCAAAGGTCGAGTTGAGCGTTTTATCGAATTGGACGGATTAAAATTAGCTTCCGAAGCTGGTAATGCCAAAGCCACGAATGTTGTATTAATGGGAGTCCTCTCTAAGTATATGGATTTCCCTGAGGATTCCTGGCAAAATGCTCTTGTGGCAAGGATTCCAGCCAAGCTGCTGGAATTAAATAAGAAAGCCTTTGCTTCTGGGGTTGCCGAGGCAAAGTAAACTAATCTCGATTTTTCGATAACTAAGGCCTCAGCATTAATTTGCTGGGACCTTTTTCGTATTCCAAGAAGTTAATTTTATGATTCAACGTGGTAATGATATTAAAGATTTTCACTTAGGAATCTGAGACAAGACGGAAACCTATTGAATATTCCACTTTTTATGATCGATTATGTTAATAAACTTATAGGGTTGGGAATGTAAGACATTTATATAACCTGGAAATGTAATTCATTAGTGAGCTTTGGAAAAGTTGATGAGTACAAACGAGGAAAAAAGGTCATTTTAATATAGAATATATTAAATAATAGACCATGTATGGAAAGGAGTATGCAAAATGACCCAGACGATGAGTTCTCCTACTTTTCCGGCCCAACACCAAGAACAACAACCGGGCCTTGAAAACCGGATGAATCCAAAACCTATTGCCGAAGATGCCGCCTATATGGGAAGCGCAAAGTTAAAAGGTAAAGTTGCGATAATTACCGGAGGAGACAGCGGTATTGGCCGTGCTGTTTCGATTGCTTATGCCAAAGAAGGAGCAGATGTCGTGATTGTCCATTTAAATGAACACGATGATGCTTTGGAAACAAAAGCACGTATAGAGCAATTGGGGCACCGTTGTTTGGTTCTGGCAGGGGACATTGGAGATGAAGCCTTCTGCCAGGAAGTAGTCAAGCAAACGCTCCAGACCTTTAGCAAGATCGATATACTGGTCAACAATGCAGGGGAGCAACACCCGCAAAATAGTATACTCGATGTGACAACTGCACAGCTCGAAAGAACCTTTCGTACTAACATTTTCAGTTACTTTTTTCTAACTAAGGCCGCGTTGCCCCATCTTAAATCGGGAAGTGTCATTATTAATACCTCATCGATCACGGCGTATGAGGGACATGATCAACTGATCGACTATTCGGCGACGAAAGGAGCTGTCGTTTCCTTTACTCGTTCACTGTCTGAATCACTTTGTAAATTAGGAATTCGCGTCAACGGAGTAGCTCCTGGTCCGATTTGGACGCCTCTAATCCCCGCCTCCTTTCAAGCGGACCATGTTGAGACCTTTGGCAGTACGACTCCAATGAAACGAGCAGGTCAACCCAAAGACCTAGCGCCAACTTATGTGTTTTTGGCTTCCGCGGATTCCTCTTATATGTCAGGACAGATCCTACACATCAACGGGGGTACTATTATCAATTGAAAGAAAATACACCCACTATTGGAACGTATTCAGTTCCTGTAAGGGGTGTATTTTTCTTACAGTTGCAGTTAACATATTAATGCGAAAAAAAACTAAGTTAATAGAAGGAAAAGGAGATGAATATAGCGAATATTATGATAATGCTAGCAGGAGATTAATTATACAAATTACCATACACTCAAATAAGGTGCTGACAACCAGGAAAATAAAGAATTAATGGTAATTATTAACTAATTAATCTAGGAACTAATTGTGAATTATTTTTGAAAACAAAACATACGATGATAGCATGTTCCACTGCGGCGGGATCGGTCTTTAAGGATGCCGGTATTACTCATGGAATGAGAGCGAAAATCGGTGCCAAGAAGGGGTGATCTTTACGGAATAAGGTGGAGTAAACCGGTCAGGTGATCGGCGCAGGACCCCAGAGCGATTTGCGGATCAGGTCTTTAATGAAGGAATCGACGAAATGAGAAGAGCTGTGGTCGTTTCTAACTCGGAGAAGATAGGGCCGAATTGGGTGTGAATTCCAAATTTTCTAATTATTCTATGACTAGTGTGTATTTTGAGCGGTATTGTTAAATATTTCTTTCAGATTAATAACTAAAAATTTTAAAATTTCTATAAATTATGTCTAAGAAGAGTTATAATGATACAAAGAGAGAGGTTGTATCCAGAAGGCAATAGATGGAAAATGGAAAAGGAGAGGAACTGAGAAATGGAAAACAAGTTCAAAGACTCAATACTTGACAAAAATGTGCTATCCGTGACGTGGGAGCTCGTACCTGGGAGGGGCGCTAATGAAAAAGCCCAGCAAAGTGCTATGGCTTCTTCAGCACAAGCCGCTAAAGGTGGCAGAGTCCATGCGCTTACCATCACAGATAATCCAGGAGGTAACCCGGCGATGCTGGCAGATTACCTAGGAGTAGAAATTCTTGGTATGGGCATTGAGCCGTTAGTACATTTTACCTGTAAAGATAAGAACCGCAACCAAATGGAAAGTCAATTGTATGCCTTAGATCGTGCAAAAGTTCGTAACCTCTTAGTTATGACCGGAGACTATACGTATTCTGGCTTTCAAGGACGCCCTAAACCAGTTTTCGATCTCGATCCCTGCAATGCCTTAAAGTTAATCAGTGATATGAATAAGGGCTTAGAAATTCCGGGTATGAAGGGACCAACCTATCACGCGCCGAGTGACTTTTTCGCGGGAGCGGCTTTTTCACCGTTTAAAGCCACTGAGGCAGAACTAATGGGTCAGTACTACAAGTTGAAGAAGAAAATTGAAGGCGGCGCTAAATTCATCGTATGTCAACTCGGCTATGATGCTCGGAAATTCCACGAAGTAATCCAGTTCTTGAAGCTCAATAAATTGGATATTCCAGTAGTAGGAAATATTTATGTTCTCCCATACGGAGCTGCTAATGTCATGAACCAAAATAAATTGCCCGGTTGCGTTGTCACTGACAAACTTTTGGGAGAACTTAACACGGAAAAAGGTGCCGCTGATAAAGGGGCAGGTGTTCGCATGTTGAGGGCTGCCAAATTGTATGCTATCTTAAAAGGTATCGGCTGTGCTGGAGTCCATATCGGAGGGCACAACCTGAAATACGAGCAAGTGGAATACATCCTGGACGAGGGGGAAAAGTTTTACCCGAAATGGCAAGAGCTGGTCAAAGAATTTGATTATCCTCAACCTGATGGATTCTACCTCTATGAGAAAGATGAAAAAACAGGTCTTAATACAGATAAACTTACAAATCGTAAACAACGACCTTTGGATGCTCCTGCTGGTGCGGGCTATTCGTTTATGCGAGGCATGCATGCGCTCTTATTCACACCCAACAAGAAATTATTTGGCATGATGCGCGGAATCTACAATTCGGCAGAGGGCAAACCACGCTTAAAGAGAATGCATACGCTCGAGCATATCGCGAAAGTCGTCATGCTTGATTGTAAGGATTGTGGAGACTGTGCTATGCTGGATTTGGCTTATCTGTGCCCTATGTCTCAATGTCCTAAGAATCAACGCAACGGTCCTTGCGGTGGAAGCTTTAATGGCTGGTGTGAGATCTATCCCAATGAAAAGAAATGTTTCTGGGTCAGGGCCTATGCGAGACTCAAGAAGTTTGGAGAAGAAGGATCATTAGATGTACCCATGGTTCCACCAGCTAATTGGGACTTCTATCAGACGTCCTCTTGGTCTAATTTCTATTTAGGAAAAGACCATTCAGCACCAGTCTTAGGAATTAAGCGTCCGCCGAGTAAGGTTCCTGCCGGTAAATAATTGTTCAGAGTAGCCTAGAACTACGATACGCGCTATTATCTTATAAATTTTGGATGGCATTGTGATAGCAACAGGGGTTATACTCTAATTATCAAAAACTCCATCTAGGAGCCGTTTATCAAGCGTTTGCCAAATATAGCCACCATCTCAGTTGTCCCGGTGCTTCAGGGATTATGAAAACAGTGGAAGTGGCAGCAGGTTTGGCATTAGCGCAAAACGCTAGCATTAATATAACGAAGGAATAACTACGCAAGAGACCCATTAACGATTGATAGGTTCGTTAATGGGTCTTCTTGTGGCATCTATCTTTAGATGTCGCCTGAGTAAGGCTAGTGAACGTTGTTAAGGATGGAACGTCTTGTAAAATTAGGGTAGATAGTATTTAACTATCTACCCTAATAACAGTTTTTATTGAAGTGCTAGTTAACTATAGCCTAACGAGGTTGCAATTAAAGCATAAATAACATTTGGGCATAGGTTGGGAGCGGCCATAGTTCAGCGTCGATCATCGTTTCCAGTTGGTCTCCATCGCCACGGAGGGCTTGCATTGCTGTGAACACGACATCACGATAGTAAACAGCTTGCTGATAGGCTTCGGTTATGGTAGTTGCTTCTTGAATGTCTTTCTCAAGAATGCCCAAGTTTGCTTTGAAGGAGACGAGCGTCGAGCAGACCTCTTTAAGGAGTTCTTGTTGTGCGGAAACATCGATAGCATCAGATGCATATTTAATCGCATTAATAGAATTCGCTAACAGAGTAGAATATTTAACTGCTGCAGGGAAAATCATATTTTTGGCCATGTTGATCATGGTGAGGGCCTCAATGTTAATCTGTTTGGTATACTGCTCTAAGTTAATTTCATAGCGAGATTCCAGCTCGGTCCGGCTCAACACTTTATGTTTTTCATATAAGTCGATAGTGGACTCGCGAGTTAGAACAAGATTGGCGTCAACCGTTGAGGTGATGTTAGGCAGTCCGCGCTTTGTGGCTTCTTGAACCCACTCTTCAGAATAACCATTGCCATCAAAGAGGATGCGTTTGTGGTTTGTGGCGGTTTCTTTGAGGAGTTCTTGGAGGGCTTTATCGAAGTCCGGTGCTTTTTCTAAACGATCAGCAAATTGAGAGAGGACTTCTGCTACAATTAAATTGAGGACTACATTAGGGCCAGCAATAGATTGTGAAGAAGCAACCATCCGGAACTCAAATTTATTTCCGGTAAAGGCAAAGGGAGAGGTGCGATTGCGATCCGTTGAATCTTTTTGGAAGGCTGGCAAGGTCTTCACGCCGCTGGCCAAATTTTCTCCGTGAAGAGACCGATTGATTGTTCCGTTTTGCAGTTGTTCAAAAATATCTGTGAGCTGGTCCCCTAAGAATATGGAGATAATAGCTGGTGGTGCTTCGTTCGCACCGAGACGGTGGTCATTGCCAGGGTTGGCTGCTGATACCCGGAGCAACTCGGCATAATCATCAACTGCCTTAACAATTGCACAGATCATTGTGAGGAATTGGAAATTTTCATGTGGGTTTTGGCCAGGTTCGAGGAGGTTCTGACCATCACTTGTTGACATTGACCAGTTGTTATGTTTACCGGAACCATTGATCCCAGCATAAGGTTTTTCGTGCAGCAAGCAAACCATGTCATGTTTAAGGGCCACCTTTTTCAGGCTGTCCATGACGAGTTGGTTGTGGTCAGTGGCGATGTTTGTAGTGCCAAAGATCGGTGCGAGCTCAAATTGTGCGGGAGCCACTTCATTGTGCTGGGTTTTGGCTAGAACACCGAGTTTCCACAATTCGACGTTCAAATCATGCATGAAAGCGGCGATACGTGTCTTAAGGCTTCCGAAGTAATGATCTTCCAGCTCTTGGCCCTTAGGAGCCATGGCCCCAAATAAGGTGCGACCGGTTAACATGAGGTCCATCCGTTGGTCAAAGAATTTTTTGTCTATAAGGAAATACTCTTGCTCAGGTCCTACCGTACTTATAACACGCTTAGTTGAGGTATTACCAAAGAGTTTCAACATGCGCATAGCTTGTTTGGAGAGAGCTTCCATCGAGCGTAAGAGCGGGGTTTTTCTGTCGAGTGCTTCCCCGGTGTAAGAGCAGAAAGCCGTGGGAATGCATAAGGTTAAGGTGCCACCATCTTCTTTCAGGAAAGCAGGTGAGGTGCAGTCCCAAGCGGTGTAGCCTCTCGCTTCAAATGTCGCACGAATTCCACCACTGGGGAAGGAGGAAGCATCGGGTTCACCTTGGATTAGCTCTTTGCCAGAAAACTCCATAGCTACAAGGCCGTGAGCTGTTGGCGAGATAAAGGAATCGTGTTTCTCGGCAGTGATCCCAGTTAAAGGCTGAAACCAGTGGGTAAAATGCGTTGCTCCTTTTTCAATTGCCCAATCCTTCATAGCATTGGCCACTATTTCGGCAACACTAGGATCAAGAGGAAGTCCCTGCTCAATCGTTTTACGCAGGGACTTGTAGGCTGCTTTCGGTAATCGCTCTCTCATCACAGCGTCATTGAATACGTTTTGTCCAAAAATTTTCATTATTCTATTACCCCTTTCATGACTTTGCAATCTAATGTAATGTCAAAGAAACAAAAAGATCCCCCTTAAAGATTATTTCCAAATCTTTAAAAAGCATCATTGCTTCATCAAATACAGCTTAAATTTACCACTTTATTTGATCACTGACAAGTTTAATTTTAGAAGTATACAGTATAAATGGTCATTAGTAAGGGGTTGATGCAGTAGGTCCCTACTTGCCATGGTACGTCACACGTATATAATAGTATAACAATAGGATAAGTATGAATCTTTTATAGACAGGTAAGCCTATAATAAGTGATGTGGAGAAAAGGAGATCTTAACATGATAGAGATCGGGAAAGTTCAAAACCTTAAAATCGCAAATTTTACATCCTTTGGCGCCTATTTAGATGCCGACACGGGTGTACGGCATGATAATATTCTTTTGCCTATAAAACAATTGCCGGAGGATGCTAAAGAGGGTGACGAGTTAGAGGTATTTATCTATCGGGATTCCGAGGAACGGCTAATTGCCACCTGTAGAAAACCCTTGGCTCAATTAGGGGAATTAGCATATCTAATAGTTACAGCCAAAACTCAGATTGGGGCATTTTTGAATATAGGTTTAGAAAGAGGGCTATTCTTACCATTTCATGAGCAAAAATTTCCGATCCAGGTTGGTAAAGGCTATTTAGTGAAGGTTTACTTAGATAAAAGTCAGAGACTGAGTGCCACGACGGAAATTTATGAATATCTATCGGCCGAATCCCCCTATCAGAAGAACGACAAAGTAACAGGAACGGTTTATTCTGTCAATCCCGAGATAGGGGTCTTTATCGCCGTGGATAATAAGTATATGGGACTCATTCCGATCAATGAGTACTTTAGTGAATTGCGAGAAGGAGATAAAGTTGAGGCGCGGGTTATAAGGGTTAGGGAAGATGGCAAGCTTGATTTATCACCTCGAGAACTTTCCTATATCCAAATGGATAATGACACCTTAAAAATCCTGCAAGGGATAAAGAATCACGAAGGATTTCTCTCGCTCAGTGATAAAAGTAGTCCCCTTGAAATCCAAAGTCGCCTCCAGATGAGCAAAGCAGCTTTTAAACGAGCAGTTGGGAAACTTCTTAAGGAAAATAAAGTGATGCAGACGGATGGGGGATTAAAGGAAACATCCAGCGATTCGTGAGGGGGGAGGAAGCGTCTTAGCCCGTTTGCACACGCTGCATTGCTATTCGCTTGACGCTAAGGCTAAAACGCAAAACCTATGGGTTGTTCTGAATGTGAACCATTGCGTTTCTTAACGCCTTATCGTCTGCGCTCATTGACGCAATTCCGCTAAAGTGCTTCACTCAGCTAAGAAACTTCCTCTGGTCTGGGGTCGACGGGGGTTGGAACGGGGCATGCAACGAGGGACGGTTCTTGCAACGAGAGACGGTTCTTATTTGCACTACTTACTTGCACTAACGTCTGCCCTAGTTAACGCAGTTTAGCTAAAGTGCTTCTCTCAGCCAAGAAACTTCCACCAGTCTGGGGTCGATGGGGGGCGCGATTAGCGATTAGGGTGTTGTTTGCGTTTTGGAGCAAAGACGCAAGTGAAAGTGTGGTATGCAAGTGAGGGACGATGCTAGGGCGCTTTCTCAGCTCATATGATGGAGTCAGTTCGAAGTTATGCGCTGTGGGGGAAAACTACCTCTGGCTTGTGGAAACGTGGATTAGATGCGATTTCGGGATCTGTGGCGCTGTTTGCGTTTTTGACGCAAATGCGCCAATTGTGTCCTTTTAGCAGATAAATAGGAAACCTTGCTTTGGCTGGCCTAGGTTGCTAAAGACACGGGAGGGATACGAATGAAGATTATAGTGGATGCCGACGCTTGTCCGAAGGTTGTTTTGCAAATTTGCCTAAGGGTTGCACGCGATTATGCTATATCAGTTTGGACGGTAGCCAGTTTTAACCACAATATTGAGTCCGACCATCATGTAGTGGTAGGAAACGCTTCTCAAGAGGCGGATATTCGGGTCATGAATCTTGCCCAAGCGGGTGACGTGGCGGTGACACAAGATTGGGGCTTGGCGGCTATGTTGCTGGGAAAAGGGGTTAGGTGCTTAAATCCTGACGGAAGGGAGTTTAGTTCTAGTAATATTGAATTCTTATTGGAAGAACGGGAAGCCAAAGCAAAGTTCCGCAGAGGTGGCGGCAGAACTAAAGGACCGAAAAAGAGAGTTCCGGAAAATGATCGGAAATTTGAAGCGGGTCTAATGGATATACTCAACAGATTGTAAGTAGTGGCACGATGCATCGTGCCACTACTTACGCCGAGTCTTTAGGCGCCGGAGGTCAGCTTGGTTGCACTTTTGGCAAAATTTGATTAAACTAAGGAATGTAGGTTCTGCGGAAGGATTATCCAAACTGATATTAGAAAAATACGACGGAGGTAAATAATGAGTACAGTAGTAGAAACAAAGGAATTTCAAACGGAAATACGGCAATTGCTGGACATAGTCATCCACTCTCTCTATACTGAACGCGAGATTTTCTTAAGAGAGCTCATTTCCAATTCGGCAGATGCTATGGAGAAACTGCGCTACATGCAGCTTACAGGTCCAGAGGTTAAAGACAAGGAATTAGAATTGGAAATTCATATCGATACGGATGATAACGCTCATACATTAACCATCACCGATACTGGTATTGGGATGACAAAGGAAGAATTGGTTGAGAATTTAGGGACTATTGCTCATTCGGGCTCTAAAGAATTTATCAAACACCTGTCCACAAAAGGGGATCAAAAGGATCTCAACCTTATCGGGCAATTCGGGGTTGGGTTTTACTCCGCTTTTATGGTTGCAGATAAAGTAACGCTTTATACTCGTTCTTATCAAATGGAGGGTGAGAGCTTCGTCTGGGAATCTGACGGTGTGGGGAGTTATACAATCACTGAGGGAGAAGACAATAGTCGAGGCACGAAGATGGTCCTCCACTTAAAAGAAGACGCCTATGATTTTGCTAAAGAGGAATCTGTCCAACGGGTGATAAAACAATATTCAAGCTTTGTACCGTACCCGATTTTTGTAAATGGTCAAAAAGTAAACACGGTTGATGCCCTATGGACTAAAAACAAGAATGAGATTACGGATGCTGAGTACAACGAGTTTTATAAGTTCATCGCGAATGCTCATGACGAACCTCTATTTCGCCTGCATTTCTCATCAGATGCTCCGTTGAATATTAACTCCCTATTATTTGTTCCCAAGGAGAATTTTGAACAGTTTGGTTTCGGCCGTACGGAGCCAGGGGTAAACCTTTATTGCAAAAAGGTTCTAATTCAAGAAAAATCTCCGGTTGTTTTGCCCGAGTGGTTGCGCTTTTTAAAAGGGGTCATGGACAGTGAAGAGCTTCCACTAAATATCTCGAGAGAAACTATGCAGGACAGTGCTTTGGTTGGTAAGCTTAACAAAGTAGTAACAAGCCGTTTCCTCAAATTTCTTGAAAATCAAACGACTGCTGAACCCGAGAAGTATAAAGAGTTCTGGGAGAAGTTTAACTTCTTTATTAAAGAAGGGGCAGCGAATGACTTCACGCACCGTAAAGAACTCGTCAAACTTTTACAGTTCGAATCTTCAAATACCCAGGCAGGGGAACTGGTTTCGTTAGCAGATTACGTAGGTCGGATGAAAGCAGACCAAGCGGCCATTTATTATGTCAACGGTCCATCACGTGAGGTGATTGAGTCCGGTCCTTATCTGGAAATCTTCCGAGACAAAGGTCTAGAAGTGATCTATACGTATGCAGCCATTGATGACTACATCTTTGGTTCAGTAGGGGAATATGAAGGAAAAAAACTCGTTTCTGCTGATCAAGCAGATTTGGATCTAAACGATAGTGAACAAAAGGCCAGAAGTGAACAGGCTCTGCCCGAAGAGGACGTTCAGGCTTTGACAAGCTGGTTCAAAGAGGTATTGGGCAGTAAAGTTACCGAGGTTCGGGAATCTAAGCGTTTGGTAGACAGTCCGGCAGTTGTTCTCAGCCCATATGGGACAAACAGCATGCAGCGGATGATGCAACTTGTGAATAAAGATGTAAACAATGTAGGTCCCAGTGTTTTAGAAATTAATGTAGCGCATCAGATGATTAAACGCTTAGACTCAGCGCGAAAAAACGAGGACGCTTTTGCTAAAGTTGCAGCAGAGCAAATATTTGAGAATGCACAAATCGCTGCCGGGCTTATTCTTGATCCCAGGGGAATGGTAAATCGACTCAATGAGATTTTAGAACGTGCACTGGGCTAAGGCGTGAAAATCAGAGAACAAAACCATTAATAATCAACTCAAACACCCACTTCTATAACAAAGTGGGTGTTCTATATTCTAATTCGGTGGGAGAATGGCTCTTCATTTTCCAACGACAGTAATAGCAGGAATTAGGTGCGGTTATGTCTTGAAAAAATGTCAAATATTTAGAAAAATCAACTTTCATAGAAAATTTCCAAAGTTAGTCATTGACTAATTACCCACCAATGTGATATTTTAAAACAGGTGAAAGCTAGTTCGCACGTGAACAATTGACCGATTTTGTCAAAAGCGAATGTTGATACTGCAATACGATTCCCTAATTGATCAATAAGTAATAAGAATTTTACAAGCTAGAGAAAAATCCTTAGACTGATAGTTGACCGATAGTGATATTTAGAGCAAATGTAATTTGCAATGCTGATTTTACATCACCACACTTGATGTTCGATAGGTACCGTAAGAGTGCCTAATTAATCTTAAAACGTTCTGAAGGAAAGGTCGGTGTTGGATGGGGGGGATTAGCGCCATTCAACATCGACTGAATTGTCTCACACAGAAAAATTTAAACAGGGTGTTGATTGGACGGTCTAGGTAGGGATTAATCAGAGGTTTTTTTGCTTACTAAACTACAAGGAGTGGTTATAAATGAACCTGAAGCTGAAAGACCTTATAGAAGGAAAGAAATCTGTCATTTTGGAAAGGTGGTTCGATGCGATACTAGAAACGTATCCTACTGATTCCTCGGGCTTTTTGAAAAAACAGAGCGATCGATTTGCAAACCCAGTTGGTCATACGATATCCCAGGGAACAAAAGGCATCTTAGAAGTACTGATCGAAGGGAAAGAACTTACTGAAGATTTGCCATTTCTTAATGATTTTATTAAAGTAAGGGCGATTCAAGATTTTACACCCTCGAAGGCAATGATCTTTATTTTTCTTCTTAAAAAGGTAGTTAGAAAATCACTAGAAAAGGAAATTAGGCAGAACCAGATCTATGGTGCTTTGTTAGAGTTTGAGTCAAAAATAGATGATCTGGCTCTTTTTGCCTTTGATATATATGTAAAATGTAGGGAACAGATTTACGAACTAAAGACAGATGAACTAAAAAGGATGACGTACACACTATTAAAAAAAGCAAATTTGATGTACGAGATCCCAGACGAAGAGTTCAAAGTTAAAGACCAAGAATGTAATTCACAAGGATGTAATTCATAAAGGAAGGAGGTCGTAGAGTGAAAGCACTGTTGTCTTTCCTCGCAGTTATTGTACTCATTCTGATCGCCACCCTCGGAGTGGACGTGGTAAATTTACATTTTCTTTTTGGTATTATCATACCTTATCTGGCCTTTATCATGTTTGTAGGTGGATTTGTCTATCGCGTCATAAAATGGGGTCGGTCACCTGTGCCCTATCGCATACCTACAACTTGCGGACAGCAAAAATCACTCCCATGGATCAAACAAAATAAGATCGAAAACCCTTCAACCGCTTTTGGAGTTATAGTAAGAATGGCTTTAGAAATACTCTTCTTCCGCTCGTTGTTCAGAAACACGAAAATGGAATTAAATGACGTAGGAACGAACAGCCCGAAATTATCCTACGGCTCGGCTAAATGGCTTTGGTTTGGTAGTTTGGTCTTTCACTGGTCGTTCCTCATAATCATTGTTAGACATCTTAGATTTTTTATTGAGCCAGTACCGTATGTTTTACAAATTGTTGACAGTATTGATGGTATGTTGCAGATCGGTTTGCCTCCTATTTACTTGACGGATCTTTTCTTTTTACTCGCGGTGACATATTTGTTCCTCAGAAGAATTGCTATTCCACAAGTTAAATATATATCTCTTGCTGCTGATTATTTCCCTCTATTTATGATTATGGGTATAGCGGTTTCAGGGATACTGATGCGTTACTTCTATAGAGTGGATATTGTCGCTGTTAAGGAATTAGCGCTCGGTTTAGTCCAATTGCACCCCACTATCCCTGCAGGAATCGGAGCAATCTTTTATGTTCACCTGTTTCTGATTAGTACTCTGTTCGCCTACTTCCCTACCAGTAAACTAATGCATATGGGCGGGATTTTCCTTAGCCCAACACGAAATATGATATGTAACAATCGTATGGTAAGGCATATCAATCCTTGGAATCATGCGGTAGAAGTTCATTCATACGCAGAATACGAAGATGAATTCAGAGAGAAAATGAAAAAAGCTGGTATACCGGTAGATAAGGAGTGATTGAGGATGGCAAAAGTAGAGAAACCAAAACTTCCTAAACCAAACGAAATATCTAATATTGATTATCATCCTCCCGCAACTAGTTGGATGGATACGCCAACCGAATTCAAACCGGGTACCTATTGTTGGGGTGCAAAAGAAAAAGATCTTATAACACTTGGTTTGCCTAACCCAAGGCAATGGTCCCCAGCTGACGAAGACTGGAAATTGCCAGAAGGTTGGGAAACAACAATCTTAGATGGAATCGCAGAGAGACTGAGTAAATATCGCTCTTTTAAAATATTTATGGATATTTGTGTTAGATGCGGTGCGTGTGCCGATAAATGCCACTTTTATATTGCTACAGGTGACCCTAAAAATATGCCGGTTCTTAGAGCAGAACTACTGAGATCAGTCTATAAAAAGTATTTTACTAAATCCGGAAAATTCTTAGGACGTTTAGCTGGAGCAAGAGAACTTGATGAAACCGTTTTAAAGGAATGGTGGTCTTACTTCTTTCAGTGTACAGAATGTCGTCGTTGTTCTGTTTTCTGTCCTTATGGTATCGACCAAGCAGAAGTGACCATTATTGGTAGAGAACTTCTAAACCTAGTGGGTCTGAACATTGATTGGATTGCAGGGCCCGCCGCGAACTGTTATATGAAAGGGAATCACCTTGGTATTGAGCCTCATGCTTTTAAGGGTAATATTGAGTCGATGTGTGATGATATAGAGGACATGACCGGTATTAGAGTGAATCCAACCTTCAATAGAAAAGGCGCTGAAATTCTCTTTGTTACACCATCAGGGGACTATTTAGGTGAACCAGGCATTTACACCTGCATGGGTTATCTAATGCTCTTCCACGAACTCGGACTCGACTACACCTGGAGCACCTATGCTTCAGAGGGTGGAAACTTCGGCTTCTTTACCTCTAATGACATGGCTAAGAGACTAAACTCTAAGATTTACGCTGAAGCGAAAAGACTGGGAGTTAAATGGATCATTGGCGGGGAATGCGGTCATATGTGGAGGGTCATGAATCAGTATATGGATACTTGGAATGGTCCGGCGGACTTCCTCGAGGTTCCAGTATCGCCGATAACTGGTACAAGATTCGAAAACGCTAAATCTACCAAGATGATTCATATCACCGAATTTACGGCTGATTTAATCAAACACAGAAAAATCAAACTGGATCCGAGTCGAAACGACCATCTTAATGTAACCTATCATGATTCCTGTAACCCTTCCAGAGGCATGGGACTTCTAGAGGAACCGAGATATATTCTTAATGCTGCTTGCAATAATTTTTATGAGATGCCTGAGAATACAATCCGCGAGAAGACTTTCTGCTGTGGGAGCGGATCTGGATTAAATGCCTCTGAAAATATGGAACAACGAATGAGGGGCGGCTTTCCACGAGCTAACGCTGTGAAATATGTTCAAGAAAAACATGGAGTTAACATGCTTGCCAATATATGTGCGGTTGACCGGGCTGCCTTCCCAGCTCTCATGGACTACTGGTGTCCAGGGGTAGGGGTCGCTGGTACTCACGAATTGCTCGCCAATGCACTGGTGATGAAGGGCGAGATTCCGAGAACCATTGACCTACGCGGTGAGGATCTACCGGGAAAAGGAGGTAATGGGTAATGTATAAAGGCGGAAAAATTATTGTTTCGCTGATTATCTTCGTTGCTATCCTGGCTTCACCTTTCATCTTTAATATGGGGAAAGCTAACGCTGGGCCTGATCTCCCGACTTACTCATCTTCAGCTAATTTACAACAGTGTGTTGAACCAGCGCAATATATGAAGGAAAATCATATGCAGCTGCTCAATCAATGGAGAAATGCCGACGTGCGTGATGGCAAATCAGTATATATTAATAGTCAAGGGAAGTCATTTGACATTAGTCTCGAATCGTGCGTGGAATGTCATTCAACTCAGGCAACAAAGAACACAGTAGGAGTGAATAACCCGGCATTAAAAACGTCAGATCAATTCTGTGTTTCATGCCATAAGTATGCATCAGTAGAGCCAACCTGCTGGAGTTGCCATTCTGGGCCAGAGGGGGCAAAGCAATGAGCATTAACAGAAGACAGTTTTTAAGAAGAGCTGGTATGGTTACTGCACTAGGACTTGGAGGTTCATTTGTTATTAACGCGGTTGAGACGGCAGCCGAATATGAGCCGAGTAAACAGGGTCTAGTCGCTAAACATTGGGCAATGGTTGTTGATATGAGCAAATTTAAGACCGAAGACGACTTCAATAGGGTTATTCAATCCTGCGTCAGTATCCACAATATCCCTGACTTTGGTAATCCCAAGGACGAAATAAAATGGATATGGTCTGATGATTACGAGCATACTTTTTCCGGTGGAGATAATGAAAATCTGACGGAAGATTTTAAAAAACTTCCTTTTATGGTAGCATGTAATCACTGTGAAAATCCTCCCTGCGTCAAAGCATGTCCAACTGGAGCAACGTTTAAAAGAGATGATGGAATTGTTGATATGGATTTCCATCGTTGTATCGGCTGTAGATTTTGTATGGGAGCATGTCCCTTTGGAGCTAGGAGTTTTAATTATAGGGATCCTAGGCCTTTTATCAAGAAAATTGATCCGGATTATCCTACGCGAACCCCAGGGGTTGTTGAAAAATGCATTTTCTGTGTGGAGCGATTGGCAGATGGTTTAATGCCAGCTTGTGTGGAGGCCTCGAATGGTGGACTAATATTTGGGGATTTGGATGATCCTAACTCCGAAGTTCGGAAATTAGTCAGTACTAAATTTACCATTCGACGTAAAACAGAGTTAGGGACCCAGCCGAGTGTTTACTACCTAGTGGGAGGTGGCAAGAATGCTTGAGAAAGCTCTAACCGGTAGTAAGAAATACTGGGCATGGATTATCTTCCTTCTTGCAGTGATCGCGGTGGGGTTCATGGCTTACCTGAGACAGTTTAGCTATGGTCTGGGATTAACTGGTATGAGCAGAGATGTATCATGGGGCCTATATATTGCCCAATTCACCTTCCTAGTGGGTGTTGCCGCATCGGCTGTTATGCTTGTCACGCCATATTATCTTCATGACTTTAAAAAGTTTGGTAAAATGGTCATTTTTGGTGAGTTTTTAGCGGTTTCGGCAGTAATTATGTGTATTTTATTTATCTTTGTCGATGTCGGTCAACCGATGCGGATTCTGAATGTTCTCCTGTACCCCCAATTACATTCTGTTATGTTTTATGATATGTGTGTCTTATGTGGTTATCTTGCCATAAATATACTGGTTGGCTGGACTTCTCTTGCGGCTGAGCGAAAAGGTACCCATCCACCTAAATGGGCTCATATTCTCGTTTATCTGTCAGTGCCTTGGGCGTTCAGTATTCATACCGTGACAGCCTTTTTATACTCCGGTCTTCCTGGCAGACATTTCTGGTTAACAGCTATCATGGCAGCGCGTTTTCTGGCATCTGCGTTTGCAGCTGGTCCGTCACTACTTGTTATTTTGTTATTAATAGTCCGAAAGGTAAGTGACTTCGATCCAGATCCTCCGGGCGTTGGAGCAATTCAATCACTGGTCAAAATCATCAGGTACGCCATGATCGCTAATGTATTCTTCTATATTTGCGAAGTGTTTACTGCCTTTTATAGCAGTATCCCGGACGAAATGGCTGCTTTCAAGTATGTATTTGTTGGACTTGATGGTCACCATAGTTTAGTTCCCTTTATGTGGACAGCAACATTTCTTGCCTTCCTGGGGATAGCATTACTAGTATTCCCGACACGTAAGAATAAAGTGCTTTTGCCTATAGCCCTACTATCAATTTTCTTTGCAAATTGGATTGACAAAGGGGTAGTGCTCATTATTGCTGGATTTGTTCCAAATTCCTTTGATCGAGTTACGGAGTATTTTCCCACAAGTAATGAGATATCCATTGTCTTGGGTGTATATGCAATTGGATTTTTGCTCCTTACCGTCCTTTATAAAGTGGCCATCTCTGTTAGGGAAGAGCAAGCTCAATAGGCTTCGATGGATTTTTTGATACTTGTTTGGGAGGTGAGAGGCTTACAATTCAACTTGTGCTTTCTGGACATGTTGCTTTAATACGGTAGTTGCTTGCTTTGTAAGTAGCTTGAGTAAAGTCAATAGCCTAAACTCAAACAATTATCAATTTTAATAAACTCAAAGGAGGAAAATTTAAATGTCACAACTTGCAGTAGGTAGTTTAACAGTAGAATTGGATGAAGATGGTTTTCTCGAGGATCATGCAGCTTGGAATGAAGATGTAGCTAAGGCTCTTGCTAGCACTGAGGAAGTAGAGGAGCTTACCGAAGAACATTGGAAATTGATCAACTACCTCAGAGACTATTATGCGCAGTATGGTGTTGCTCCGATGGTTCGGAAAATGTGTAAAGATACCGGCTTTGACCAAAAGAAGATTTACGTGCTGTTTCCTGGTGGTCCAGGGAAAGGTGCTTGCAAAGTTGCCGGCCTTCCTAAACCTACTGGTTGCGTGTAATTTTCAGGGGGGGTATGCCCCCCCTTTTTATTTCGCAAGTATAAGTTTTAGACGCTACCCCCTACCTAGGCAAAATTTGCCTAGGTTTCTTTTTGTTATACTATCAGAAAGTATAAGAGTGCAAACCAAGTATTATGATGGTATAGACAAAGGTTGCTTATTTTAGAAAATATGACTATGATGGTAATTAGATAATAAAATAAGAAGTATAGATTGGAACTATTTGAGCCATTTTAGCTAGAAATATAAAGGAGAAGAGTATCATGGATCAACTTATGAAAACCCGCAAAAAAGTGGTCGAGAAGGGAATTGAAATGCTGTCAACAAACCTCACGGTAGGAACTTGGGGAAATATAAGCTGTCGAGTTCCTGGAGAAGATTATATTGCCATCACCCCGACAGGGATGAGTTACGATACTTTGGTTCCTGAAGATATTGTCATTTTGGACTTTAGAGGAATCACCATCAATGGAACTCGTCAGCCCTCCATTGAAGTGCCCCTACATTTGGCGATTTATAATGCTCGTGAGGATGTACAGGCAATTGTGCATACGCATAGTGCTTATGCGACCGCGATGGCTGTGGCACGGAGAGGAATTCCGGGAGCTGTTGAAGATCTGGTGCAAATTGTAGGTGGGAATGTGCGTGTTAATGAATATGCATTGCCTGGGACAGAGCAACTAGGTATTAATACGGTTAAAGCAATGGAAGGGCGCAATGCGGTTTTGCTTGCTAACCACGGTATGTTGGGCGCAGGTCGTGATTTGGATGAGGCCTTTAGAGTTTGCCAAATCGTAGAGAAGTCTGCACAAATCACGATTTTTGCTCAACTTATAGGTGGGGTAGTGGAATTATCGCCAGACGATATTGACGGAATGCGAAATTTTTATCTTGAGGCGTATGGTCAGAAATTAGACAAAGGAATGAATCTGACCTCGTAGATTTAAAAGGAAATAATAGAAGTTTTAGAGTATAATCAATGAATACACATATTTGTTTGGTCATCTTCAACTTATAAATATTTTTATAGAAAGAGGGTATATAAATCTATGAAATCGACTATCCGAGACTTAGCCTTAGCACCTCTGGGGCAACGTAAAATTGATTGGGTGACACCACGGATGCAGGTACTCAATATGGTTCGTAAGGAGTTCGAGGAACAACTGCCCTTTAAAGGTAAGAAAGTAGTTATTTGTTTACATTTAGAAGCTAAAACCGCTTATCTTGCCCATGTGATAAGAGCCGGTGGCGCGGAAGTAACTGTGGTTGCGAGCAATCCACTCTCCACCCAGGACGATGTAGTGGCAGCGCTTGTTCAACAAGGAATTGGAGCTCATGCCTGGTACAATGCTTCTGAAGAAGAATTTAACCACCATCTGCAAATGGCTCTTGATACTGAGCCGGATTTTATCATTGATGACGGTGGAGATCTTGTTTCGACGATACATAAAACTCGCCCTGAACTTCTTCAGAATGTTAAGGGAGGAGCCGAAGAAACGACGACAGGAGTGCTTCGCTTACATTCTATGGTGCGTGATGGGGTTCTGAAGTTTCCCATGATAGCGGTCAATGATGCCCAATGCAAATACTTGTTTGATAACAGATATGGCACTGGACAATCTGTTTGGGACGGAATTATGCGGACGACTAACTTGGTAGTTGCTGGGAAAACTGCTGTCGTCGCTGGGTACGGATGGTGTGGTAAAGGAGTTGCTCTCCGTGCTAAGGGATTGGGGGCCCGTGTCATTATCTGTGAAATTAACCCTATTAAAGCTAATGAGGCTTTGATGGATGGATTTGAAGTCATGCCCATGGTAGAAGCAGCAAAGTACGGCGATTTTTTTATAACCGTGACCGGCAATACAGATATTATCAATAAGGAACATTTTGTCCTCATGAAATCTGGTGCTATAATGTGCAATGCTGGGCATTTCGATGTGGAAGTTAATGTAGCTCAACTTAAAGAAATCGCGATCTCAGAGAAAATAGCTAGGACTAACATTACAGAGTATTTGCTTCCAGGAGGGCAACTGGTATACCTTCTAGCAGAGGGACGGTTAGTCAACCTAGCTGCTGGTGATGGTCATCCTGCAGAAGTGATGGACATGACGTTTGCTTTGCAGGCCCTGTCGCTTCAATATGTTGCCATGAATTATGGCAAACTGTCAAATGAAGTTTATCAAGTCACTACCGAAATCGATGAGAAAGTGGCAATGCTAAAACTTCAGTCTCTTGGACTAGCAATTGATAAATTAACCCCGGAACAAGTAGGGTATCTTGCATCTTGGAGTTCAGAAGAGGGCTGATCTTTCATCTTTTCTGAAAGGGATTGATGTATAAGAAAAACACCGTTTTAAAACGGTGTTTTTTCGGTTCGCTATCCTACTAAGATCAGTTAAGAAGCTTGAGGGTTGAAACCGTAACCTGTAAAATGCCGAATTGGTAAGATATAATGATGTTAGACACGTTGTCACCGCAAAATTGAGATGAAAGAGAGGCTTGGGCATGGGTAAAACGCTTATCGTAGCTGAAAAACCGTCTCAAGCTCGTGAATATGCCACTGCTTTGGGAGTTCGAGGTAAAGGAGATGGTTACCTTGAAAATGAACAGTATGTGATAACTTGGTGTTATGGTCACCTATTAGAACTGGAGCGACCGGAAGCGTACATGGATCTTGAGCGGGTTGGTAAACGCTGGGGTTTACATCGTTTGCCGGTTTTACCCGGCTTAAATACCTTCCGCCGCGTGGTTAAATCCGGGGCAATTAAACAATATCAGGTTATTCAACGCTGGTTAAAGTCTGCGGATATCGATGCTGTTATTTGTGGAACGGACGCTGATCGGGAAGGACAATTGCTCTTTCAGGAAGTCTGGGATGCCTCTTTGTGCCATAAACCTTTGTCTAGACTGTGGATTTCCTCTCTGACGATTGCAGCAATCCAGGAGGGCTTGAAAAAATTGCGCTCCGCCGAGGCGGTGGCAGGACTGGCAGCGGCAGGGAATGGTCGAGCGTTCGCAGACTGGGATTTCGGGATGAATCTAACGGAAGGTTTTACCGCCTTGTTTGGAAGCTTTGATGAGGTGCGGAAAAAACCCAACGTCATTTCAATTGGGAGGGTGCAGACCCCGACACTTGCTTTAATCGTAGAGAGAGAATGGGAGATCGAACGCTTTGTCTCCCAACCTTACTTCGAAGTTCGTGCTGTATTTGCTTCAACCCAAGGGGATTATCCCGGTAAGTGGTTTGATCGCAGTGAGGAATCAAAGCGTATTACAAATCGCCAGGATGCCGAGAGTATAGTGAGCAAAACGCAAGGCAAGCCTGGCAGAATAGCTAAAATGGAGCAAAAAGATGTACAGGAACCTGCCCCGCTACTTTTTGATTTGACGTCTCTGACGATAACTGCTTCTAAAAAATACGGGTTTAGCGCGGAAAGGGTCCTCCAGTTGGCCCAGTCACTTTATGAGAAAAAGGCTATTACCTATCCCCGCTCAGACTGTGCTTACTTATCTGAGGACCTTGTGCCGAAGTTACCCGAGCACTTAAAGGCTGTACGGATCGAGCCATACATGGATTGGGTGGATGAAGCAAGTGGTTTGGGAGTCCCTAAGGGTAAACGTGTGATCAATACTATCACCGCTCATCATGCTATCATTCCAACGACAGAGAAAGTCGCAGTGGAGAGACTTACAGGTGAGGAACAGAAATTATATGACTTGATTGTTCGTCGTTTCCTCGCCGTCTGGTTTCCTCCTGCCCGGTATCACCAGACCGAGGTTGTAACCGAGGTTGAGGGTGAGCCTTTTCGTACGAAAGGCAAAGTTTTACTGAGCCTGGGGTGGAAGAAGGTTTATGGCTCGGACGAAACGGATGATCGGGTTTCAAGCAAAGCTAAGAAGAAAGATGACAAGGAGCAGACTGATGATGAGAACGTGACGCTTCCACCTTTAAGCAAGGGGGAGGACGTTAGGACAAAACGTGTTTTCAGTGAGGAAAAGACCACTAAACCACCCAAACGCTTTACCCAAGGGGACCTTCTTAAAGCTATGGAAGGAGCCGGTAAGCAAATTGATGATGAGGTATTACGTCAGCAATTGAAAGGTAAAGGGTTGGGTACCGTGGCGACTCGACCAGCTATCATGGAAAACTTGATCGATAGGGGATATATTCTCCAGGATCAAAAGGCGTTGAAACCTACAGAAAAAGGGTCCGAGCTAATTCGTCTTATTAAGGAAAGACTTCCTCAGGCCCAGCTCCTAATCAGTGCAGAAATGACAGGACAGATGGAGTTTAATCTTGCCAAAGTAGAAAAAGGAGAACTGACGATCGAACTCTATATGGCGGACGTAGAAAACGCGATTGGTCGAATTATTGAGGAACTGCGTTCCTACGAACACAAACACGGTAAAACTCCTCTGGCTCTCGCACCCTCATCACAAGCGCAGGCATCGGTAAAACGGGAAAGGGCTAAAACAGCTCCTAAGCAGACAAATAAGTTCCCATCTCAGGCTTCAGTGAAGATAACTGGAAAGACCACGGGAGAAGCAAGTCCCCCAACGAAGGGAAAAGTTCCTAGCGATAAAACCGGGTTGGGTACGTGTCCTAAGTGTGGTGGGGAGGTGATCGAAGGGCAGAAAGGGTTTGGGTGCGCGAGTTGGAGAGAAGGGTGTCGATTTGTGATCTGGAAAGATCCAATTTGTGGTAAGGTACTCACACCAAATCAAATTAAGAGCCTATTGAAAAAAGGTAGAACCCCACTGATCAAAGGGTTCAAATCACAATCTGGCCAATCATTTGCGGCATATCTAATTTTGGAAAATCCAACAGAGGCTAAATTAAAATTTGAAGTTGAGCAATAAGTTTAAATTCGTTTAAGAACAGATGCCCAGAAGAATACAGTGTTCAATTAAATAAAGCCCATAACTTTCTAGATAGGATGGAGATAGTAATGCTAACATCATTTGATCAGTTCGAACTCGACGAAGCTCTAGTTGCTGCCCTGAAACAGGAGGGAATCGTAAAACCAACAGCGATTCAAGAGCAAGCCATCCCTTTTATATTGGAAAATAGAGATGTTGTCGGTCAGTCGGAAACAGGTACTGGAAAAACCTTGGCTTACCTACTGCCTATTTTTCAGAAAATTGATACTTTAAAGAAAGAAACACAAGCGATGATCCTCACTCCTACGCATGAACTTGCCATCCAAATTCAACGGGAAATTGAAACCTTGGCTGGGAATTCGGGATTTGCAGTTACATCGACAGCGATCATAGGGAACGTGAATATCACTCGGCAAATTGAAAAGCTCAAGGAAAAACAGCATATTATTGTCGGTTCCAGCGGCCGGATCTTGGAACTAATCCAGAAGAAAAAAATCACCTCACAGACAATTAAGACGATGGTCCTTGATGAAGCCGATCGCTTACTTGATGAAAATAACTCCGTGACTGTCAAGGCGGTCATCAAGACCACGTTAAGCAGAACACAACTTTTGCTGTTTTCAGCCACCCTACCACCATCAACCTTGCAGCGGGCTTCTGAACTATTAAAAAACCCTGAGGTTATCCGGGTTACAGATAAGGTCATGATTGCTCCTTCCATTACGCATTGGTATTTCATAGCAGAACAAAGAGACAAAATCGAGGTTTTGCGAAAGCTGATTCGCATGGTTATTCCGACGCGAGCCTTAATCTTTATCAACAAAAGTGAAGAAATTGAAAAGATGGTAGAGCGGCTTAAATTCCACGGTTTAGAAGCGGAAGGAATCTACGGAGGTGCGAACAAAACTGATCGTAGGAAGGCCATGGACGATTTTAGAAGCGGTAAAATAAGCTTGCTTGTTGCGTCTGACTTGGCGGCCAGAGGACTGGATATTAAAGGTATTACGCATATCTTTAATCTTGATTTACCTGAAGATCCTCAGCTTTATCTTCATCGCGTAGGGAGAACAGCCCGGGCCGGAGAAAGCGGAATAGCGGTATCCATTGTGAGCGCTAAAGAGATATCCTATATCAAAAGACTGGAAAGTGTGTTCGAAATCATCGTCAGCCCTAAGGAGATGCTCCTAGGGAAAATAGTAGATCCAAGAAAAGGAAGCTTTAATGAGAAACGTAAAAACTAAGATTATTCTGACTTTCTTGGATTAAATGTAGTATAATTGAACACAGTTGTAGAAATCAATTGTTGGGATGTAGACCCTATTTAAGGAGGAAATCATGTGAAGGTGACATCTCCTTTGGACTTAGCCCAGGTGCTTGAAGAAGAAGGATATCTGATAGATGAAGAAGCTGCGACCACCTTGTTTCTGGCCTTGGCTTTAGAAAAACCTTGTCTTATTGAAGGACCGGCCGGGGTTGGCAAGACACAGTTAGCCTTGGCACTTGCGCGTGCTGAGCAACGAAAGTTGATAAGATTACAGTGTTACGAAGGGCTTGATCTAACTAAGGCGTTGTACGATTGGAATTATGCTAAACAGCTTTTACGCCTACAACTTGCTAAGACAGAAGATTGGAATGAGATTAAAGTTGATCTGTTTTCTGAAGAATTTTTGCTTTCTCGACCGCTCCTGGAATCAATACTTTCTCCGGACCCAGTTCTTTTACTAATTGACGAATTGGATAAAAGCGATGAAGAGTTCGAGAGTTTTCTCTTAGAGTTGCTTGCAGAATTTCAGGTCACTATTCCTGAACTAGGAACTATTTCTTCAAAAACAAAGCCAGTTGTGATCTTAACAAGTAATAATAGCCGTGACTTTAGTGATGCCTTAAGACGGCGCTGTATACATATCTATCTGACTTATCCTTCATTAGAACGGGAAATTGCAATTCTTAGCTCGCAGGCGCCCGAGCTTTCTGAACGTTTAATAAGCGATGTTTGCGAGTTCGTTGCTAAGGTAAGGAAGCTTCCTTTACAAAAACCTCCAAGTGTATCTGAAACAATCGACTTTGCACGTGCCCTGAATGCACTTCATCAAGAGGAATTAAATTACGGTGCTCTTTTAGGTACGCTCAGCGTATTATTGAAATATCCTAAGGACATTGCCAAACTAGAGGAGCGTCTAAAAAAATGGGAGACAGAAACCAGACAACGCCTCTAGAAGTCCTTGTAATTGTACTGATAGAAAGTGTTTACTACTTGAACCGCGCTAAAGTAAGGGATGGGAATTATGGATGGATGGAATTTTATTAGACTAGTTCATGCGCTGAGACAGGTTTCTTTATCTATTTCCTCCCAAGATATACTAGATGTTCAAACCTGTTTAGCTCGCTTTCCAGAATTATCGGAAAAACAGATAGTGAAATCTATTTTCATTCACCGTCCTCAAGATGCTTCGATTTTTGAGGCGGTTTGGAAAATTTTATTAGAAAATCCAGAGTCGAGCAGGGAGGATTTTTCCGAGGACAAGTCAAAAAATGCTGTCTTAGAAGAAACTCAAGGCAGTTCGGGGGTAGGTGGACAAGGCGTGGGTCGTGGGAGCGGAGGAGTGAGTCTCACTGCGAAAGGGAATATATTGGATTCATCACATCAATCGAATCTAATCTCTTTCTCCCGGCTTGAAGAACTTACCGGTAATGGTTTAGAATTTGAAGAAATGGTTAAAACTATTTTGGCAGAAATGGACTATTATACTTGGATCAATTCCTATGATTTGGCCTATCAACGGTGTGAACTTTCTGAAGAAACCTGGTACAAACATCTGGAGCGAAGGGCAACTCTGATTAATGAAATACGGCAACTGTTATTAACAGCGCAAGTTACTCGCGAAAACAGTTGGGAACCTCTTGTGCGTCAACATTGGTTGTTTAAATCGTTAAGCACCTTAACAGAAAAAGAAAAAGAGCTTGTAAAATCGAGTATCCGGAAGTGGGCGCGCAAATTGGCCGTACGGCCCGGATCGCGTTGGAAATCTGCGCACAGAGGAACGATTGACATATCTAGGATCGTTCAACAAAGCGTTCAACGGAATGGATTTATTTTTGATTTAAACTACCGTCAAAGAATCCCACGGGCGTCAGAACTAGTGGTATTATGTGATGTCTCAAATTCGATGGCCGCGTTCGTTGAGTTTTTAATCTATCTGGTGACGTGCCTAAGAGCCCGCTTTCGAAAGATACGGGTGTTCTTCTTTATTGATTCTGTCTGGGATGTTTCGGAATTTGTATGTGATGATGATCTTAGTGGCGTAAAACAAGAGATTAAAAGCTCGGGAGATAAAGTGAGTTCTGGGTTTTCAGATTATGGAACCGTATTTAGGGAGATGGCTGAAAACAGACTTAGAGATGTGTCAACACGTGCGACGCTTGTCATATTAGGAGATGGTAAAAACAACTATCGCCCTGCACAAACGGAATACTTAGCACAAATTTCTGAAAAAGTACGTAATGTAGTTTGGCTAAATCCATTAGAATTCGAGGAGTGGGATGAACGGGATAATATGATGAAAGAGTACCAAAATTATTGTACTAAAGTTTATCGATGCCGTTCTGCCAGCGATTTACACTATATTGTACAGGATGTTTTCTAGAGGAGGTAAATATCATTTTAGTTCTTGTAGGAATCTTTTTCTTGATAACTCTCTTGCAGCTGGTTTTTTTGGGCTCGATTATCTTCTTAGAGAACAGGGATCCTACGAAAACTATCATCTGGCTTTTGATTCTTGGAGCCTTGCCGGTTTTAGGTGCGTTACTATATTTGCTGTTAGGACGGGTTGTGCGGAAGCATCAACTTTCCCATCATAAACAAGTAAGATTGAAACAAACTGAGGAAATTCTCAAAGACCGACAGGTTAGGCTGACAGCAGAGGATGTCGACCAAGCAGTAAATCTGCCAATGAACAAAAAATTGGCCCGTCTTTTGCTGAACGATGCTGGTGCACCGCTAACCCTTAATAATCGTTCCGAAGTCCTTACTAACGGTCACGAGACATTTAAGTCTCTATTTGCTGCCTTAGAAGGTGCGAAAGAGCATATTCATCTTGAGTTTTTTATTTTTCATAACGATGTGATCGGACAGGATGTTCTAAACCTTTTGATTCGTAAAGCGGCTGAGGGAGTTGCAATACGTGTCCTCGTTGATGGGTTGGCAAACCGCTCCCTAAAGAAACGCTTTAGAGAGTTAAAGAAAGTTGGAGTTGAGGCGGAAGGGTTCTATCCTGTCCGTTTTCCTTTTCTATCAAGACAACTTAACTTGCGCAACCATCGTAAAATCGTCGTGGTTGACGGTCGGGTTGGCTTTCTCGGTGGATTAAATGTTGGGGATGAGTATTTGTCACGCAATAAGAAAATTGGATTTTGGCGGGATACTTTCCTCAAATTAGAGGGAGATTCCGTTAATTTTCTGCAAACAGTCTTTTTAAATGACTGGAATGGCGTGACTCAACAGGATATTAATGACCCATCCTATTATCCACGCCCCCAACAATTTGAAAGTCAAATGACTCAAATTGCGGCCACGGGTCCAGATTCGGATTGGGGATCAATGTTGCAAATTTTTTTTGTGGCTTTGACTAGTACAGAAAAGTCTATTTATATTGAGACCCCCTATTTTATTCCTGATGAAGGATCTATCATGGCCTTAAAAACAGCAGCGCTCAGCGGTTTAGACGTTAGAATAATCCTCCAGGGTGTCCCCGATCACAAGATTACCTACTGGGCGTCGCATTCTTATGTCGAAGAATTACTGGAAACAGGTGTCCGAATTTATCGTTATCAAAAAGGGATACTCCATGCCAAAATTCTCATTCTTGACGGCGAAATTGGAGTAGTGGGATCGACTAACTTTGATATTCGGAGTTTCAGCTTAGATTTTGAAATTAGCGCTTTTATTTATAATTATAAATTTGCCCAACGTTTAGAACAGGACTTTTATCGTGATCTCGCTGATAGTAAGGAAATAGTGCTGGCGGAGTACAAGAAACGTCCGTTATCAAACCGGATCAAGGAATCGGCGGCGCGTTTGTTTTCTCCACTTTTATAACTGGTATTTCCTTATAACACTATCACTAGAAATCCTTAAAACTTTAAGACAAATTAATGATAATTATAAAAAAGTAATATTTTCAAGGAGGAAATCTTATCTTTTTGGAGAATACTAATTAACAGGTCAAAATTAATTAAGAATTGGGGGTATATGCAATGACAAATTTAAGAGAACTCTACGTGTGCAGTATTTGTGGAAATGTTGTTGAGGTTGTCAATACGGGGGCATCTGCATTGGTTTGTTGTAACAAACCAATGGAAAAATTGGTAGCAGGTAGTAAGGATGCCAGTCTAGAGAAACACGTCCCTATTCTTGAGTCGATCAATGGGGGAATTAAAGTTAAAGTGGGTAGTGTAGCACATCCGATGGAAGAGAAACATTATATTCGATTTATCGAAGTTTTAACGACAGATCAAGTGCTCAGAGCTGAACTTGCACCAAGCCAGGCACCTGAAGCTTCATTTTCAGTTAATGCGAATGACGTGATCGAGGTTAGAGAATATTGTACAGTTCATGGTCTCTGGCAGGCCAATAAGTAGGACTTGAAGGTATATATAGAGATAGGCAGGATTAAATCCTGCCTATCTCTATTATAATTTGATAGTATTGCCTAGGATGCACAGGTATCGGTTTAGGACGATGTAGCTATATGATGGGATGTTTGACACGACTGGACAGATAATCTATAGTATTTATTAGTGGTTGTCTTCAATGAGTTTGATCAAGTTAATCTACAATATCAGAGCATAATATATTTAACTTTATCTGAGAGAAAGCGGTATGTGGCGAAACTATTATAAACTAAAGGTCGCTTAATTTGAAATTTATATGGCTGTTAAATCTTAAGAATAAACAAATATTCATTTAAGCGGGTATTCTATGTATCTAAGTTACTCGAAGCTGAGGTAGTGCTGGTCCCAGAGGAGACTTATCCAGTATTTAGGTAGGGACAAGTCGTCCAATTATCGAACATTTTCAAGATTAAGACGACGTAACTCTAGGTAAATCACAGAATACGCATAATAGCGATGTAATAATATTCCAGAGCGTAAATTGACTATATAATATATTGATTGTGCTCATGTTGACTTAGTATGACCTTAGTGCTAATCTTAATTTAGTTTAGTTTGTACAATTCATTGGGCTTTATACTGAGTAGAGCATGCCTTGAAATCGAAGGAACGGTCTACAGTGAGCATATATGAAAATAATAATTTCACGTTATTTTCGACAAGTGATTCTGCCGAAACTGCGATTATTCTGTGTCTCGACAGAGTCTACCAATACTTTTGCTGGATATAAAACTCTGAAGTTACCTAATTTAGGAGTTCCCCAGTCGATGAAAGCAAATATCCTCCCGCTAAAAGTAGGAGGATTGCTATTAGGTTGGTACAAGGAAGCTCTTGTCCCAGCTGGCTCGGCGAAAGTCGAGGGTCTATTGGCTATATAAGGGAGGTAAAAGGATGGCATATAAGAGTATCCTAGTGGTTGGAGGAGGAATCAGCGGACTAACAGCCGCAGTGGAAGCTTCCGAGGCAGGACACGAGGTCTACATTGTTGAACAGAAGCCATATTTAGGTGGAAGAGTAGCGC
>JARLHU010000004.1 GCA_031292095.1 Desulfosporosinus sp.
ATGGTTATATTCATAGACCCGTTTATATCGATGCAAACAGATGATGTAATAAAAGGAAAATGTACTCAATTACAGTTTGATAGATGTATAACTTTTATTGTTGGAGGATTAATAGTAGGAACGGTTGTAGCACAACTTTTATTAATTCCTTCAGCTGAAATTATATCTTTTACAGCAAAATTAATTTAAAAAATATATTTATTTAAAAAAGTCATTACTGGGATATTGTGCCCAAAAAAGGAGTGAAGTGATAAGAAATTTGCAAGGTTCAATATCCGGTGTTGCAGGTTTAGACTACAAAGAGTTACTAAATTGATCACGAATCGGCTCGGTGACTTGTTGATAATAACCAAGCAAGGGCCACTTTGCCGTGAGCCATCGGTCAATGTTGGCGGTTAGAGTGATCAACAACAAAAAGGGATCATTTTCGCCAAAATTGATTATATAAAAACCTCAAAATCCACTATTGCGGTTTTTGAGGTTTTTATATAAGAGCACGTAATGATCTACCTAACACCAATATAGATCGCCGATTACCTAACCAGGATCTTCCGACCATAATCAAGCCGGTTACCACCTATACTCATGATTCGTTCGACCTTACAAGATATCTACCCAGCTATAGACAACTTTTTAAGGCTTTAATACGACCTTAATGCTTTCATCTTCATAGTCGTTAAACATCTTATACGCCTCACTTGCTTTATCGAGCGGCAATTTGTGAGTGATAATCTCTGTCGGATCAAACTGACCTTCAGTGATTTTTTGAAATAGCATAGGCATATAGTGAATCACGGGGGCCTGTCCCATTTTAAGAGTCACGTTTTTTCCCATATGTTTCCAAGGAAAATGCAGTCGTTCCTTAAGCCCTTACCAATCTGGAGATTAAGTCCATTGTTAATTCTTTTAAAGGATAATTTTAACTCAAGGGGGATTAATCATGCTTACCCCTCTCACTTCTATATAAGGTGTGTCCAATGTGCTGTTTTGGTAAGTGTAAAACCTCCAATGAAGTCTTGTTTGTCATTTAGATGAACAAATTAACTCAAGAGACTCTATGAGCAGGGATGAAAATTGCTAGTTGTAAATTATTTGCACTATAGCTTTATGACATTGGGTCTGTTGTATGAATCATACGGCTGACAATACTGAAAAATTTGTTATGGGTCTCAAAAGAGAAGGGGAACTGGGAAATAACGAAGGTTGACGAATTGAATTTCAATGAAGTGGTTCATCAACCGTATTATTCCATTTCTGACTATGTAGATGAACTGAAAGTTTCCCCTGCGATGTCGAATCGCGTCATTAAGTTCCTTCCTGCCGTGATAATAGATTATCCGTTATTAGTTTACTAAAAATTGATATGAGTATATATATCGGAAACGAATAAATGTAATGCCATGAAATTAGTTGGTATTGTTTTATGTACACGGCTAGTGGCTCAAGAATAAAAGCTAAACATAGGGCGACAATCGCACTAGCCAATATGAATTGCTGCCAGGCTCTGTAACGTTGAAATACTAGCATGTAAGCAATAGGCACCATGACAAAGTCTACAGGAAAAAGCAACGGAATTTGTGGAAGTATTCTTATTGTGTAGTGCCAAAGAACTAGCTCTGAACCCGTAATATCAAGCACGGTTGCTAAAATATTTACCAAAAATCCGAACGTCGTTATTACGAGTATCCTCCGTTTATCAACTAGTTTCCACCAAACCAATATAGGTAGGATTATAAAAGCAATGCCTATCCACCATTGCCATGTAAACACCTCAAACCTAAGCCAGTGTTCTATTGATAGCTGTTTGTACATTAACTTATTTTGCAGAATTTGGTCAACCATTTTTGACTCGTTCATATAATGCCTCCAAATGAGATATCCCATAATGGTTTTTGTCTTAAATTTGACAGCAAGAGGTATCCTAAGCCAGGAAAGGCAAAAGACCACCAAGTGATCACGAAGGGGTTTCATAAATGAAGTTGTGTTGTACCAAGTGAATTCGATTTGGGACGGTCGGCTAAATAACCTCCTGAAAATTTCTTAAATTTAGCATGCCCGAGTTTTCATTAAAAATGTAAGTGACGAAGCGTCTTTTAATGATGCTCCCTGTCACTTTTTTTTGTAGTTTTTTGGAAACCTTTTCTTATACTTTTCGGATTTACTTAGTTTCTGCATTTTATAACAAGGAATTTCGGCATTTGTGGCGAATCATAACATAAAAGGGTATGAGGTAGGGAGTTAATTGAGTGAATAAGATGCGTTTTTTACATATGAAAACTTTAGCATCCATCGTAGGTGCAATTCTTTTATGCGCTCCAGTGATTCCGGTGCGCGCCGATAGTTTACAGCAACAGTTGAATCAATCTAAGCAGCAGGCTAATCAGATCAATGGAGAATTGAATGCACAGAAAGATAAAGTGGCGGGAGTTACGACACAAGTATTGGCCTTAAAGCAATCTGTTTTAGTGCTAAATAATAGTATAGCGCGAGAACAACAATCCTTGACTGAGGAACAACACAACCTTAAGGGGTTGGAAGATCAGCAACAAAAACTGGAGGATCAGCGCCAGGAACATATTAAAGCGTTGGGGAATGTTTTAAAGGGTAACTATGAAGATGGTATGACAACGTACGTAGCCGTGTTGTTTGAAGCCACCAGTGTATCAGATTTTATAGACCGAGCGGATAAGATTCAGATGGTCGTAGGTGGCTATAGTAAGCTTCAAAAGGATATTATTGCGTTAAACGCAACCTTGAATAATCAAAAAGTACTCATAAAACAAAAGCAGAGTACAATCCAAGCTTCGCTACAGGCTAAAGCGCAAACCCAACAAGCTGCTCAACAAACGCTAGACAAGCAACAAACCATCCTTGCCCAATTAAGCACAACTGAAAGATCTATGCTGAATTCATCGGTGTCTGCTCAATCAAAGGTTAGCAGAATACAGAAACTGATTGAACAGGAAGCGATTGAGGCCGCTTATGCTGCCAAAGATAATAGTTCCAATGCTGGGAGCTCCAAGGCTGGAAGCTCCATTCGATCGAGTTCAGGCGGAGGAGTTAAAGGCACCGTCAAGGTTTCAGGTGGAGCACAACAAATTCTTAGTTTTGCGTCCCAATTTCAAGGGTTACCCTATGTCTGGGGAGGCACTACCCCGTCGCCTGGATTTGATTGTTCAGGGTATGTCCAGTATGTATACGAGCATGCGGGTATATCGTTGGATCGAACATCAGAGCAACAGTTTAACGATGGTGTTGCTGTTTCACGGTCGGAATTACAGCCTGGTGATATAGTATTTTTTCACACGTACTCTTCGGGTGCTTCCCACGTCGGTATTTACGCCGGAAATAACACGATGCTTGATTCCTCGAATGGCGGTGTATCCTACGATGACATGACAAACTCCTATTGGGCATCGCGGTATCTGGGCGCGCGTCGTGTTGTCGCGTCTTAACTTTGTAAATTAGGAAAACCGAAAGAAGGCGTCCTTCCAAAGGTAAGGAATGCCTTCTTTTTCGTACTGATTTTATTCATAGAGACTGCTCCTTCTGGACAGGATTTTACTATTGAGTGCGGAAAGATAGGATTTCAAATATAATATACTAAATTTATTCTGAATATTCCGTAAAGTATTTTGATTTAATCTTTAAACCTGCTCTAAAGTAGAATTAATTTCCTTCAGTTTTATGATATAATAAATAATTAATCCGACGGCCAGACGCCCACTTCTATAAGTGGGCGTTCCCATAAGTTTGTCAATAAGGGGGATGGGTTTTGAAAGTACTTGCCATAAATCCAGGGTCAACTTCGACGAAAGTTGCAGCCTATGAGAATGAAACTTGTCTTTGGAAACAAGAAATTGACCACCCAACCATTGAAACCAAGGCCTTTGCTCGTGTGGGGGATCAATCTGACTATCGAAGTGCTCTGACTTTAAAAGTTTTAGAAGAAAAAGGGATTCATCTGGACTATTTCGATGCCGTAGTAGGACGGGGCGGCATGCTTAAGCCCCTAGTCGGAGGTACCTATGTGGTTGATGATGCCCTTGTTAAGATCTTGCATAATGCACCAGGGGGGGACCATGCAGCCAATCTAGGTGGAATCATCGCGTATAACTTGGGACAGAGATTTAAGGTCCCTGTCTATATAGTGGATCCTGTTTCAGTTGACGAAATGGAGCCGGTAGCATGGCTTTCCGGACTTCCGGAACTACCTCGTTTGAGCTTTTCTCACGCGTTAAACATGAAGGCAGTTGCCCGTAAAGTGGCTCGTGAGTTGGGGAAATCTTATCAGGACATGAACTTGATTGTCGCTCACTTAGGTGGGGGAATTTCTGTGGCCCCTCACCGCAAAGGGAAAATGATTGATGTGAATAACGCAAATAGTGAGGGCCCTTATTCTATTGAACGCAGTGGCACATTGCCAGCGTATCAACTCGTTAAACTTTGCTATTCTGGCAAGTATTCGGAGCAAGAAATGATCACCAAAATCAATAAAGAAGGTGGAGTGTTCGCTTATCTTGGCACTAAGGATGGACTTGTTGCCGAGCAACGGATGAATGAAGGGGACTTAGATGCTAAGCTTGTCTTAGAGGGCCTTTGTTATCAAGTGGCTAAGGAGATCGGCGCGATGGCCACGGTGCTAGAAGGAGCCGTCGATCAGATCATTTTAACAGGAGGACTCGCTCATTCTGAATTTATAACCCATGAAATCAGGCAACGTGTTGCTTTTATCTCCCCAGTTGTGGTGGTGCCTGGAGAGGAAGAGATGGAGGCCTTGGCTTTAGGCGCCTTAAGGGTTCTCAAGGGTGAAGAGAAAGCGTTGACCTACTAACAGGGTGGGGTTGTCAAAATGGGGTGTAATAGAATGCGATTTAGCGGATTTGAGTCGTTACTGGACAGAGCAAGGAGCATGGGTCGGGCAAAAGTTGCCGTGGCTGTAGCCGCAGATAGAGAAGTATTAGAAGCCATTAAACTAGCGGATCAGGAAGGGCTCATTACCCCAGTTCTCGTCGGTGATGGTGAACAAATTAAGCGATTGGCCCAAGAGATTGGGCTAAGTTTAGCAGGCGTTGAACTGATTCACGAACCCCGTCCTGAAATAGCTGCCCAGAAGGCTGTTGATGCCGTGGTGGACGGACAAGCCCATTTTTTAATGAAAGGTCAAATTAACAGTACGGATTTTCTAAAAGCGGTATTGCGACCGGTGCGGGGACTGCGGAGAGAGTGCTTGCTTAGTCATTTTTCTGCTTTTCAAGTTCCCGGGTTCTCCCGGTTGCTCTTTGTGACGGACGGAGGGATGAATATTGCTCCGAGCTTAGCGCAAAAGAAGGAAATTCTGGAGAACGGCTTACAATATTTGAAGGGTATTGGGATGGATTCTGTGAATGTAATTGTTTTAGCCGCGAATGAAGTGGCAAATACGAAAATGCCGGTGACGATGGATGCTCTAGCGCTGGCTGAGATGAGTCAAGCCGGTGAATTTCCGGGTGCGATCGTGGAAGGCCCGCTGGCTCTTGATGGAGCGGTGAGTGCGGCCGCTTTGAAGCACAAAGGGATTGCTAGTCGGATCAATGGAGATGTCGACCTATTTCTAGTTCCCACCATCGAAGTCGGCAATGTCTTGGGAAAATCTATGGTTTACTTTGCTGGGGCAACAATGGCGGGGATCGTCCTTGGGGCACAGGTTCCCATTGTCATGACGTCGAGAAATGACACCCCAAGGAGCAAATTCATGGCGTTGACGATGGCTGCTCTGAGTCGAACAACATCATAAATTGAAACTATTGAACCTACTGGCAGCTTTACATTATTCTATTTTCTGAGATAAAATGCTTACATGTACTAAGTTTAGAAAGATTTTGCTCATTTCCACTAAGAGGGGAGACTTAAAAAGCATGAAAACATTAATGACAGGCAATGAGGCAATTGCTCGGGGTGTCTACGAATATGGTGTCAGCGTTGCTGCAGCCTATCCTGGCACACCAAGCACGGAAATCCTCGAAAATATTGTAAAATACCCAGAAGTTTATTGTCAGTGGTCGCCTAATGAAAAGGTAGCAATGGAAGTAGGCATTGGCGCAGCTATTGCCGGTGCTCGCGCCATTGTTACCATGAAAATGGTAGGTGTTAATGTAGCTGCTGATCCACTTTTCACTGTA
>JARLHU010000067.1 GCA_031292095.1 Desulfosporosinus sp.
ATTGCAACAACAGCATAAGCAGATTGGACATTGATGTTCTGGCCCGGATATGTACGGTGCTTGATTGTGAGATTAGCGATCTACTAGAATTTGTACCGCCGGAAAAATGATTTTGGGCCGTGTTGGCCCGAAGTGCCGGGACAAGATTCGCAAAGTCTCCACAACATTCCCCTTTCACGGATGGTAAAATATAGGTAGAACAAATATGAAAAGGGTTCTGTGTATGACGATTTTACTTATAATCATTGCGATACCATTTATCATCGTATTGAGCATTACCGTTGCATTTCTGTATTTTATCTTTTGCGTTTCTGAATGGATATGTACGATTGCCGCTGTCCTACTTTCTGCGTTAGAGGCCTTGACGTTTATTACAGGCGGTTCTACTTTTAGCGGCGTGGTACTTTTCCCCTCTCGGCCTCCGGGCTGTGATAGAGTGGTTTATCGACAGGCTGGCCGACCTGAATTATACCCTGAAAGACTATATGATGGGCTGAAAATATGACTGAACACAACAAGAGAAGCGGGCCGAAGTGGCCCGCTTTTTATCATATTTATCGTGACATAAGGAAAAGAAACTCCGGGTCAAATTGACCCGAAGTATCACCGGGAAGGAGGAACGCGCATGGCAACCACGCGCTTGATAACACACCACATCAGCAAGGGAGAAACCATTGCGCAATCCCTCACTGACCGTTTCGACTATGGGCAGAACCCGGACAAGACGCAACAGGGCGAATTGATTTTGTGCATCGGCTCTCTGACCGCATATGTATTGAAAACGTCTTATCTTATATCGACCACCCAAAGCTTAATAGCAAGGAAAAATACAAGCATTATGGACAGTGACAAGGCGGAAATAAAACGCCGACAGGAGCGCCTAAAGGCGCAGATTGATATTGTCTTGCCGAAAAGCCGCTAAGCATGGAAGCCTTTTTGCAAGCTATGACAGCAGCCGGCTATGAGGTTAAACAGGGGCGCGGCGATGTTATCAGCTTTCGGGCTGAGGGACAGGAACGGTTTACCCGGCTCCGTTCCTCCACACTTGGTAAAGGTTACAGGCAGGAGGATATACAGGCTATCATTGAAAGCCGCGCTTCTATGCCGGAGAGCCGGGGCAAGTCGTCGCATAAGGTCAGACACGGGCTGCTTCTTAATAAAAACATGATCCGTTCTACTGCCGGATAGCTCTTCAAAACCCAGGGCGGTGTAATGGAATACCGGTTATCAGTATTGATCAACGCCAGGCAGTAGGACAGTTCGATGGGATAGTCTACGATTATCTTGGCCAGATCACTATTTTCACAGATTTGGGAATGGAACTTTTCACGAATCACTTTTTCGAGATTGATATTATCTTCATGATAGCCAAGGAAATGAAAGAAGGAGAAAAACTCCTTTTGATCTCTCAATAGCTGATAATAGATTTGTCTTAAACCGGCATCTGCCTGCTGAAAAGCTACAATCTCATCAAAGAAAAGGTCTTTGGCTTTGATGGAATCATTCAGCGGATTATTGGTGTCTTCTGTTTGCAACTTATCGTCCTTGAGTAGTTTATGATAAGGTTTGGCTGGGAAAAGAAGCGGAGAAAGAAACAACGTATCAATGATATTTGTATCGTCAAGGCCAGCATAAATAAGGGCATTGCGAATGTATTTCAAATCATGATTGAAGATATTGTGACCGCAAACATATTCCGACCCTAAAGAAACTTGGCGAAGTCAACCATAGAATTGGAGCGGAATGAACTGCCAACGCCCTTACACCGCGAGTATCAAGTATTTTTCCACTTTTCGGTTCAATTTCGGTATCAATAAAGACGATGGGTTTCAAGTGCATTTCCTCCTTTAAATACTAGTTGGTTTTCTACAGACAAGGTAAGGCCTTCGGTTAATTAAGACCAATTAACTAAAGCCTCTTTCGATAGAATCAGTTTGCTTCTAAGGAAAGGTGCATTAAAAGCAGATAATTTATAGAAAGCACCCCTAATATGGACAATGTCACTCACATCGAGCCACCGAATAAGGACATCCATATTAATAATATTGAGTCTTCTCCTGAGTGTTCAATTATTCTTCGACTGGAAATTTACAACAAGTTTTCTTTCATTCTCGTCTTCCTCGGTAATATCATGAATCCTCTGTTCGATACTGGATATCCATGTTTGCGGGAAGTCTACATAAGATTTTAGAAGTTCCAGGAGTGGCATATACTTCTTAACTTCTCTGTTGAGCTTTATATAGCTAATTTGCTTTCCTTCATACTCATCATCAATCCTGGTCTTCAAAGGTTCATGGTCATATATCGCTTTCCGAAACTGCTCAGAATTGAATAGAGCCTCGAATTCAGCAAAGGTATCCCTATGACCATAGAATACGATCATATCGTCGTAACTACCATCCAAGCATATCTTTAGCCATTTCAATTTATTATTCTCTTGCAGGTTACTGAAATAATCCAAGACATAGGCTATGCGTTTGTCAGGCAGTTTGTCTGAGAACTCATTTAAGAAATTCAGAATGATCTTGTACTGCCTATCCTCTGATTCTATCTCGTGAAATAAATAGAAAATATCCATTAGCGTATCATATGCCATTTCTGGCGTCACACTGACCATATTTCCATGTGCAATATCATTGCGCAATACCGGAAACTCAAACGCATAGTAAACATACCCCCAGAGCCTATGACCTTCATGAATTGCACACAGTTTTTTAGAAAGACCACTGAGTGCTTCATTGTAACTTATTTCCAGAAGAGATATATAGACGTCAAACAATCCTTCTATCTGCGGGACAAGGAGATACACAAACGGAACATATTTCCCAGTTTGAAACAGATTGATAGCTTCTTTGATAATTTCTTGCCTGTCGAGCAGGTAATAATTCTCTGATGTGATATGCAATAGCCTCTCCGGAATTTCGTATACATCTATGTAACTTTTGAATGCAGCTAAATACTGTTCCGAATCAGATTGTTTCATTTTTGCAAGTTCGTTTCCATCAGTGACGTTTGCTTCAAGGAAATTGATTTTTGATTTCCAATCGATATTCTCATATTGCTCAATATCACCAAAAGTATCATTAAAGGACCACATCCACGAAAACCATGCCGGTTTTTCGATGCAACAGTTTCGCGCGGCCTTGAAGAGATTTGATTTTTCCCGTGCTTTTTTCGCTTTTTCTAATAGCTCCTCATTGATATCAAGTAAAAACTTGTATTTCCCTTTGATGTATATATTATCTTTAGAACTAGAATCTATCTTAACGTTAAGATCTCTGACGCGATCTTCATACATTTTGATTCGTTTCTTTACTTCGCTCTCAATTCGTTCATATTCTCTTCTCAAATCTTTATTAAGTCCCATGTGGCATTTATAAATATATTCGTTAAAGTCTTTGTACACTTGAGGATTAAAATCTTTGCGATAATAAGCCTCGTCATACCCATACTTTTGGGCCATGTACCGAAGAAAGTCTTGGATTACTTTCTCATAGCTTAAGCTTCTCGCGCTATTTTCCTGAATTTCGTTGTAAAAACAATCTAATTCTTCTAAGTACCCCATGTGCTCACCTTCTTTCCTAGCTCGTCAGCTTGCAACTATAATCTAATGATTATATGGATAATGCATGCTCACAAGAATTTTGGTGTAGTAGTGAATATGGTCCTATTCTCCTAATGACTTGATGTTAAGAATTACAGATCATAGCCATTACACTAAGCAGTCCAAGCTTCGTCTAATTGCTATAACTGTTTGCATCTTGAACCGCCAATTATTAGCCTTATATAAAGTGATCAGCTTCTCATTATACCAATGCTGCTTGTCCGACAAGTATATAATGTGAATATGAATAACGCTCAGCTAAGAAAATATGCCTATAGATTGCTATTTTCTTCTGTCATCTATTTGTTCAACTATATCGAGGACACGTTTATGGTACGCAGGATCCTCTTCCTCCGCATCATACACAACATGGCGAGAAATATACCGCGTAATCATTGAATAATCATAGTTCTTTGGGTCTGTCCAAGAAACTAGAAAAATTTTTGAAATTTCTTTATCCTGGAACAAATCGTCAATTGCATTCAGCTTTTCACTTCTACATAATGAATCAAGAGGATATAAGATAGCGCAAGAAAATTTATGATTTGTTTTATTCCATGTTGATACAGTGTTTAGGCTATCACACTCATAAAAGTTTTTCCCGATTTTTATTCGTTCCCCGGCTTTTAGGTTCCTTTTTATTTTGGCCCAGCCTAAGAATTCTTGATTTTCAATGTTTTGCATAGAGTTTGTGCGAAATAAAATTAAATGTCTTTCCAACTTCTTGTTCAAAATACGCATGATAAGCTTATGCTTTTCAAATTGATGCGTACCCGTCAATAGCATACATTTTTCATTTGATTCAAGGAATTCCTCAATTTGTGCAACTGCTTGTTCTTTATTGCCCATTAATATCACTCCTCATTAATTAATTTTCATTGCTATTAGCGGTTCCGGAAATCCTAGTTCTGTCTCTATTACATAATTGGCAGTTCCACCATGGAATCTACAATCATAAATCTTTATTAGTTTTTTCAACATATTCTTTATAAGACCTGAAAATAGAATCCGAAAGCCTCGTTCCAGTAGAAACAAGTTTAGATAACACCCTAAGCTGTTCGGCACAAGCAATACTTCCTGTTTTATGCGGATAGTTAATGGCGTGATCCATTTCTCCCCATATTTCTTCAAATAAAGTTCTTACCTGTATTTCGCAGCATATATCGCTTTTATTATTGGGTTTCACAAGATAATGAACACTTGTATAATATGAATCTCGGACTTCTGTTGAAATACCTAAACGACCAAAAAAGGCTTGTGTTTCGGGATCCCAAGTATAGGCTTTCGGATCTTCTCCCAAAACCCAGTCTCCAACATCAATAGTCCTCATTATCTCTGTATGAATTGTCTCGAACTGATCCTGATACAAGTGTAGCACACGTACACCCGCCAGATCTGTGACTTCACAAAGCAATGAATCTTCAGTTAATATGATTCCTTTTTCGGCTTTGCGTTTCAGTTTACCCCGAAGGTGCTCCGGGTCTTTTAATCTAGCTTTAAGAGAATGAACAATTGGAAATGGTAGAGTATGTAATGCTGGATTCAATTCAAAAAAGGTTTTAACTTGAATCAGAAATTGCTCTAAAGAAATTGCGTCTGCCTATTACAATAGAATTCAATCACTGAATCCACAAGGTCAACCTTAACAATCTCTTTCTTTTCGAGGGGCTTCATTGGCATTTATAGCACCTCCGCCCGTTCAATAAATTCCTTGGCAAAAGTATGATAATTTTCTTGTGTTTCTCTATATTTTTTATAATGGCCCGGATTAGGCTCTTCGACTAATAACGTGTCCAGCAATTCCGGATTATTTTCCTTATAATATTTATAAGTTTGAGGGACAAGCCACATTGGGCACTTAAGCGCCTGCGCCACAGATGGGAATATGTTATGAGAGTGCATAACCGCAACACCACCGATCGGATTCATAATGTCAGCAACAGGAGCTCTGTTTTGAGACATTATATACCAGTCAACGATTTTCGGCATTTCTTTTGCGTATGCATTATGTGCAACTGCCAAATCATACTCATTTAGATGCTTAGACTGCCATTTGGCATTGTATATTGTATATCCAAGAAATTGAACAAACTTTTCAGGGAATCTTGCCCTTTTATCTTCTGATATAAGTTTATATATCGTCTCAAACTCTCTCTGCCATTGTTGCAGAGAATTTCCTATGTTGCGAATACCATATGCACTAAACATATCTGGCAGGGCCGGAATAATAAAGCCATCGACAGTGGAAATAATTACTTTATTCAGAATCCCCAAGCTAGGAGAAGTATCTATCAGGACATAGTCATATCCATTAAGTTTCTTATATACTTCACATATTCTGCGAATATTCGTCACGGTCCGAATACTCACATTGTCACTTTGGTACAATCCACTCCAACGCTCTGCAAGTTTATTTTCATATTTATGCAGAGAGAGCCGTCCAGGGATTAAGTCCACATTATCATAGAGTTTAATTACAGGTGGATATTCCGTCAGTTCATTTAATCCGTCCTCTATAGGTTTGAGAAGAAAGTGAATTGACCTAGGGGTGCTTATTATTTTCTCTAAGCCATATTGTTCAACGGCTGCTTCGAAATCATCGATAAATTCGTCTTCTTCTTCCCAAATCTGATGCAATCCTTCCTCGAACATGCCAGAAATAGTCATATTGCACTGAGGATCTAAATCAATAAGAAGAGTTTTTTTCCGAGTTCTCCCAGTGCACATCCCAAGTGAAAACCTAACGTTGATTTTCCAACGCCGCCTTAATTGTTAAACAGGGATACAATCTTCATTTCTTATCCTCCACTCTTGACATCATTAACTTCAATATTTTAATTACCAAAGACCCATGTATGCAGAATTTACCAAAATATTTTCTCACAGAAATAATACCCATAAAACCTCCTTGCCACACAATTAGCACTGTGAACACGGTGAAACATGATTGCTATAATTAATGCAACCCTGGATTCGCTCTCACTAACTGGTGGAGAGATGTTAATAATACGAAGCTCACGTACCCTCATCAGTACGGATCGCCTCGTCTAGCACAGTGACTCGTTTCAGAAATCAAATGTATTCATTCGCTCTAGTGAACCAGATATATGGCGGTTTAATTAATCTCAAGTCGAATATAATTATCACGATCAGTAATAATTGACCCAATCCGGCTGATTTTCTCCAACCACCTTTTCAACACTGCTGATCCAGTCCGCGATCTGCTGGAGCTTTTTCTGCAATTCCTCTGGCGTGAGGTTCCCATCTTCCGCATCGTCCCATAAGTTGCTGAGTGCGTATTTCACGCCGTCTTCCGGGAAAAATATACTATCGTGGTGTAGATTGCTCATAAGTGCGCCTTCGCCATCCTTGGCACACTTACCATTAATCGAGATATGGTTAACCTCCCATCCATCAATTGTCCGTTCGATATGATAAACATCATTATGCCTCCACCTTCTAGTATATACAGAGAAGGTCATTTCTTTGTTTAGCGTATCGTCTCCTTTGTTTTCCATCGTTTCTCCCTGCCCTCTTATTTCTTTCAATAATGCAGTAAGCATATGATGATGATCGTAGAAATCGATTATGTCATTCTCCGGGAGCCTTCCGCTATTGATCATTAGCCATTTTGATAGAATTGGAAGCATACCCCAATGAAGAATCTGGATCACCGGATGCAGGTCAGAATAAATCTTCCGCAACCTTTCATGGTCAAACGAAAAGCTTGCGCTATTTTCACGGTCGTCATGAAATCTTCCGAAGGATTTTATAAATAAGACCTTGGCGGTTTCTAACTGTCCGAGTGCCTGGTGATGATTCCGAATTATTTTTTGGACTTCATCCAGCTTTTCTATCTTGAGGAAAAATTCCTCATCTCTTTGTTCAAAGAAATAGTCTGAATTATACGCGATATCCCTTTTCCGAAAATGAAAGATTGTCTCAATCTCCGCCACCGTATACTCGCGTGTCACTTCATAATTCTCTTTGAGAATTCCATGTACAATGGAGATTAATAAGTTTCTTCGCCTTGCAGTTGTTTCCGGTACCGCCATTAGTTCTTCCTCCATTATATTTACTCCCCCCTGCACCTGTTGATATTAAAAATCGGACAGCCACCGTGGCACATCCCATAGTTTTCGCAGGTTTGGCACGCAGGAATGGAATATATCTGTGCTCCGGGCCTGCTTAGTCTCTCGCGCATTTGGAGAAATTCTTCGCCAAATCTCCATCCATCCTGCAGTGAATGCTTTTTCAGATCAATTCCTTTCCCAGAGATATCATTCATGAATGAGCACGGGTACAGGAGTAGATTTTCTGAAATATAAGCTGAAAATCTTGCTGCTTCACAAAAATCCACGGTCTTCTTCAGCAGGCCGTCTCCTATCAGCGGCAAAAACGAAATCATACAGCTGTCAAAGCCGATTTTACAATTCTTGATCTTCTTAACGAATTCGAAGAAATCCTTTATTTCGTTTCCATCTATCAGGCACAAGGTATCAGAGGAATGCACTGGTTTATAATTCAGAAAAACGATCGCATTGACATTTTCCAGTAAATCGGCGTGTTTTTCTATCAATTCCATCGCCTGCGGAAGGCTGAGCTTGTTTAGCATAAAATGGATGTTCACCTTGATTTCGTAAGCTCCAGCCCGTTTAATCACTTCCTGTGCATCAGCATAGGGTTCATACCAGCTGACGGCCATTGCGCCACAGAATTGTTTTGTTGCCGCATAGATCTCGTCCGTCATGCCTTGTCCGTTTGTTGTATAGGATGGAATAATATTATAGTCGCGTGTTTTCTGCAATATCTGTACAAATTGGGGGTGCTGGTTTGGGTTTCCGCCGCCTAAGGCGACCTGTAAAACACCTGCCTTTTCTGCCTGCTCCATAACGAACTCGTAATCTTCCAGACGCATGAAACTCCCTTGCCTGTTTGAAGCGCGGTAACAGAAATCACATTCCCGTTCACAGTAATTTGTGATTGCTATATCCAGCAGCTCAGGCCCTGCCGTGTTCCAGAATGGCTCATTGCCGTTTTTGCCATATCGGATAAATGTGCCCTGATCCCGATCAAAGCCCAGGATATACCCGCTCTCTCTACAATTTCGAATCAAGCAACTTCCCATTACCAGCCACCGATTTTGCCGTTAAAATACAAATTGTCTTCACAAATCAGAAAGCTTTCCGAACAAAAATAGACTTCCGCAGCCGAATATCCAGCGGAACGAAGTTCTCCGTAATATACTTTTCTGCCTTCAGCCAGCAATCTTTCTACAATTTTGATTGTCTCTTCATCATAATGTTCTTCTTGTAGAAATTCCGCTACGGTGCTATATGTTGTTCGAGATTCTTTCATATATTTTATAATATCCTGTTTGTTCTCCTCTACTGCTTCATAAAGTTCTTCAAATATCCGACTCATCGGGGACGGCTCTTCGACACCGATGTCTTTTAAAAAGCGCTCTTTATTTAAATCATCCTTCATTGAAATAATGAAAGAGGTAGAGGAACTGTTCGTTACAAAGTCCTGCCTAATCTTCATAAACTAATCTCCTCCAAAGCCTGATTCAGGATATCTACCCCGTTATCTTCGTATTCGATCAGAGAGTCGGTATTATAGCTGGACAGATTTATGTTCAGCTTTAATAAGGTTTGACCTTCGCCAAGATCCAAAATCTCGATATGCGCCCAATCTAATAGCTCCTTTTTGTACAAGTAATCGGCAAAAATTTCATATTCCTGTCGGTAGTACGCCATATATTCCTTTTTTAAATCTCTGGCATAGTGAAAAAAAGCCTGAAAGATCCTCTTTGTATAGAACTCCGCAAAGGAACCCTTTTGCAGATGCAATGCATCGGATATCCTTTTTTCAAGTTCTTCATAAGCAAAGTCATCGTTCGCAATGCAATAATATTCATCCGTCAATTTAAGTATCTTCATATTATCCTCCGAATTAGTCGAACAGCAATTTAGAAAATAGCTCTATGTCGATAGATATGTCCCGGCAAAAGCTATTTTCCTGAGCCAGTCGTTCAATGATCAGATCGCACGGATCACCTTTCCTGCTCTTTTCGAGATGTAGCAAAATCTCCTTTACGTTGCATAGAATCAAGCTGCTTTTGTGTCGGTTCACTTCTTCCAGGATGCGAACAGCCACTTCCGGTGACATCCCATAGAGCTTACACCATAAATCTAATGCGCCCCGGTTCTCCAGTTCAAGCAAATAGATGACCAATCGATACAACTCAGAATGGCACACATTCCAAGTATCATTATTTACATATTTCGCAATTTCCCGGATCATCATGTTAAACGGCCACACAGACTCTGGCCCGGGATCGTTATAGGTGCCTTTCTTCTGATGGTAAACGCCAAACATCCTTTTAATAAAAATATCATAAAAGTCTATTTTTTCGGCAAGCACATCCAGCGCTTCAAACAGCAAACGGATATTGATATTGCTAAAAAATTCACAGTCGCATTTGCTAATGAGATCATGTACAATTTTTTTCGCGTGAAGCCCATTCGAAATAAGCTGCATCCGCCAGGCTTCCGTATCATGTGCAGTGAAATGACGATCCTCCAGGCCCCATATATAGCGCCAGTAGAGATTTTCGTATTCAGGAAGAGCTTCAATGATCGGCAACAGATCCTCCTGCGATTCGGTTCGCGCTAAATAGAAAATGTATTTTTGAACGCCTTCCCGGATTGTCAGCTCTTCTATATTCATCTGATCCCAAAACGCCAGAAAATCATGCTGCTCCGCAAGATGGGTTAAAATATAGTTCGTTATGCAGAAATCCCGGAATTCATCAAAGGTAAAGCTGATCACAACGGTATTTCTCATTAACATACCAGTTTTTATTATCTGCTCGTCCTTGAATATCACCTCGTTATCCAGCATTTGATAGAGCAGCTTTTGCTCGGATTCGCTGAAAATACTGGATGGGACATTAAAGAACGTTTTCTCACGGATCATATACTCCGAAATTTTATCAAGCAGAGCATACAAAGAATCTTGATGACTTATGACCTGTTGATCCTTTTGATATTCCAATGATTTTAGTTTCAGATACTGCCGGAATACATCATATTTGTATACGTCATATACGTAGACTTGCTTCTTGTTTTCGTTTACTTCGCAAAAGAATCGCAGCAACAGCACATCATTTGTTAATGCATCATAGAACTTATCCGTTAACGTATTTTCTCTGATCGTGATCCCAAAAAAGTTCAGGTATCCTCGGAAGATCCGCTCCTTGAAGTCGTCGCCCCTATGCCACATATCGATATGTTTATATGCGCTCGAATACGTTCCTTCTTCGATCACCGCAAACCGCTCTTTCAGGAACTCGTTCCGGGTGGTCATAATCACTTTGATATATGGATAAGCCTGACATTCCTCCAGAAAATCCCGTATGCACTGGCCAAAGTCCTTCACCAGCGTATTCTCGTTTAAGCCATCTATGATGATGACAATCGGCCTCTTGGAACGATTCCATTCCCAGAGGAGATTTTTATTTGCATAAGGGAATGAATACACCCCGTCAAGCGACAGCCTTTGCTTTACGAGCGCCATTGGATTTTCTCTAAAATCATAGGCATTAAAATATAACGCACAATAGCCCTTTCTCATCAGGAAATTCAATGCGAAGTCACATATGAAATTCGTTTTGCCCTGACCGGCGTCTTTAGTTAGTAGAATATACCTCTTTGCAATAAAATCGATACTATCTTTTCTATCAGATAAGTAGTATTTAACAGAATTATTGAGACTGTTCTGTCTGATGGCATAGTGTTTTTCCAAACTGAAAATATCAGAGTCATTATTTTTTTCAAATTCCTCTAGCCTGGAGATTGCATCTAAAATCTTGTCCCGCAGGCAAACGTATACCTGTTCCAGCTCCATCGCCGAAAAATTCTCGGTCAGATCCGAAAAATCAATTTCCTGTTCGCCATTTTTTCTCAGGTGAAAATTGATACTTTCAAAGTCAAGAATTTTAGTATCACTGATCGCCTTCTTCAAAAACAACATAGGGTCTGCAAAATATCGGAGATTTTCTTTATAGTCGCCTTCTTCCACGAATATGTCCGCAATGTATTTTTTACTTTTTATATTTTTCTCGATCTGGCTTTTCGTATATTGGGTACAAGCCTCCTTCAACAGCATTTGGTATGCATTAGACTTGAAATTTTCCTTCGTCAGCAAATCCTGAAACATCTTCACGGATGATATATATATGCCCAATGCGCCGCTGCTATTATAGGCCTGCATTTGAAGGATGCCAATGATTCTGTGATCACAGAATACAGGAGAGCCGGATAACCCCTGATAATTATCAGTCATTCCGGTCGCAATTGCCGCCAGATGATAATCCCATTCCGCATCACTTAACGGTGAAACGATGATCCCCGTTCCCCTCACAAGATGCTTGCGTTGCCGGGATGTAATAAATCCGCTGACCGACCATATAGATTCCTCATCTAAGATCTCATCATCGGAAAAAATATCTGCCATACTGTAACTGTCATCGGAATGGTCGATCTCCAGTACTACTGCCACATTATTCCCATTTACGATGCGAGACTGTACTTCTTTGTCACTGACCCATACCGTATGATGATCTCCACAGGCCACATGCCTGGGAGTTAGCACGAAATTTCTCGCGATCATGATCCCTGTCCCGTATTCAATACACTCATCTTTAAGATAAGACTGTACCTTAACTATGTATTGCTCCATACTATTATCCTTTACATTCTAATTTCTCGATGTCCAAACATCACCGAATATCCGTATTCTTCCTGCATATCCATCAGTTCCTGTTTTTGTCTGATATCGTAGTTAAAATATATCATCTTATTCCCGTTTAGAATGGCTCTTGCCAGCAGATCATTCTCCGGATGCCGGTTTTGCCTTCCGCCGTCCGTCGATATGAGAATCGTTTTACCCTTTGCTTTCTCCAGCAACCTTATATTCGGTTTGGTTGTACCATGGTGGGATATCTTGATCATATCATATTCATCAGTCAAAAACTCCGCCCAACTGTCGCTGTCCGAATCTCCGGTAAACAACAATTTCAAACCCTTATATTCAATTTCGATTACAATGGATGCCTTGTTTACCTCGTTCATCTGCGCCAGTGTGGAAGTGCTGATCCAACGCTCAAGCCGCGTCTCTGAGGCCGAAATATGTTCCTCAAAACCGCACGGATCTAATTGCAACTTCATTAATCGCTCAAACAATGCTGCAAATTCCATATGTTCCGAAAGCTCATAGTGGACGCCAAAATTCCGGATCATCTCAACATTCAGTTTGTGGGCAAGCCTGTCCAGAGACGCTTCGTTTGGCGACAACACGATCAGTTTGCATTCTCCGATTTGAATAGAATGATCGACCAGCTGATTTCTGCTTTCAGCACTTCTTTTAACGACTCGGTCAACAAACTGTGCGTTTAACCGATATCCGTGCTGGGCGCATAGCTCCTCGAAACTTCTGCTGTGTGCTGCTGATATAGGGCCAGCATTGCCATCGATCTGCATGGACAACTGACCCAATATCATATTCATCCGTTTCTTTTGCAGCTCCCCGATTGCCGCCCGTTTTCTCTCCTGAAATTCATCCCGCATAAACAGCGTGTTAAAAAATCCGTTGAACCAAATATTTTCCACCTTGATAATATGAGGCGCGCTTGCGGGACCGTTCTCGCATAAAAATGCAATCGCTCCTTCTAGATGGTCCTGATCTATGTGAGTAATCAGCATCAATATCACGCGGCAGCCTTTATGCTTTAATTGGATCAACAAGGGCTTCAGCTCGGTTTCGTATGTAGACTTGTAACCGCAGTCAATAAGGATACATTCCCCGTTATCGAATTCCACAACAAAACAGTCTCCGGCTTTGGCGGGAAGAAAATGTACCACACAATTGCCCACTGCGGATCCTTCTTTCTATCGGATGATCGGTATTATACTTGCTGGTTTCACGACGAATTATAAAGAGTATCGGTCATTGTATCGGAATGTACAATACGCCATGAGCACGTAGGGTAGATTAATGCTTTCCAGGAAGCCCGCCGTAACATTGGACGTCTTTCAATGAATGTTATTTACGAGCGTTGTTGTGGTATGGATATTCACAAAAACACAATCGCTGCCTGTCTAATTAAAGGCGGGAAGAAGGAGTTAGGAGTTTCAGTACGATGACTTCATCGATTCTTGGACTTATCGATTGGCTGAAGAGCGCTGATTGTCAATGCGTTGCCATGGAGGCAACCGGATGATCATACTGGAAGCCAATCTACAATCTTTTAGAAATGGAGAGAATTCCTACTTTAGTTGTGAATGCACAACATATTAAAGCTGTAACTGGAAGTAAAACCGATATTAAAGACTCTGAATAGATTGCTGATTTACTTCGTCACGGCCTACTGAACGGCAGTTTTATTCCCAAGCACGAGCAGCTCTTTTTCTTATTCTATAACAGTCCAAATTGTATACGATTTCATTCTTGCAACAATGATAAATTCTGGTCTATCTGATTGTTTACAAACAAATTCGAATGTCGCAATATTAGACTTTGTTTACCCTCGCAGTACTCATGGAAAAAAAGGGCTTATCTTTTCAAGATTCTCCGTGATACTATCGCGAGTTCTCCCGTTCAAATCAATATACATTTATGAGCCTCCTTAAGGCTGTCGATCAAGTCGAATGATCGAGTTAGCGCATCTTCTTTCGTTGCCTACTGGCGTTGTGTAGTAACGCTGTTCTATCCCATAAAGCAGTTTTTTTAGTTCGTCATCCGATTTTATTCTAAAGGCATTATTCTGGTAATCCAAGTCGGGACAATAATCTTGAATATAGTCCAATACAGTGCCTTTTTCTTTTTCTTCAAGGCTGTCCAACGTATCAAGAGCCATAGCAATTCTATGTCGGTTTGCCTTTCCGACTTTGGCCGCTGAAAAATCCTCGTCCAACTGAACAAATTCTTTCTGTAAAAAGTCAGTTGTTTCAACTTCCGTTGCTTCTCTATATAGCAGATCTATTCCTTTAAAAATTCCTGAAATGGTAGGCAACCGTTTAAAGTATAAAATATCCTGGTCTTTTATGTAAATCGCATCAGCAATAGAGTTGATTACAATTGTTTTACTGTTTCTTTCATACCGAAATGCGTCTCCTAAATGAAGTAGCTTTTTACGGACCAGCTGGGCCTTGGATATATTCTGAAAATAGTACTCATTTTCATTTTGATATGAGCATAAAAAATCAAGCTTATCCACGTCTATTGTATTGAGCAGGTCGTATTCAGCTGAATTAAAAGGTGTTCTTAAAAAATCCAAGCAGAACGTTTGTGCCGAAAACTGTTCAATTCCGAACCATGAATCTACATCGAGATTATGATCAGGGCTATACTGGACATGCTGGACTAAATCATTAGGCAACTCAAATATAGATTCCTCAGAAAGCAATTTTTTATATTTCTGGGCATTACCTCTTAACCTTATTTTAGCTATAAGATGATTCATTCTATTTGCCTCCCATATCGATAAAAGTAAAATTATTAATTCTCTTTAACTTTGGAAAGCTGAGTCCCTGAGTACTGCGAATTAGCTTTTTACTTATCAGAAATATTTTAACGTTGTTTTCGGTTGTAATGTAGTAAAATTGATACCCCCACAATAAAAATAAGGGGTTGAAATATAGCGTTTGTGAGAAATAGGTAAACACGAACAAAATACTGAAAGTAAATATCAAGGTTTCGCAGTATGGAACACTAAGCGCAACAAAAAAGTACCCCAAATAGCTGGGCAGAAAAGCATTGTTTGCTTGTTCTACGTCTCTGATATTGCCTTCAATGTTGTCATCACTCAAAAAATGGGTAAGTAATAAGCTAATTCCTGTTAAAAGGATTGGTATGCAAATGAAAATTATATAAGATATCCATCTAGGAGAGCTGGCTAAAAACCCAATCTGCACCTGTACTTTAATCAGAAAGACCACGATGATTAATAATGTAGCATTCATGGTTAAAAATAGCTGATAAAAAACATTTAACATCTATATCACTCCCTTCTATGCTTAATGTTTATTAAGGCAATCCCTTATCTGCTCCTGTTTCTTGAAAAGACTACTCCATGACTCCATCTTTACCAAAATCAGGATTCATAGCCTAGTTGGTAATTGTAAATCTACACTTCGGATAATTAGTACACCCTTTAAAATCTCCATATTTACCCTTTCTCACGATTAACTCCCCGCCACATTTGGGCAATTATTAGCGCCAATTTAGTTCGCTGCTTCAGCTTTCTTTTTATGTATTCCTTCGATATGC
>JARLHU010000068.1 GCA_031292095.1 Desulfosporosinus sp.
CGAAAAATATCTTATCACCATTAATTAATACGCAAAACTCGACTTGCTTCAATATAGCCCTTTCCGCTAGTGGCAAGGGTTCCAAGGTTCAATGAAGGTATTTGTAACACCATAATGCCATCTCATGTCCAGAGTTCTGTACTTGTATACTTTTCAGTCTGTTTAAGTGTTTCCTTCAGGATGACGTTAAGTTGCTTTAAAATATCAGCTGGATTTTTGTTATTTGCTTCTACTATAATTCGATCCAAAACGGCATTAACAATCATTGTCATAAGTGCCCCCGGCACACTATGTCCTGTACAATCAGCAATAATCATAAAATAGTTTTGCTCAATCTTCTTACTAAAGTAAAAATCTCCTCCAACGATATCCCTAGGTCTCCATATGACAAAAAAATGTTCCTCTAGACTATCAAAATAATCCTTAAAATCTGGTAAGATGGCTAATTGAATCCTTTTCGCATAGTCAATGCTTTCGACAATTTCCTCATTTTTATCCTTCAATTCCCTTGTACGATCCTCAACCTTCTTCTCAAGTGTCCTGTTATAATCCTGTATTGTGTCCGCCATTTCATTGAAGCTACTACTCAATTGTCCGATTTCATCAGAAGATAATACCGGGCACCGGGCATCTAATTTTTTATTGGCAAACTCTCGTACAATTTGCGTCAGTTTTTGAATTGGGGCTAACATATTGTTCATAACAAACAAAATAATAATAACACCTATTGTCAAAGAAATTAGTAAAGAGATGGCAAATCCGAACCAAAGTTTGTTCAGTGGCTTCTCAAGTTCCTTCTTTGGCACGGTAATTCCAAATGTCCATCCGTTTGCCTCAATTTTGCTTAATACTACATATTTATCGACGCCGTCATAATCTTTTAATTCAAAAACTCCATAACTTTGATCTTGTATGTGTTTGCCAATCTCGCTCAGTTTTCCGTTCATCACCGTGTCAATATTTTTCGCTTCCGTACTGGTGGGTTGGAAATCTTTGTTCGGGTGAACTATAAAATTATTCTTGTTATCTAATAGAAACGCATAGCTGTTTTCCCCTATTTTTGTATTACTAACCAATTCCGTAAGGTTTTTCACATCTATATCTGCAGCAGCAACTCCAACTATACTCTCATTTTCCTTTACCGGGTTCGACACAGTAATAATCATTTGTTGGGTATTGGCGTCAAGGTACGGTGCAGCATAATAGAGTTTGTTTCCCTTAATGGCACTAATAAACCAGTCCCGAACAGTGGGATCGAAGCTTGCAGGGGGCACCCAGTCATCAGCAATCAATTTTTTGTCAGGGTAGGCGATATAGACCAATAAAAAATAAGGGTATAACACTCTCTTTTGTTGCATAAAGCTGACAATTTTTTTTGTGTCAGTAAGCTGAGCCAATTGTGAATCCTCAGCCATTCCTTTTACAATCGTGCCTTGGATATTTAGCCAACCATTGATTTTTTCAGCTTTTTTTCCAGCCGCTTCTACCATCTTCTGAGTAGATTCAGTTAACATGGCGTTATAGGAAATTGAAAAACTAACGGCCGAAACGATAGAAAGACAGATAAAACATATAATGCATACTACGATCACAAATTTATACTTCAAACTGTTTTTTATCACCTATACGTCCCCCAACGCCTAATATATAGAATTCTACGGATTTTTTAATTGGTAAAAAGTATCATTGATCTAGTATTATTTCACCACATAATAGTTAGCGATTCGGTTCAAGACTTGATCACATTAATGCTTGTTTAGTAAGACAGGGTGTTCGAGGTTTTGAGCATGACTTAGAAAGTACGGGTGAAAATTGAAAGAATATAATATAATATAATATAGGTAATTTCAACATAAAAATAGAAACACCTGCAATTTCCTCAGGTATTTAACAAATATATTTTCCATATTGGTTTGAAGTAAATCAATCTTCTCCATTGATTATCCCACCTCATTATTTTAGGAAGTTCATCAAGTTCATCAAGTTCATCGCTGGTCTGTGCTTAACTCTTTAGGGTTATCATGGAATTGCACTTCCTTTCGGTAAAGATTTAACCGGGACGCTTTCACGTTGCCCGGTCGTTACGCCCCGTCGGACTCCTTCGTATTGCGCGTATATTTAGCAAATACCTTCGACGTCCGTATCTACTGAATGAACTACGCCGTCTTTGTCGGTGAATATGTTTGTCCCTTTCCCCATTGTTAGAATAAGCCAGGGTACCCCAATCCTAAAGTTATTACTTAAATAGTAGGTAAAAGCCAGAATAAAGATAACAAATACCATTGCAACTATTATTATTTTACGGACACTTCTTTCTTCAGAAGGGTTCTTCCGCAACCCGATTAACTGTGCGCCCATCTTCCTGTTTTTATTGTATATGTAGAGAATTCTTATTGAAAAGAAAGGGATAAACACTAATATACTTAAAATTACATCTTCCTGATATGATTTAGAAAACAGCATAATAAATGGAATCACTATATACGGGATAAAGTCGAACAATATCTCCCCACCCCTTTCTTACAGCTTATTTGCTTGTCTCTTGATTCAATAACCTTCACACAACTGATTAATTAAATAATTATAATTTGCTAGCGGAATGTTACTTCAATCTCCTTTGTTCAGACTATTTAATAACTCCTCCATCAGATTGATTCCGACTAACATTCAACTTCCGCTGTATCTCAACTACATCCGTCTATACTAAGTTGATTGAATGCGATGTTTACAAAGTAATAATGGCAAATGCCTTAGCAACAATCTCTTGCATTTCTGATTTTGGAACTGTCTAAGGAAAACTCGATATCTACATCTATAAACTGATATGGAGCAGGATGTCGACTACATTACCAATGTAGTTACACAGGTTTCACTGTAAGTAGATGTTCACTACGGAACCTTCCAATTTCCCAAGAGTTCCATCACTTCGTTCTTCGTACTATCGCGATTACCGATTACGGTGGCCTCTATGGCGTAAGTGCATTGACTCCCATATACAATAACCCAATATTCGTAGGTTGAAGTCGTGGATTTGGCTGTGGCTGGTGGAGTTCTTTTATTTAGTACCAGAGTAGCTGTACCCGCAGAAGTGGAAACGTTGCTGTGAGTAAGTGCAGTTGAATGGTTTCCTAATATTTCTAAGTATTGTTCTGGACTAGGACTTGGAAGGCTCTGTATTTGTAGAGAAACTATAAGGTCTTTCCATTGTACTTCATGGTCAGGAGTAACTGTCTGACCGTTCGGCAAAGTTAGTGTCGTATTGAATAGAGGATTAGGTTGAGGGTTTTTATTGCTTAGTTCACCTTTATTATTAACTGAGATTTTTTCTGAGTAAGCAGTTTTGGCCAAATTTGTTTCGGTTGTTAAAGATGTTAATTTTCTGGCCGCTGAGCATCCTCCCAGAGTCACCATACTTGTTAAAGCAATAGCCACAACCCAGAGCTGTTGATTTCTTTTCATTTTAAATTGTTTTCTCCCTTCGCATACTCTTGTCCACGTTTGAAAGACTTTGCTCAGGGCAGACAGGAGTAGATGGTGCATTTTAAGGATTTCTAGGGATACTCTCGAATCAGAGCAGCACTAGTTGCGTAAGCTTTTGGGGTTTAGTACGTTCAAGACCTTTGATATTGAATTCAACTCCATATAGCGGGATAGTTTCAGTTCCGCATTTGTATGCAAACGCCATAGAATCTCTGTCAAACGCTACCTTTTGCAAAGTAACATTTTCGTCTCCAATATTAACTTCTTGGTTTAGTTTTGTAACGAAACCTGCTTGCTCAAGTTGAGCCTCATTACTAAATTGAACTCCAACTGGTTCAACTGATGAAGGATGACCACATCCGACAACTAAACAGATGAAAAGAATTGTTGTGATTACTTTCCTGCCTAGTATGATATGCTGCTTCAACATATCGCCTCCCTAATCCTCTTTATAAATTCGCCGACAACGCAATTTCGGATACGTTCCAAGTGTTTACAACATCCGAAAACAAACCATATTGTTTGTCTTCTCCAATGTTGTAAGATAGCTTTAATACGTCTTAAAGACCAATACCTCAATAATAATCTTTTTCCATTTTCAATTTCAGTATAAGTTCTAACGAACACTACAAACCATCCAATGTCTATCTCAAAACGTACAACCTATGAAGGCAATTAGCCTCTTGCCGATACGAAGGGCAATGATAAAAGTCTTTACAAGTTGTAGCCTTAAGTTCCAGTTCTCACTATTTTTCAATAAGTTCATCCTATTTTTGAAATAGTCAATCCCTTATTAGATGGTGCAAGCCTTTTTCCAAGCATTTCCGTCAACTACCCCGCTATAAACCCTAAAGCAACGCCTAAAAAGTAGCGCGTACTATACTTTTACTACAAACCAATTTTTTTGTATGAATTATGTATGGTACCCCATATATAAAAAAAGAGCAATAACTGATATATCAAATATGACAGTTTGATAAATTATTTTGAGGTCTTTAAGTTTAACATAAGATAAATAATTCAATATACTTACTCCAAGTGTAAATAAAAGAGAAAAGCCTATATAAGATAAGTGAATAATTAAAACAGATAGCTTAGTATTAAGTAATAAATTATATAAAGACCAGTAAGTTACTAAAAGCAATCCAAAATTAAAAATCTTTTGTTTAGTATTTGATTTCACTTTCCTGAAAACGTATGGGTTATATCTCCCTTTATTGAATGAGCAAATATCGTGAATCATAATGTAAGCATATGCAACAAATAAATTTATTGCATAAAAATAATTGGGCATATTATCCCCCCTGTTGCTTCATATTTGACTATTAATGCGCCGCAATGATTCGATGTATTTAAATATACAAAGATATAAACAGTCCCAAGAATACTATAGTTATAACAACGGCATTCAGCCATGGCTTTATTTTCAACTTAAACGTCAATATCCCTATCAATATCGATAATAGTGGATAAATTAATACTAGAAGCATAATAATAATTCCCTCTCCGCCAGAATTCGGAAGGCTAAATGCATAGTAACTTGGAGTAACGATTACCAGGATTTCACCCAAAAGCACCAATGTACCTTTAAGAGAAATGTCGGCTATTTTATTCTTCACTAAAACCCTCCTAATCTCATCTGATTCTACTCGCCCAATTCTCACACAGCAACCATTAATATAATTTATCTGTGAGAACAGAACGGTTCACGCTACCTCATATAATTCAACAATTTTCTAATTGTTCCTGCCACAAGGTCAAATCTAATCAAATAATTACCAAACATTCCACCTACTAGCCTATATGTGACGACTGGAGCTATATATAGCTATTTCAATATTATTTAAAAAGGTGCAAAGTAGCTGTCTTAGAAAGTCGCCCTTCGATGAGATGTAGACAATTTTCCATTTAACAACAAAGAAAGGACCTAATGCACACTGCGTGAGAGATTAAGTCCTTTCTTTGTTTAGTTATCGTAGGCATTGTTAAGATAAAGGATATATTGCTCAGGTTCCTAATTACCAATTCTTCCTAACAGACCATCCTTCATTACGTTAGTGAAGTGTTCGTAATTCATTTTTCTAATAACTATTACCAATACACCCGCCAACCCACGAAATCTGTTGCACGACTAAATCCCCTTCATGGCCATAATGAAATTAGTAACTTACTTACTCAAATACTATGTTTCCTTAATTCATTCAAAGAATAAACGGTTCCCCGCCATTCGATACCACCCCTTCTTAGAATCTTGATCATTGAGCTCAATACTGTGAATCATGAATGAGTTGTTTTAAGAATTTACGGACGATATCATACACAATGGGGTTGATTATGGTCATAGCGATTACCCTCGGGAGACTTGATGTAGATTTGAGAATACCCACCCATAACTGGACATTAAAGATAGGCTCAGCAGTATTTCTATACAGTTGAGCCTATCTTCGTATTCCACCTCACTTACGACGACCTTTATCCAGAGACCTCCATTGAATTTTTCGATATGGTAGGGTATAGTGAACCCCAAGCTGATCTTCAAAACTTCGAACCGCAGTTTTGACCGAAAAGATTCCCTGAAAAGGCATACTCACTTGTAATAATCACTCTCCCCTGTTTCAAATATCTGATTATGCCCTCGCATTCGATACTAGGAATATATTTCCTCCCCCAACCGACACAATTTACGCCATTATAACTATGCATGTTGTCGGGGTATACTATCTAAGTAAAAAAACCATTTTTGAAAAGGAGGTGTTACCCATGACTATTATGAATAAACCCAATAGATTATCAAAGGAAAAATCGCCATATCTACTTCAACATTCAAATAATCCTGTCGATTGGTTTCCTTGGGGAAAAGAAGCGTTTGATAAAGCGAAAGCCGATAACAAACCAATTTTCCTTTCTATTGGGTATTCTTAATTGTTAATATTTTCCACATGTCACTGATGGCAAATTTCTTACTGTAGACAGAACAATCATTTCAGAATGACTTTATAGGCATAATCATTATCTTATTTAATCCATACAATACGATAAATATCGTTCTTATAAACATCATTGAGTTGTCCTAATCCAACCCCACTCTGGTTTACGTAAATTGCGGAGGCGGTACATTCCTACTACGAGGAATGTGCCGCCTTTTTGACAATAATTTAGTCTCCGTAAGAATTGCAAATGTTCAAATACAGTATAGCTTGCCCAATGTTCCTGTCCTTCTCTTGGTCACGAAATTGACCGTCTAAGTCACCGCATAATTTGTACAAACATACAATAAACCAAAAGGACGGTGCTTGGATTGGAGCATAAAGGATTGACAGGTAAGGTTATATGGCCTTTTGATCCAGAATATGAACAAGCTAGACAAGAGTACAACAGGGCTATAAATGCCTATCCCCTAGCAATCGTATATTGTTACAATAAACAGGATGTAGCCAATGCTATTCGTTGGTCAGAAAAACATCAAGTAAGACTTCGGATTCGCTCAGGTGGACACAACTACGATGGCTATTCAACCGGAACGGGGAAACTGGTAATTGACACGACACTAATGAATGATATAGAAGTGGATACCATTAACGACGTAGTTAAGGTACAAGCAGGAACAAGGCTTAGAAAATTATATGAAATACTTTATGAACACGGCTATGCATTTCCGGGGGGTACTTGCCCAACAGTAGCTATATCCGGTTTAGTACTAGGCGGAGGGATAGGTTTATCTACCCGCTACTTGGGACTTACCCTTGACAGCTTGCTTGAAGTGGAAATGGTGGATGCCAAAGGCAATATAATAGTAGCTAATCAACAATGCTATCCTGATTTGTTTTGGGCCTTGCGTGGAGCAGGAGGAGGAAATTACGGGGTCGTCACTTCCTTCACCTTCCAATTAAAAAAGAAGGTAGAAAAAATAACGCTTTTCCAACTGAAGTGGAACAACAATAGACCTGCTAGATTCAGATTTTTAAGTGTCTGGCAAGAATGGTTGGAAGATTTGGATCGAAGGATGAGCGCCTTCGGCAGAATATATAAACAAGGGGCTTACCTTTTTGGCTTCTTTTATGGAAAGCCCACTGAAGCAAGCAAAATATTAGAGCCATTCCTGAGTATACCAGGTATTACTTTTGAAAATATCGAGTATGTTGATTTTATTGAGGCTGTCAACACAATAGCAAACACCTACCCGAAAAGTGAAAAATTCACGGACACCGGAAGATTTATGTACAAGCATCTTTGCGAAGATGAATTACGCAAACTCATCAATATATTAGATCATGCCCCTACCGATTACAATTCCTTCATTAAATTATATTCGTTAGGCGGCGCGGTAAGTGATGTTATTAAAAGCGAAACTGCTTTTTACTATAGGAAGGCAAAATATACAATGGCCATTTCATCCGACTGGGAAAAGAATGATGCAGCGCCAATTAACAAGGAGTGGGTAGCAGAGGGCTTTAAATATATTAAGGAGCTTACCTTTGGTTCATACGTAAACTTTCCGTATAGTAAACTAAAAGATTACGAAATGGCCTATTACGGTCAATATGTGAAAGTTTTGCAAAACATCAAGAGTAAGTATGATCCTTGTAATGTATTCAGCTTTCCTCAAAGCATCAAACCTCTGTAAGGCACATTCAAAAAAATAACAAGTCAGTATGCCAGTCTATTTCGTGTCATACTGCGTCGGCATGTTCACCTAATAGCCCCGCTATGATGTAAACATACCTCCTTGTCTGACGCAAAATATCCATGGCATCTTTGACTTGTTATTTTCTTTCATATGCCTAAAGTCCAGATTATAATTATTATCGATATTCAGCTATAGCTGAACAAGTTCACTTGCTGAACTGAAGAGCCCTTTCTTTAGCAGAAATTATATAAGTCACAGGTTGGTTTAAAATGTTATAAAAATGAGCGCCGAACGTCATCGTCGCTCATTTTTGTATTGTTAGCCAAAGACACGCTTTTTTGTAAAAATCATATCTTGTACTGTATGATCGCGCAGTTAGTTCGTCATGGACATGTTCAGCATCGAGATAGTGATTAACTACAGATTTCAACTTCCACTTTCTAACGCCTAACCACAATCTTAAAGGAGCTGAAAGATATAATGCCTAATCCACTAGACCCGAATACTATTCCAAAGTATATAAATCAACTGGTTGTCCCACCAATATTTGAGCCAACTGTAGTTAAAGATAAGCGTACCTGTAAAATAAAATGCCATAATTATCGGGTGACTATTAGCCAATTCACCCAACAAATATTACCTGAAGGTTTCCCTGAAACAACTGTTTGGGGCTATGGCAGCAAAGTAAGGGACCCAGAAACCGGCGAGATCATTCCGGATTACAGGTCTGCACCCGGCCCAACTTTCGAGGCTATAAGACACATTCCGATCAATGTGCAATGGATTAACAACTTAACCGAACCGTATTCCCTGGCGGTAGATCCTACTATTCACTGGGCTGATCCTAATAAGATAGGAATGCCGATGCCGCCGTTTCCACCGTTCCCACCAGGATTTCCCTTAGCCCAAAGTCCAGTACCAATTGTCACCCACCTGCATGGCGGAGAGACTGAACCGTCTTCCGACGGGTACCCGGAAGCATGGTTTACAGCCGATGAAACTATCACTGGACCAGATTATTCAAAATCCCTTTATCACTATGTTAATAAGCAGGAGCCGACTACTCTTTGGTATCATGACCATGCCTTGGGCCTTACCCGCCAAAATGTCTATATGGGGCTAGCTGGCTTCTATATATTACGCGATCCCCACAACCCCCTAGACGGAAGACATTCCAAGCTGCCGCACGGTAAATATGAGATACCCATCGTCATCCAGGACCGTTCGTTTTATGATGACGGTTCCTTGTTATTTCCCAATAATGGAGTAAATCTGGATAGTCATCCTTACTGGAGACCGTCGTTTATAGGTAATGCCATAATGGTCAACGGCAAGGTTTGGCCTAATCTGGATGTCGAGCCAAGACAATACCGTTTTCGGATTCTGAACGGCTCCAATACGCGCTTCTATAATCTGGCGTTTTCGAACCAGATGCCATTTATGCAAATAGGTACAGACGGCGGCTACCTTCCTAAACCCGTTCAGCTCGTCTCCCTGCTTATTTCCCCTGCCGAACGGGCTGATATCCTCGTGGATTTTTCCAAGCTGTCGCCTGGCACTCAGTTAATCCTGACCAACACTGCCAATGCTCCCTTCCCTAACGGGAATCCTCCAGATCCCCAGACAACAGGGCAGATAATGCAGTTTACAGTGCTCAACAAAGCCGCAGTTTTGCCACCACCGCTGCCTAAAGTCTTAAATATTATAACCCCACTCAAGCGCACTAGTAAAATACGCACCTTAACCCTTATGGTGGTTGGCGATCCCACTAAACCATTAGAACTATTACTGGACGGTCAGAAATGGATGGCGCCTGTCTCCGAACTGCCACTGGTAGGAGCAACTGAGGACTGGCAGCTCGTGAATCTGACAAAAGGTGCACATCCCATCCATCTCCACTTAATACAATTCCAGCTGGTTAGTCGTCAGGACTTCTTGGTTACCCAATATACAAATGATTGGTTAGCCTTAAACGGTCAGCCTCCCTTTGAGCATTCAACGAGAGTATTACCTGTAAAACCATATCTGCTGGATGGCCCTATTAACCCACCCGCTCATGAAAATGGCTGGAAAGATACAATTCAGGCCTATCCCGGACAAGTAACCACGATCCGAGTTCGTTTCGCTCCCCAGGATGTGGTAGTTTCAATCCCCGGCATTAATCGGTTTCCATTCAATCCAGCCACTGAACCAGGTTATGTGTGGCACTGCCATATAATTGACCATGAGGATAATGAAATGATGCGTCCCTACAAAGTTCGGAATCCACTTGAGGATTATTAGGTATGTGACTGTATTAGAATAAATTTAATTGGGGACAAGGTTTTATCTTGTCTCCAATAGTTTTCTCTAATTCGTTTTTATACAGGGACAAAAAAGGATATCCCGCAGCTTCATATTACCTCCAATTACTTCACATGATCCTACCAATTAGGCGCGAAATAAGAACAATGCGAAGTTCGATTAAGGATTGCCGCATTATCCTTTTAGACCCTTTTTATTTTAATGCAATTTCTCATTAAGATAAGCAAGTATCTCTTTTGGCAATTGGACGTGGAATTTTTCTCGCTCAAATCCTTCCGGGTCAGTTGATGGTAGGAACTTCGGATTTCTCATTGACTCGGGAAAGGGACTAAGAAAAGAAAAGTGACCAGCATTTGCAATCTGACAGAAAGTAACCAGTGATTCATCCGGAATGCTCTTTAATATAGATTCGGTAATCCAAGCAGGAGTGATTGGGTCATGTTCTGCTGTTAACACAAGGATAGGGATTGTTACATTATCCAAACCATTCATGAACCAGCCAGCTCCAGGAGCAAGCAAAACGATTGCTTTAATTCTTTGGTCAGGAGTAGTTTCTATTTTTTTACCTTCTCTTGTTCTTGGAATGCCACCTGCCAATGCGAGAGCTGTGTACCCACCCATTGAATGCCCTATGACTGCTACTTTGTCCTCTATAATATGTTCGCTAAAAAAACTATCTGAAAGAAGTTTGTCAATTGTTAGGCTGATATGCTTTGGTCGCAGAATAAGATTTTCTTCGGTGTTTTCCAATTCATTATTATTCCTGTTGTTTCCATAATGCTCTACCATCGCCACAATAAAGCCATTCTTTGCAAGATGTGTGCTAATTGTCCGATAAAGAAGATGTGAACCTCCGTTGCCATGAGAGATTATGACAAGTGGAAAGCCACCCTCTAAAAACTTGGCATTGATACAAACATCCATTGTGTATGGCCCAAATGCCGTTGGGGCAGAAGACTCGGCTGTCGGATATTGCACAAGAACATTAAAATAAACGTCTTTGCTTCCATCTCTCATCTGAATTTCTTTACTTCCTACATTGGTATTAAATTTTCTGCTATTCATAGTAGCTCTCCTTAAATGCTATATTATCTATAATAATTGTTTTCATAAAGAAACGCCCCACTTTTGTAAAGTTTAGCGGCTCTATCTATGAATTTATGTTATAACGCCTTATCCAGTATTAGACAATCCTTAACTAAATCGCATAACTCTACGGAGCGTTTATTGAAAAGTTCCAGTTCATTCATTACTATATACAGGGAGGCTGCGA
>JARLHU010000069.1 GCA_031292095.1 Desulfosporosinus sp.
ATGGACCGTTAACCCATCTGGAAATGCTCCGTTTCCTTTACCATTTGGGTCATAGAACCCACCCGCATTTATGCCAGCAACCGCTCCCATGTCCTTAACAAGATCGCTGACCCTTTCTCCTGTTACCCCAATTTCTTTGGTTACCGCCACCTTGAGTCGTTTCGGATCCTTGATCAGCATCACTTTCCCTTTGAAACTTGGACCCTGAATATCTTCGATAGTTATTCCCGAACCTGTATCAACCACTTTTGTACGCCCAATCGTTTGATTGGTGCTTATTCCTTGAGAATTGTTAAGGTTCATAATCCGGTCTATTTCTGCTTGGGACAGGAAAGCCTTGACAACCTGAGGATGACGTGAGGTGTAAACCGAGCCAACCGCCATCACTTTAAGGGCCTGAAAGGGGCCCCAGAACAAAACAAAAGGAGCAAGTATTACCGCGAAGATAAGGTTATAACCGAAAAATGCGATAATAACTTTCACTCGAATGCTACGCTTTATTTTCATAAATAAACTCCCTTCTCCTTTTTTTGTATTGATTAACCAACCATAGGTTATTGTTCAAAGATAAGCTAGTTTAACACTCAAAGATTAAAATAGGATGAAAAAATATTGAAACTTTAGTCAACAAGAAATAATTGTCGAGAAAAATAATATCGACCATTCTATTCGTCCAGCAACGCCTTGGGCAAATCCTGACCGCAATGGATGAGCCCATTGCCGATCCAACAGCAATCCCCCTGTATTTCTCAGCGAGTATGCCTCCTCTCAAGATGACCATGCAACACAGTTTGGAAATGCGACTACCTTACTGGGATCATGAACTTGTTGAACTAGGTATGAGTTTGCCGCTTCATTACAAAGTACGTCCCAAAGAAACCAAGGCGGTATTACGCAGTGCTTTCACCGGCTATTTACCTGAGGATATGGCCGCCCAGCCGAAAAACGGTTTTCCCGTTCCCCTTACGTCGTAGTTAATGGAAGAGCTGAAACCAGAAATACAAAACGTGTTATTAGACCCAGGAGCTCAAATAAGAGAATTTTTCATATCGCAAAAAATCGAAGAGATACTTCAAGCTAACTCGTCTCGTTCATCCCGCTTTATATGGGCGCTCTATGTATTGGAGGTGTACTTGGCTTTTTCACTACGCACGCAGGAAGGCGTTTGCACGGAGCCGAGTCTGGAAAAAATTAAAATCCACAAAATAGGGAGAGGATACCTTTGACAGGTACTTAAGTTAATCACGCATTTTGTATGAACTTTTTGAGCTCTAGCTAATTCATTAAAAGGGACAGGATGGTACTCGCCATCCTGTCCCTTTTAATGAACAATTTCAAGACAACTGTCTGCCATTGTTTTCGCAACATGGGAAACGGTATATAGTCATAGATTTTCCATTCTCCTTGTTTTTTCATCCCTCCCCTAGTTACTAGCATATGAACATGTGGATTGAAATTCATTCGGGCCCCAGAGGTATGTAAACCAGCTATTATGCCGGGTGTCACTTTATGTTTCTTCTTAAACCAGTCTTGAACAATCTTTACAGATTCATCCATGAGGTCTTTCAGGAGTTCTCTATGCATCTGGAAGATAATTCTTAGACCTTCGTCTATGGTAAATATGACATGACGATGATTGACATGTACGACCTCTTCGGCGATCATTCGGCTCCATATCTCTGTCTCACCACTAGAACATGTTGTGCAAGAAACAAACACGGGTACTGTAGAGCAGAAATCTGCCGCGGAAACATCGTCCGGCCCAGATACTGATAACCTAAATGTTCAACAGTAAATTCTGTTAACCCTCATCTTTTTTTAGTAATCACAGATTGCGCATTTCTTCCACCGCCGGACGATGAGAGAGTTTCGTGGTACCCATGACTGCAGCTACCGTAGAAAACAGAGCCGCTCCTGCCAAAAGGACTAAGTAACTCCACGGAATCGACAGAAACTCAGGCGGAGGATCAAAGACGCCTGTTAACACCTTCACGAGCATTTGTGCCACCCCCAAACCCAGAATAACCCCGAGGACACTCCCTCCTGTTAAGATCAGCAAACCTTCACTCCAAACAAAGGCGCCCAACTGATTCTTCTTTGCACCCAGTGCAGCAAGTATGGCAAACATACGTCGCCGTTCTGCCAGGCCCAAAGCCAAGATTAAACCCGTAGAACCAGCCACTAAGATAATGGCAAAAATCAATTCCAAGCGAGTCAGACCATGCAGATCTATGGCCGTCAAACTTGAATTAACCGTACGTTGAGTTGAATTGATATCCACAACCTTAGTCCCTGCCAAAGAGCTGACCACGGTTTGTGCTCGTGTTGCCAAATCGGATGAACTCCTCTTAGCACGCAGCAATATGATTTCTGAGACGTCCGATCCAGTCTGTTGACTAAGGTAGCTTTGATTCGCCACTAAGAAGGAATCTTTAGGCGCGGTCGGGAATTTTCGCACAACCCCCAGAAAGTGAAAGGATATTTCATGGTATTGATGATCCTTAGCGTTCTGCATGCGTAGAGTCAGCTTATCCCCTAGGTTCAGTTGGTAATCCTTCGCAGTTTCAGCCGAGACCAGGACTCCATCTGCCTGATTTGCCAAAGCCGTCAGTGTCCCATGGGCATTTCCTCCCACAAAAAAGGCGTTCGATACATTGGTCGCTTGGCCGATTGTTTTCGGGTCAATCCCAAATATATCCTGTAAATCGTTTCCTACATAGACAAGTCGGTGCTGCATCGATTGTACTGCCGCCACACCCGGCAGTGCTTTCAATTCAGCCAGTTTGCTACTCGGCGGGGAAGCAGTCGTTCCTGTGACCGTAACGTCTGAACCGTTGGTTAATTCGGCATCTACCTTGGATTGAGCGTTATACGTGGTATTGAAAACCGCCGTCGAAACGGCGAAGGATACTGCTAAAGCCACCAGAATGATCCCTCGGGTGATCAAGACACGTTGACGGGATAGAGAAGCGGAAATGACACCCGAAAGTCCACGCGCTAAGGGAGTGAGAAGACGAGCTAGTAAGCCACGTCCTCGTGCTAGTCCACCTTCTAGTAGACGACTCGCTAACAAAACCGCTCCAATCCACAGAAAAAGTGGCGCAATAAAGGCCTCATAATGAATGGACGTCGTCGTTAATCCTTCTGGGGCTAAAACGATCTGATACCCACTACTCGCTGTTCTCCAATACTCCAGCATGGAAATCAAGAGCACAATGACATCTAAATAAAGTCTTTGCCAAGGCGGCTTGCCTGTCCTCCGTCCCACAACCATTTGAGCCGAGGCCACTGTAGAATGTCGGATTTCTGTCCATGCTGGATACAAAATTGCGAAAAACGCTAAAAGAAAACCAACTCCAGCAGTCCCTAAGGTCCATAGAAGACTGCTACTACCCAGCAAGGTATTGAGTGGTGCTAATGATCTGGTTATTAAGGCGGCAAGAATAAGCCCTGTCAGCACCCCACCAATCGCTACAATCAGCGCCTCAACAGCTTGCAACCGCAAAATTGTTTTAACCGTAGCGCCCCGTATCTGTAGTAACGCTTGTTCCTTACGCCGGCGTTTCTTACCGGAAGATGCCACCGACAGCGTAAGCAAGATCGCCAAGATCGCACCAGGCAACCCTAAGAAAAGAAAGAGCAACCTTGAATAGGCGGCATCCGCTTGTACACTGCCTAGACGTGCTGCAATATTATTCCCTACGATCCCTTTGCCCACAATCCGCACTTCTAAATTCTTGGCCATCTGTTGCACGGTTTGATCAGCTGCACTAGGATCTGCTGGCAAAGTATGAGTTATCCTGACATGTAATTGAGTATGCACGGTGTCTGGACGCACCATTGCCTGAGGATCAAAAATCAAGTGCCACTGTTCTGACGGGAGTAACAGAACATTATCTGGAGGAGCCTGGGGTGCCGCACCCGGCGGGAGCCCTATGGCTTGAAAAAGAGAGTCGACGTTAGGCAGATCGACGACACCGTCAATTTTGAGATCATAGGGCGATACGCCGATGCGCTGAATTGTTACTATATCACCAGGCTTAACGTGCAAATTGGACGCCGTTTGCTGAGCAATTAGAACCCCCTGATTAGCCCCCAGCAAATTACGAACTTCCGCAGGGAATTGAGCACGGTACTTTGGACTGATTCCTAGGATTTGCCCTGCACCCGTCGTTTGAACACTCTCACTTGTGTTACCCACCAACCCACTAACATCCGCATACCCTATTTCTTCTAAGGCCGTAGGGGCTGCCGACTGGGTGATGGCTTCTTTAACAAACTGAGCATCTGTAGAATGTGAAAGCAGAACCTGCCAATCCACAGGAACATCTTTGACGGCATATTGGGTCTTTGTCGCCGCACCAGAAGCAATAAAAGCACCAATTGAAGCCAGAAGAGCGACTGTGAGAGCTACTCCAACAATGGCTCCCACCAAGCGTCCTAAATGATGAGTTAAAATCCCCTTTAACCATGTCCTGATCATACAACGACCTCCAAGACACCATGGTTCATGTGCCAAATTTTATTCATACGCTCAGCTATCGCCAGATCATGAGTCGCCACTACAAGGGCAGTTTCCGTCCCCTTCAGAGAGTTAAGCAAAACATCCAATAAATGTTGGGCCGTTGAATGATCCAGTTGCCCTGTGGGTTCATCAGCCAAGATAAGCTTGGGCCGTGAGGCCAAAGCCCGAGCCACAGCCACTCGTTGGGCCTGACCACCAGAAAGCTCCTCGGGAAGTTTTTCCGCGATGCCCTGTAGGTTGATTCGCTCCAAAGCTTCCAAAGCAGCCTTACGTGCTTCTGCCCCCTCAACCTGACCTAGCAACAACGGTAATTCGACATTTTCCACAGCTGTCAGTTGGGCCAATAAACTTGGCATCTGAAAAACAAAGCCCAGTTGTTGCGGACGCAACATTTCGAGGGTCCCTAGGCCTGGCCATAAAATACGGCCTGAAGTCGGTTTATCTAACCCCCCCATGAGGTGCAACAGAGTAGACTTACCACTCCCAGAGGATCCCACCAAAGCAATACGATCCCCAGGTATTACAAAACACGTCGCCTCTGTGAGGGCTGTCTCTAGAACCCAGCCCCGAGTGTAGGTTTTTCCCACGTTTTCTACTTGAACAAGTTGCTCAGGCATTAGTGACAACCCTCCCATCGACCAGTCGTACGATGCGGTCTGCATGGGCCGCCAAAGCTTCACTGTGAGTAGTGATCACGGCTGCTCCGCCTTGTGCCTTATGCCTTGCAAACAAGTCCAAAACTTGTCGTTCCGTCTCTGCATCTACTTCACTGGTCGGCTCATCGGCTAAAAGGATTTTAGGGTTATTCGCCAAGGCAACTGCTAGGGCAGCCCGAGCACTCTCCCCCCCGGAAATCTGACTGGGTAGGGCTTGACGGCGGTGGCGCAAGTGAACCTTGTCCAACAATTCCAACAGCCGTCGTTCATCCACCTTACGTCCTAACTGCATCTGCAAGCGAATGTTATCCTCTACGGATAAATGGTTAAACAAATTCTCTGATTGACGCACAATCCCAATCTCAGCCGAGCGAATCGCTGCCCGCTCGGCCTCTGATCGTCGGGTAATTCGCCTGCCTAATACCTCGACATATCCACCATCCGGTTCATCCAAGCCGGATAAGCAAGCTAACATGGTCGATTTTCCGCTCCCTGAGGGGCCCATCACCGCTACGATCTCCCCTGACTCTACTTGGAAATTTACCCCCCTCAAGGCTAACGTTTCTTCTTCCTCGTTGTGAAAGAAACGGTAAATGTCGAACGTTTCGATGACTCGCATATTACCTCCACCGGAAACTACCGGACATCTTATTCCACTGATCAACATTATCCGCGCCTAAGGGAGCACTTAGAGTTAACGTAGCCATTTCTCCATTACTATCGAAAAAATATTGGTTATTTTCCAAACGATCTTGTTTACCAGTCACGGAGTCTGGAGTAGAATTCTCTTCATAAGATATGACCACCGCTGATCCTCCAGGCAAGGTCACGTTCTTCACGCTTGTTACCTTGACTGCACGACCCTTGGTCTTTAACTCAACGACTTGACTCTTGTTGACACTATCTAAGGTGGGAGGAGAAGAAACTTTTGTCACGACGACCTGCACACTGTTCAGCTTATCCTTAAAGCTTACATCACTCCCTTTAACTGTTCTGGCCCATCCTTCCGGTACATCAAGCGAATATCTCCCAGCCTGTGAGACATAGTTTACAAACAATTGATTGTCAGGAATATCTCCTGCAGGACTGGGTTGAGTAGCTGCTGGTTGAGTTGATCCACCCGCTTGTTGGGGTTGTTGGGGTTGTTGCGTTTGTTGGATCGAGCCCGAGCTGTTGGTTGAGGCAACACTTTTCGTTCCACACCCACTAACTACAGTTACTAAAGCCACAACCGTGGTCAAGGCTACGTACGTTCTTAGTTTTGACATCGATACTAATCCTCCTTAAATATATCCATTTTACATAAACTTGAGAGTTCAGAGCACTCCGGTGAGCGTAATCACATAGTTCATCTCCTTTCATATATAAGTTTAACCCTCGAACATTAAGGGATAATGAATTGACCATTAAAATTCTATTAATTAAAAACTCCACGCGAGAAATTGCGTTATCTGTTTGAAACGCGGCACACGGATATAGTCGGTCGGACCAAACAGCCCACATATACCTCACCTAAGACTGCTTCGCTTATCTTCATTTTACTGAAAAGGGAACTATGTTGGATTTCATTCCGCAAATAATCTAACCTTTGACTTGAGGAACAACTATCCACGGAGCGCGTACACTATGTAGAATGCACAAATTTGTTAATCGCCGAATCCACTTCAGCCCACCCTTTCAAGCCTATGTGCCAGGGATCCTGCATGAAATAAGGTTCATACTCTTTAGCGGAAAAATCAGCGACTGAAAACCCGTTATCTTTAATCATCAACCGTATTCGCCTATAATAATCTTTACGTTCTTGAGGAGAAAAACCTACGTAATCTGCCCATCGGCCATTGGCCGGGATGATGACAAAGAGAGGCTTGGCCCCTTTTTCTTTGAGCACTCTTAACATTAAGTTAAAATCATCATATTCTTTCGAGGGATATAATTTCAGTCTGGACCAAGAGTCTTTCATTCCCGGTTTCATGTACTTTGGATAGAGGGCATCGAGAATATTTAAGTCGTTTGAAATCAAGGATTTCCCTCTAAGCTCAGAACGCTTAAGCAGGGTATTCCAAGACACTTTGGATTTTTCCTTTGTGACTTGTATGAAATCATAAGGTTTAACTTTTTTCACCAAATCCCGCACACTCAAAACATCCTGAACCTCCAAGGCAGCACATTGGAGCTCAGCCATTGGCCAATACCAGAGTACCTTCGATTTTGCCCAATACCCAGATGTAGTGTAAGCTTGTAGGTAGCTCTTCAAGAGAGGATCGTCTTTCATAACCTCTGGCATTTCGAGGATCCGCTGCGCCACCTCCCTTTTGAGATCAGGTGGAAAGCTTGGGCTAAGCATCATTTGATAGATATGGAGCTTCGATGAGTTCATCGCCAGGCTCTTATTTTCTAACCCCTTTCGTTCAGCAAACCAATCTGGAGAAAACGACAGGATCAGTTTCCTTCCCTGTAAATGATCTTGACCAGCCAGGTTCAAGATATTAACCAGAGACTGGACCGATCCTCTGCCAATAATAAACGGAACAAAGCCTGTTTGGCGACGCCCAAAAACGTTCGTCGGGTTAAACTCAAAACCCGTTCCTAATTCTGAGGAACCATAGAAGGGTACGATATCCGTAGTCGCCAATGCTTTCGATTGGAGAATATTACCCATAAGAGTCTCCCAATGAGCACCTTTACCGATGGCTTCAATCATCCCAGACTGATTAAGCCAGAGGTGATTGCTTATAATTTCAGTCATTGATTTCATCCCTAAAATAGTAAGAAAAAATAAGGCTAAACTGATCAGCATCAGACCAAATCGCCGAAATAATGCCATAAATCTCCCCTCCCCAAAAATCACATATCGTTTAGCCGTGGTTTTATTTTTTGTAAGCATTGATCAAAAAGTCTAAAAAGCCCCCGCAAAACTCTCAGCGAGGGCTTGACATAAACTTCTTTGCAAAATCATAGCTAGCTGTTGCACGTATTGATGAGCAGCACAAAGATCAATGCCCACAACGTTGCGGCTCTGAAAACCCCCAGCGTTCTGAGTTAAGCTAGACGGTCAATCTTGGCACCTAAATTTGTTGGATTTTGCGTTTTGGCCGCTTTTGCTGATGAAGGTTGAGCTTCAGCCATCCGCTCACTCTTACTTTCCTTCGCTTCTTCGCTTATGCCCATTTTTGCCATGACATTGTGGTTCAACGAGGTCATTTTAGACAACATGCTATTACTACCGATCGATGCTATCATGTGACTTATCTCCTTTCTAACCCAATCTTAACGCTTTAATGTTAAAAGAAGATTAAACTAACATTAAAATATTAATAAAGTCCAGTGAAGTAAGTCCTTGCTGAACTCTATGTCTCTTTTTTCATCACGTCTATTTCCAAGAGCAGTTCTGTCGAGGTGTTTTTCACGTGTAACTGAGAGAACGATGATACTTGGCCACAACTCATTTATTAAAAGGGACAGGATGGTACTCGCCATCCTGTCCCTTTTTGATAACACATTTTAAGCCAGCCTGCAAAATAATCTACCCTCCTTGCCGAATTGACGTCGGAGAGCTATTTACTGCGGCCAACGAAGCGCCCACCGATGCCGTCCAGCTTCCACTGAATTTATCAGTAGAAGCTGTGGAGCCAAAGGAATCACTAACTTTTCCGGTTGTTCAGATTGCTAAGCCAGATACAGTTGCGAACTTATCCCCTCGAATAAATTAAATTAAGCGAGTCAGTAAAACTAAACCGCCGACAATCCAGCAATAATAAGCAAAGGGCCACATGGCGTTAATTTCTTTTCTTTTAAACCAGCGCATCAAGATGGTAACGGCAATATAAGCAAATATCCCTGCTAATAAGCCACCGCTCAGGGAGGTAAGGAGCAAGCCTTGGGACCCGTTTTTTACCAATTTAGGTATCTCCAGTATGCTCGCCCCTGCGATAATCGGGGTAGCTAATAGCATAGAAAAGCGAGCAGATTCCTCGTGTTTGAGTCCCATCCAAAACCCTGCGGTAATACTAGCGCCAGAACGGGAGAAACCAGGAATCAGGGCTAAAGATTGAAATAAACCCACTATTAAAGCCTGTCCATAGCTTAAATCATTAATGTTTTTCTCGCCGCGCGACTTCATTTTTTCGCCAAAATATAATAACAGGCCATTAACAATTAGAAAGCTGGCCGCGATGGTTACGTTGCTGAATAGATGAGTAAGACGTTTTTCAAAAATGAACCCGATTAGGGCAGCCGGAATGGTTCCGACAAGCAGCAACATAAGTAAACGTAAGGAGTCTTGTTTACGGGAATTGAAAATTGAGCGGACTATGCTTATCCACTCATCTCGGAAAA
>JARLHU010000005.1 GCA_031292095.1 Desulfosporosinus sp.
ATATTACCTTATGTTGGTGTAATAGGGTGGTTAGGGTTTACTGTTTTGAGCCAATGATAAAGGCTTTTAAAATTAGTATATTAGATTTTGGAATTGCGAATTTATCAAAATAGCTATGGCAAGATTAGAATAGTGAATGAGCACATCTCAAGATGCCACTTTTCATAACAGAGGGTTTGCAACATCGGTGAGAACATGCATGTAGTGACCAGACGTCGCAACCCCTCGGGACGTTAGGCTACAGACCATGCGAGAGGACGGGCATCCTTGCCCGAATTCGGAAAGGAACGTTGTTGGAGTTATTTTATAAACATTTGTAGGATTATGTGCAATTGCACATTCTTAATAAATTATATAAGAGGAGAGTTTGATAATGGAAAAGGTTATATGGGTTAGAAGTAATGGAAAAATGATAGGTGCAAAAGAAGATGACGGTTTGGATATCGTAAACAGGCATTTAGAAGAAGGCTGGAAAGTTAAGCATATATCTGCATGTACTTTAGGCGAAAGCATTAACACAGGACAGGCATATATTGTTATTGAAAAAGATGTTGATTAGTGTAATTTTTAAATATTAATGTCGTATCATTCTTAAACTGCGACGCATCATTAGTATATTAACTTTTACAAGTTTGAAATTCTGAGGTGAAATAATGCCAGAGATGGTTAAGATTAAGATTAAGAATATAGGGTTTAATGAAGTAGAAGAAATATTGAGTACATTGACGGACGATTTCGGAATGAGCACAGAATGCCTATCGAATTTGTTGGGAGTAAAAATTGATGGACATAAGTTTGAAATACCAACAGGCCATGAATGGTGGCATTCTTTTCTTACTGCTAATGTTAGACAATATTGTAAATGAAGAACCAGATTTTAAATTCAAAGCATTTTTAGAAGTGCTTATTGAAGTGCATAAGATAAGTGCTAATACTATTGCTAAATTTGCTAAAATCAAAGAGCAGGATGTTTTAGATTTTATTAATGACACTTATGTTAACAGCGGAACATGACCCAATCACTCCTGCTTGGAATGCCGAAACTGTATTAAATAGCATTCCGGATGAATCACTGGTTACTTTCAAGCAGATTGCAAATGCCGGTCATTTTTCATTTCTTAGCCCCTTTCCCGAGTCAATGAGAAATCCGAAGTTCCTACCATCAACTGACCCGGAAGGATTTGAGAGAGAAAAATTCCACGTCCAATTACCAAAAGAGATACTTGCTTATCTGAATGAAAAATTGAACTTAAATTAAATATAAAAGGGCCTATAAGATGATGTGGGAATCCTTAAATGAACTTCGCATTGTTCTTATAGGGTATTTTTGCTTAACGCCGCGAAAAGGTAAAATAAGCAATAAGACATGATAAAAAGCCTGTCAGCAATGAGGTAGCTGACAGGCTCAATCTTTGTTATTATGGGGAATAATGATAAACCTTTCAAGGAAGTAGGGCAAAGAAAAAGACTATCTCGCTTTCACCAGGTGAATTTATAATCTCTGGTTGGTGCTTCAAAAGTCGGTAAAATTAGAGGAGAATCCGCTATCTCGGACTGAAAGTACTTGAATCGCACGGTTACTCTACGGAAAAACGAATATTTTTTATATGGGAAGGTGTCACTCAGTATCTTACAGAAAAAGGCATTAGGACAACCTTCGATTTCTTGGCTAAGACTGCGTCTGGCAGCCGGATCGCTTTCACATATGTGCACAAGGACTTTCTTGACGGACGGGCAATGAATGGCTGGGGGAAAGGTTACAAAGATTTCGTGACAAATAAGATTTGGATTTTTGGGATGGAGCCGGAAGCGTGGCCGAACTTTCTAAAAGAGTATGGTTGGAAGGTAATCGAGGACTTGGGTTATGATGAACTGGCAGAGAAATATGTGAAACCTACTGGTCGGATACTTGCCTCAACACCGATAGAGCGAATGATCTATGCGGAAAAGTTGTAATCACGTTTCATAACAAAAAAGGCGTTTGTCTCTATTTGATTGAGTATTGCGGTACCATGCTTGGAGCTGAGTTTAACGAAAAGCTCAGCGCGAGGAATGATTGCTTTGATTTGCTTAAAAACGGTCTATGCAAAGAAGAAATTATATAATCTGGGATGATAATCCTTTTCTAACGGGAAAAATTGGAGGGTATTCGTATGAACGCATATGTACTCGACTTTCAGGAAATCGACAAGACAAAGCTCTCCGTTGTCGGGGGCAAAGGCGCAAACCTGGGGGAATTATCCAGAATTGAGGGGATAAGAGTACCGGAGGGCTTCTGCGTCACCACCGAAGCCTATAAAAGAACAATCGAACAGACACCGGAGTTTAATGCGCTTTTAGAGCAGCTCACTCAGATAAAAATGGACGACAGAGAAAAAGTCAGTTAAATCGCCAGAAAGATCCGCAGTGCCATCGAAGGAACAGCCATTGCCAAGAAAATAGTTGATGCGGTGATCCGTCTCCTTGAAAAAATGGGGGAGAAAGATGCCTATGCCGTGCGCTCCAGCGCCACAGCGGAGGATTTGCCGACTGCCTCCTTTGCGGGCCAGCAGGATACGTATCTGAACATTATCGGTAAGGAAGCCATACTGAAACACATCAGTAAGTGCTGGGCGTCGCTCTTTACGGACCGGGCGGTGATTTATCGGATTCAGAACGGTTTCGGCCATAATAAGATCCAGCTGTCCGTCGTTATCCAAAAGATGGTTTTCCCGGAGGCGGCGGGGATCATGTTTACGGCCGATTCGATCACGTCGAACAGGAAGTTCCTGGTTGAACCCATATGACGTGAAGACGGAATTGCTGTTAAGAAAGAAGGGGACTTCTTTGGCAAGAATTATGGTGATTAGTAGGTATGAAAAGAACAGAAATTCTGTACATACTGATGTAGAAAGTACTTACAGCGTATTTGTAAATGCAGGAAAAAAGTTTTTTCAAATTGATACTTACGGCTTGTAGATGCTAAAAACCAGTGGTATTGGAGAGGGAAATGTCAAAGAAAAAACACAGAAGCGGTCATTACTGTAAGATTTGCCATGAATATAGATCGAATGAGAGCTTTTCGGGTAAGGGACATGCAAATCACATATGCAAAAGATGCAGTAAAAAATCTCCAGCTGAGCAAGCTGCAGATATGACCTTGAACAGAATCAATAATATGCCATTCAAAAAGCTTAGCCAGGCAGAAAAGAGCTGGCTTGAAAACAGACTCCATGATCAGCGTGAAGAAGTTAAAACAGCTGCACAGGAGATATATAAGCAGTTGTATCCACACATTGAGCGAAATAATAGGAAAAAACAGCTTCATATCAACAAGTTGAGTTTCAGGATACATGCGAAGGCTTTTGACGAGCGGCGCCATGTACAAAATGCCAATTGTCTGTTCGAAGCAGATAAAATGAGCAATATTATCGTTCAAACGGAGTTTTCTAGTGGTGGCTCTCCTGCAAGCAAACAGGAAAAACTTATAGTTAATCTAGATATGGCTAAATTCCTGAAATGGATAGTACATTCTTTGGAAATTTCGGAATGGGAGCAAGATTACTGTCAGAATCATGACCGTTTTGATTTTTCAGAGGATGATCAAATTTATTGTGACGAATTAGACGACTTTGAAGAATGCTTTAGAGGTAACGAAGAAGAAGTTCAGGATGAAGCATCAGAAACTATTACATGGCATGTTGAGGCTGATTATTCGAATGGCACAATTCAGAAGACGAGTGGAACTCATGTTCATTTGCCAGATAAGGTAGAAGAGCTTTATTGGGGTTTTCAGGAATATTTTGCTCTGGCATATTCTGAAGAGGATAAAGAGGGAGAAGATATGGCGCCGCAAACAGGATTTGATGACGTACCATGGTGACTTTTTAAGTATAATGTACATATGAATCCAGACAAAATTTTCAATCCAAGCCCTATACAAACCCATCTTTTGTTAGGTAGTTTATACCTTACCATGTCTTGTGAAGCCTTAGAATTAGAATGCCTTGTACGAGCGCAAAATAGTAATAAGGCTTTGATAAAAACAATTAATTTAAGCACATTTTGTTTTGTTGCACAATATACTGTACAATATAAGCAAGTACAATATATGTACTAAATATAGTGTGCAAGGAGTGGGTTTTATGTTGGCTGTCAATTACTCCACTTATAGGAATAACCTTAAAGAATATTGTGACCGAGCAACGGATGATAACGAGACTATTATTGTAACTCGAAAAGGTGAAAAAAACGTTGTTATAATGAGCCTTGATGAATACAATAACATTATGGAAAATCTGAAAATA
>JARLHU010000070.1 GCA_031292095.1 Desulfosporosinus sp.
AATTTATTCCAATCGAAACTTCTTTATCTAATCGTTCTTAATCTGTGTAATCTGTGTAATCTGTGGTTCCCCGTTCAGAATTCCCCAAGGCGTATTTACAGTGTTTCTCCTTGTAGGTATAAAAAAATGCGGGATTTTAGGTTATATGTATATTAATAATGAGTAATCTCGGCAAAATTAGCCCTTATAATCATTCGCCAGCACTTAATAATTAACCTTTATTTTGGCCTCTAGGTTTGATAAACACTCCACAAGCTGCGCTGCACCGGGTCGTTGAAGTCAGTTTGTGGTGCCGCACAGCGCAACGGGAGTCTGACGAATATAAAAAAGCAGGAAATTTGGTCTTCTGACCAGATTCCCTGCTTTCCAAAAAACAATCTTGTATTTACTCAAATCTCAAGGCATCGATAGGATCCATAGCAGCAGCCTTTTTCGCCGGAAAGACTCCAAAGACAATGCCGATCGCGGCTGAAAAGCCGAAGGCCACTAAGACAGAAGTCAAAGAAATACTGGTTGTCATCTTCAAAGCCGTCCCTATCAGGGTAGACCCCATAGTCCCTATGGCAATACCAATCCCCCCACCTAAGACACTTAACACAATGGCCTCGATCAGGAATTGTAACAGAATATCGTTACTTTTAGCCCCGATCGCTTTCCGAATCCCGATCTCCCGTGTCCGTTCGGTAACCGAAACAAGCATAATATTCATGATCCCGATTCCACCGACCAGCAGAGAAATACCTGCGATTCCCCCCAGGAGCATGGTCAGGGTTTGGGTCACACCTTGCATTGACGCTAAAATATCGGCCTGGTTCTGAACCGTGAAGTCATCGGCTTTGCCAGTTGGGATCTTATGAGCTTGTTCCAGTGCCAAAGTAATCTCATCTTGTGCTTCTTGCATAACATCAGCAGAAGCAGCCGATATCAAAATACTACGCAACGTTTTTTTCCCAATTAAGCGCTCCTGCACGGTTGAAATCGGTGCAGTAATCATATCATCGCTACTCTGAAACCCGGTTGATCCTGTGGCCGTCGTCACCCCAATGACTTGAAAAGGGACGTTATTTATTTTGATGGTTTTCCCGATGACCGTAGCATTCGCATTCCCCATCAAGTTTGTAACCGTCGTCGGGCCGAGGACAGCAACCCGAGCGTTGCTATCCACGTCAGCAGCCGTAATATAACGCCCACTTGCTACCGTGACATTTTTAATCAATTGATAATCCGTTGTGGTTCCAGTAATACTTGTGGAGGTATTTCCCGAACCAAAGACCACTTGGGCATTGGTGCTTGCAACTGGAGCAACTGCTTTCACAGCCGATCCAGCAGCTTGAACTTTGGGAACATCCGACATTGTTAGAGTGGTTAAGGACCCTGATCCCCCTTTGACCCCTCCAGCATTCGACTGTCCCGGGCTGACTGTAAGTAGGTTCGAACCTAAGCCTTGAATCTGAGAAGTAATCGAAGCGGTTGCTCCATTTCCGATTCCGACCATGGCGATAACGGCTGCAACCCCGATTATCATCCCAAGCATGGTCAAAGCCGACCGGAGTTTGTTCGCACGCAAAGCTCTGAGAGAGACTCGGATACTTTCAAAAAAGTTCACTTTGCTGCTCCCTCCTCAAGGACATGGGCTTGAGCCTTACGTTGTTTTTCTACTATTTCGTCCCCTTCAATCTTACCGTCACGGAAACGCACAATCCTTTGGGTAAATTCCGCAATATCTGGTTCGTGCGTCACAATAATAATCGTGTTTCCCGACGCATGCAAGCGCTGAAAGATCGCCATGACCTCTTCACTGGAGCGAGTATCCAGGTTCCCTGTGGGCTCATCCGCTAAGATAATCGCAGGGTTTGTAACCAATGCCCGAGCGATGGCCACCCGCTGTTGCTGCCCGCCGGAGAGTTCTTTAGGACGGTGATGAATCCGATCACCAAGGCCGACGGATTCTAAGGCGGCAATGGCACGTACTCGCCTTTCTTTACCTCCTATCCCTGCATAAAGCATGGGAAGTTCAACATTTTCCACCGCCGTCGTGCGGGCAAGAAGATTAAATCCCTGAAAGACGAAGCCGATCTTGCGATTACGGATCACGGCCAAATCATCCCCACTGGCTTTTGCCACATCCGTTCCATCGAGGAAATACTCACCTTCCGTTGGGGTATCCAAACATCCCAAAATATTCATCATGGATGACTTGCCGGAACCAGAGGGTCCCATTATTGAGACAAACTCACTGGCCCCTACGTGCAGGTTCACCCCGTTCAAAGCCGCGACTTGAATATCACCAGTTGAATATATTTTTTTTATCCCTTTGAGCTCTATCAAATGACACCCCTCCTGACGTATTCGTCAAAGCAAGTTCAACTTAGTTTCCTCTGGGGCCACCGCCGCCACCGCCACCAGACAATGCTCTAGCGGGATTAGCGCCACCGCCGCCGCCTAAAAGAGATCCTGAAGTAGCTTTAGTTGCCGTGGTGGACGAACGAGTACCGATGATGACCTCTTGCCCTTCAGTTAAACCACTTTTGATTTCTACATTTGTGCCATCATCCAGACCGATTACCACTGGAATAAATTTAGAAGTCGCCGCTGCGCTAGTTGCGCTCGCTTTGGCAGTGCCTGCATTTGCTGCACCCGCATTTCCCGAACCTGCATTTGCAGCACCTGCTGAGCCTGCACTATTGGGTTGAGTGGTCGTTTGACCAGCTGTAGTAGCTTGCCCTGTGCTTGTACTCGAAGTCAGAGGCACCATAACACCTGTTCTATTCCTTATAGTTTTGACCGCTTCACTAGGAACGGTTAAAACATTCTTTACTTCATCTACAATGATGCTGACATTGGCGTTCATCCCTGCACGCAGCAGATCGTTAGCTTGATCGATCGTTACCGTGACCGTATAGGTTGTGACATTCGAAACGATTGTCCCTTGGAGGGCCACTAAACTAACGGTCCCGCTGATATGTTTATCCGGATTCGAATCCAAGGTAATATCCACTTTCTGTCCCACTTTGACCTGAGCAATATCCGACTGAGCAATCGAGGCAGCCACTTCAAGATTAGACGCCGCTGGAGTGATCGTAATAATTGAAGTAGCATCCGACTGTTGGCCCAGCTGTAGCGGTGCACTGACAATCACCGCATCCACCGGTGCTATTATTTCAGCATTGGCTAAGTCCTTTTGCGCACTGGCAAGTTGGACCTGAGCGGTATTAATATCGGCTTCAGCCGAGGCGATGTCCCCCGATTTTGGACCCTGCTTCTGCAGATCCAATTGAGCTTGAGCCGACGTTAAACCAGCCTGAGCAGATCGAGTTTGCGCCTGAGCAGAAGCTAACGCCTGAGCCGCTCCTCCATTTTGAGCATTCTGAGCAGTCGTCAGGGCCGTTAACGCCTGATTAAGTGCGGTAGACGACGCAGAACCAGTTTGTTGCGCCTTGGCATAATCATTACTAGCCTGTTGAACGGCGGCCTTGGCCAAGGAAACCTGATTCGCTAAATAATTTGGCTCTGCATTCTGTTGAGCAGTGGTTAAAGCCTGCTGCGCAGTGGCTACGCCCTGCTCCGCCTGAGCGACTGCCGACTGGGCTGAAGAGAGCGTTTGGGTATTAAACGATTCTTTAAGGGTTTCAAGTTTGGCCTGTGCTGACGTTACGGCTGCCTGCTGTGTCGTTACAGCCAACTGAAGACTTGAATCATCTGTCTTGGCCAACACTTGACCAGCTTTCACAGCATCACCGACCTTGACATTGAAGGCCTGGATCTGACCGGCTTGTTTAAAGGTTAACGGAATCGAGTGGGGGAAGTTCACCGTTCCAGTTGCGGTAATCACCTTGCTCACAGTTCCCATTTTGGCTTTGGCTGTAATATTGGTGGCTACGGCCGGTTTCGCTGTAAAATGTTTATACCCCCAATAACCCCCTCCCAAGACCAAGACACCTAAGACCCCAATCGTCACCCATTTCTTGTTCATGCTCTTACTCCTTTTCTATCTACTTGTTCTTTAAAATGACACTTTCATTGCCGATCATCCGATTAATTCATTAATTCCTTGCTAAATATATCACAGTCTTATGGTTAAACAACGAAGGACTTCTTAAGATATTGTCAAGGTATTCGCTTCCCAATTTCCATTTTTCACCGGTAAGAAAATCCGGAAACTACTTCCCACGTCCGGCTTACTTTCCACCTGAATGGAACCCCCGTGGGCCTGAATGAACTCCTTGGCAATCGCAAGCCCTAAGCCCGTCCCCCCGCTTTCCCGTTCTCGTGCTTTGTTGACACGGTAAAACCGATTAAAAATATGCTCGAGTTCTTCCTCTGGAATTCCCTCGCCGGAATCTTCTACCGTCACCTGTACCCACCCGTCGGGGCGCAAATCAACTGCACTGTTCCCTTCCCGACCATTTACTTCTTCCGCTCGTTGACCTTTGCGCCGAAACACGTCACGCAAGCGATGCGTCGCTTCATCCTTGATCGTCCCGTCTTCGACAGGCCTTACTGCCTCTTCTAATAACACGCGCAGAGATCCACCCGGTGGGGTGTGCAAAAGCGCATTGCCAATTAAGTTTACGAAAACCTGGGTTAAACGATCCGGATCCCCAATAATATCCGGCACATCCCCTATCACCGCAACTTGCAACCCCCGTTCCTCGAAGTCAACGGCGAATTGCTCAGTAATTCTCTCCACGATCTGTCTAAGCTTGACTGATCTCATAGTCATTGGCAATTTACCGGCTTCCGCCAGACTTAACTGCTGGAGATCACGCACCAAGCGAATAAGTCGTAAGGTCTCATCATGAATTGGGAGGATCGTTTCCGGCGTCGAAGGGAGTACCCCTTCCTGAATCGATTCCAGCTTGCCAAGAATCACCGCCAGCGGCGTCCGCAATTCGTGAGCAATATCCGCCACCATGTTGCGCCTTACTTCCTCATTGCGGGTCAATTGTTCCGTCATCCGGTTGAAATCTCGGGCCAAGATGGCAATATCTCCCTTTCCCTTCACCTCAACTTGCGAAGACAAATCTCCTTTCCCGACTTTCCGCACAGCCTCCATGAGACGGTTGAGGGGTTTCGTGAAATGTCGAGTTAATAAAAGTCCTAAAAGGAGTGCCACCAAAGAAGTGAGAATCAACCCAATGAGCATTGCCTGGATGATCGAAGTGCCAATCGTTTTGGCCAGTCTGCCATCCACCGCGCTAGGACGTTGATCTTGCCAATAATGGCCCACCGTTTTACCGCCGACCTTAATTTCCTGCCATTGTTTCGAGATTTTGTTGTCTACCGGAAACTGCGCAAGTTGTTTCCCGAGATCTTTCTTGGCAGTGTCTACTACCACTTGATCTTTATTGTCAAAGACTAAAAAGTGTTGGGAGTCACGCAGGGAACGCCCCAATTTCTGATCTGTCGGGTCCGTGATCTTCGCAACATAATCCTGAACCCCGACCCAGCCTCCGTGGCCCTCATAGTATACACTCAACATCTGATTAAGACGATCACCGTAGGCTTGTTGCACGTAAGTCTCAGCATGCCCAAGCAGAGCTTGAGTTGAGGTTAAGGCAATGGAGGTAAAGACAATTGACATAAAAAAAACCATCCCAATGAGTGCGAGGATAAACTTACGCCTCAGGGTCATACCCCTTCACCAAACCGATATCCTACTCCAAACACAGTCTCCACATATTTCGGATCACTTGGGTTGTCTTCAACTTTCTTACGCAAATTCGAGACATGGGTATCAATAGAACGTTCATAATAAAGGTATTCCTCACCCATGGCCTGACGCAAAAGTTGCAGACGACTATAAACCGTACCAGGACGGGTCGCGAGTAAATGAAGGATGTTGAATTCAGTCGGTGTTAGAGAAAGTTCCAGCCCTCTTTTCGACACCTTGTGGCTGGTGATGTCGATGTTCAGTTCGCCTCGAATTAAAATCGAAGAATTATTTTCTTGTGCCACTCCAGAGGAACGACGCAGTACTGTTTTGATACGCGCTGCCAATTCTCGAAGGCTGAAGGGCTTAACGATGTAATCATCGGCCCCAAATTCCAGGCCTAGAACGCGGTCTATTTCCTCTGATTTTGCGGTCAGCATAATAATCGGAATCGTACTCGTCTCGCGTAAGTGTTTGCACATCTCCAGCCCGCTCATCCCCGGAAGCATCCAATCCAGCAGAACAAGGTCCGGCTTTTCACGCTCGATAAGTTGCATACCTTCATTGCCATTAAGCGCCGTCAGAACAGTAAACCCCTCCCTCGAAAGGTAATCTCTGACAAGATTCAGGATTTCCGGTTCATCATCCACCAAGATAATTTTCGTCCCCACATCTATCACTCCCACTAAGGTAAAAGACTAATATAGGTCAAGTCTTTCTACCTACTTTCTTTTATTATTACCTTATTTCTTTAGATTTTTGGTATTTTATTCAGTATACCGCTTACATTTCAGATGTGTTTAGGAAAGTTCTCAAGATTGTATCAAGATTGGCTTTATGTAGGATTAGATTAAGAATACCCTCGTTTAAGATACCTTAAACGAGGGTATATTGACGAACGCAAAATGACTACATTATTTCAACTCCATGCGCCGTGCCAGCAGCTCCAAGCCACGCAACAATTCCACATATTCTTCATCCGTATAATCCTCGAGGACTTCGCCGATAAAACTTTGACGTTCAGTTATCACCGCATCAAGGGCCTCATCCCCTCTAGCTAACAAGTGCAACCTGACCGCTCTCCGGTCTTTATTATCTCGTACCCGTTCCACCAGTCTCGCCCGTTCCATCCGATCCGCCAAGTCTGTCGCCGTACTACACGCGACAAACAAGTGTTTGCCCAAATCTCCCATCGTTAAGGGCCCAAATTCCCGAATAGTTAAGAGCGCATTGAACTGAAGTGCAGAAATCTCCATGCCAATCAGAATCGATCGACCGCGCTTGAACAAAATAGTATTAGCACGTCTTAAGGTCTCCTCTAACTGCTTTGTCAACTCTGCAGTTTTTGTCATCTCTTTCCCTCCATCCCCTATATATTTAATAATTATATACTATCATACATTCGAATCTTGTACATCTAAGAAATGAATTGTGGGAGGAAGTTTCTTAGCACGTTCGCACACGCTCCATTGCTATTCGCTTGACGCTAAGGCTAAAACGCAAAACCTCTGGGTTGTTCTGCAAGTCAACCGTTGCGTTTCTTAACGCCTTATCGCCTGCGCTCATTGACGCAATTCCGCTAGAGTGCTTCTCTAAGCTAAGAAACTTCCTCTGGGCTTGGGTCAACGGGGGGAGGAACGAGGTTAGTCTCTAGATGCAACGGGGGACGGTTCTTGTTTGCACACATTTCATTTCGTTAACTTATACTCAAAATCGTCTGCGCTCTTTGACGTAATTCTGCTTAGTGCTTCTCTTAGCTAAGAAACTTCCTCTGAGCTTGGGTCGACGGGGGGAGAAATGATTCTTTTTATTGCCCGCAATGCTATGGTATAATATGGCTATATCATTTTATGTAACAGAAAGCTTGTTGAGAGGAGGCACTTGAATGGCTTTTGATTTAGATGGGGCGCTAATTCAGAGTATCCGAGAAATTGGTCAAAACTACGCCATAGAGAAAATAATTCTTTTCGGATCACGGGCCATAGGTGATCATAGGCCAACAAGCGATATCGATCTGGCAGTTTACCTATTGCCGGAGTTTAATAACAGAGGGCATATGACGAGTGACTTTGACGACCTGAATACGCTTTTAAAAATAGATATTGTCTTCATCAATGAACATATTGACCTTAAATTATTAGAAAATATCGAGAGAGAAGGTCTAATTCTATATGAGCGAACCAAACACAAAAGTCGATAACTTTACCAAGGCACTCGCCAGACTAAAAGAAGGGATCACCAAATACGATGAAGTCGATGACCTTCTAAGAGATGGAGTAATACAGCGTTTTGAGTTCACCTTTGAGCTTGCGTGGAAAACTTTAAAAGCTGTCTTTGAAGATGAGGGCTTAACCGGTCTAAATTCTCCAAAGACAGTATTGCGTGAAGCTTTTGCGGCAGGGCTTATTAACGATGACGAATTGTGGCTTTCCATGCTCAGTGACAGAAATTCGACTGCACATATCTACAGTGAACAACTTGCGATAGAGATATGTGAGAATATACAGAAGAAATATGTTATTGAACTTGATAATTTGCTTGAAAAAATTAAAATAAGATTGGGTTGATGATATAATTCCTAATGAAAAATACGCACAATAGCTCCGAAGGCGTCCTCAGTTCGAGGATGCCTTTTTAAGGGGACAAGGGGACGGTTCTTCCGCTTCCGTCTTCCCAGCCCAGAGGGTCCGCGATCACACGGTCCGACGCCTTTGCGGTCGTCGTAGCCAAACTCGGCTGTAAACCCACTTTCATAAGCAGGATGGAACACAAGGTGCCCTTCCGGCATCACGGCGCCTTGCCATCCATGGCGGCGCTCTAACCTGAAACATCGTGTTTCAGTCATGGTCGTCGGATGTCGCATTGGCCGAGCATCCTGCACTCATGCATCAGGGTTTAAAGCCCTAGTTTGGCACGACGAACGCATGGCCGAGGACGTGTCTCACGGACCCTCGCTTACGTAGAACTAGGAGGATAATCGAAAAGATTAATAGAACTTGGAGAGTTGGGAGAGTTGGGAGAACTAGGAGAACTAGGAGAACTTGGGGAATTGGCAGAACCCGGAAGCACACTGTTACTCGTCTTGTCTTGAGTTGCCACCCCAGAGCCCACACTTCCAACTCCAGAACTTGGTACAATTGGGTTTGTCGCCGCAGCCCCCTTAATTAAACTAGTTTTATTAATCAGTTTTGTAGCATCAATCGCCCCATACTTAGTCAAAGCTTTACCTTCGACACGAATCTGGACTTGTTTGATTGTTGAAAATTGGGTTAATGTATCGACTAGCCCATATAGCGCAACTTCAGAGGTAACCTTTGGATTGGGTCGAAGAAATTCCTTACTCAAATCTACGATGGCCACGTTTTCTTTGATGGCAATATCAAGCAGCATAGTGGTCGTGGGAACAGCAGCCAGCAAAGTCGTTCCTTTAATAGCTGCTGGGCCTTTTAACCACTGAGTCACCGTCTCTCGAGCAAGACTCGCCGTCTTGGGCAAGATACGTTGTTCTTTCACTAAATACTTACCTGTTGAATCTGCGAAGTATAGTGTAACCGTCATCGAATCCCCCGAAGTTGCTGCCGGCGTTTCATTTGTCACTGCTGAAGTCGCCGGAAGAGTAGTTTTATCCCCACCAATAAAATCTCCAAATGAAGTCGCTGTTCCATCCTTGTTCACTAACGTCTCCAAGGTTCCACAGCCCGCCAGAAAAATCAGACTCAAAAACACGGCCCCCATTAGCAAACTATTCCGAACCCGTAGTTTCATATTTTTTGCCCCCTCCTTAGACGTATTTATATCCATTGATGTTGATCCATACTCTAAACCTATGCTTTGTCCTAAAAAATAGTACAGGTTCCTAAATGAAATGGAAAACGAAAAATAGTCGCAATAAAAAGGATACCCTCCTACGGTTACAAACGTGGGAGGGTATCTGTTTTATTGTGAGGATGTTTTTTGTATAAATCACCGCTTTAAGCCATAAATATGGATAACGCTACCTATAGAAAGGAGCCTCTCATGCACGACATGTTCGAAATCCTTTGGATTAGTACGATTGCTGGGCTAGCCACGACGCTTGGCAGCCTACTTGTCCTCTTGTTCGGTAGACCGCAAGAACGAGTTCTTGCCACCCTCATAGCGGGAGCCGGCGGCATAATGCTTGCAGTTGTAACGATCGATTTACTTCCAAGCGCCTGGCAGACCGGTCCGCCACTTCAAGTGAGCGCCGGATTTGCTTTGGGCCTTCTCTTCATGTTCCTGGCGGCAAAACAGCTCAATGTCACCGATAACGCACTCCCTCTGTCACGTCGCCAACGACTAAAAAGGACCGGTCTCCTCATCGCGACCGGGATCGCTTTACATGATATCCCAGAGGGCATGGCTATCGCCGTCAGTCAAGAAGCCGCTCCCGGCCTCGGCCTTCTTATTGCCTTGGCCATAACTTTACACAATCTTCCCGAAGGGATGGCGACAACTGCTCCCTTAAAAATGGCACGGATCCGTTGGTGGAAAATCCTTCTCCTCAACGTGGCGATCGCCTTCTTTACCCCCTTCGGAGCCTTACTAGGGCTCCTCGCCCTCAAAAACGTCCAAAATTCTTTGGCTTTCTTTCTTGCCTTTGCTGCAGGTGCGATGACTTATCTCGTCTTTGCTGAGCTAATACCACTCTCCCGTGAACGGCACCCGCATTATGCCCTGCTCGGTGGAACGACCGGGTTTATCCTCTTTGCGGTGATCAGTAGGTTGCTCCCAGCCTAGCACGCTAATTTGGGCGAGGAAGTTTCTTAGCACGTTCGCACACGCTGCATTGGGGGAGGAAGTTTCTTAGCACGTTCGCACACGCTGCATTGCTATTCGCTTGACGCTAAGGCTAAAACGCAAAACCTCTGGGTTGTTCTGCATGTGAACCGTTGCGTTTCTTAACGCCTTAGCGTCTGCGCTCATTGACGCAATTCCGCTAAAGTGCTTCTCTAAGCTAAGAAACTTCCTCTGGGCTCGGGTCGACGGGGTTAGGAACGACGAGGGGGGGGACGCTGTTAGGCGCTTTTGCATACAAGCATGCAACTAGGGACGGTTCTTTATTGCATGTAAATACACCCTCGATAAAGACCTGTACAAGTGTACAAATTTCGCTAGAGGATGCTTGTCAACCAAAGATCTTACGTCTATAAATGCAAACAGAGTCAGAGAATGCAAGTCAAGAACCGTCCCTGATTGCATTCCCTTTATTGTTTTAATCTGGCGCCTTAACCAAATAAAATTTCGATTTTGAAATATCTTTTTCCACTTGCAAGATTTCCACTTGCCTAGCTACCAATTCGAGTTCAAGATGGTGTTGCATTGATAAATCTTCCAGACGATCCAGCTTTTCAAAAACTTTCTCAAATTGATCTTGAACTTTCCCAAACTGATTTTGCACTTTCTCAAATTGATCGTGAATTTTCCCAAACTGATCTTGAATTTCTCCAAATTGATCGTGAAATTTCCCAAACTGATTTTGAATTTCCCCAAATTGCCTAATTACTAATTCCTGAAATTTATCGTTTTCCATTTTCCCCCTCCTCTATTCACTTTTGTCTCATTATACCATAACCAGGTCTAGCCGACAGGTCGAAAAAGGCTCTTTCAAATGTACTCCTTTTTCGCTATTTCGCTTTTCCCGCAGCGCGGGAAACAGGACCGTGCAAAGTATACAAAGAAACGACCCTTCCGCCTCCCCAGCCCAGAGGGTCCGCGATCACACGGTCCGACGCCTTTGCGTTCGTCGTAGCCAAACTCGGCTTTAAACCCTCTTTCATAAGCAGGGCGGAACACAAGGTCCCCTTCCGCCATCCTTGGCTCCGGTGACACTAGACCATCCATGGTCGTCGGATGTGTTCCGCCGGCCATGCGACAAGGTCCCCTCCCGCCATCCTTGGCTCCGGGGACACTAGGCCATCCATGGCCGTCGGATGTCGCTTTGGCCGGGAACCCTGCACGCATGCATCAGGGTTTAAAGCCCTAGTTTGGCACGACGAACGCATGGCTGAGGACGTGTCTCGCGGATCCTCCCTAGGAACGTGTCTCGCGGATCCTCCTACTTGAGAACCCGTGCCGCGTAATCCCCCATCGTTTCGTACCCTTTGGCATTCGGATATTTTCCATCTGTGGATAAACCGCTTAAGTATTTTCCCCCTGAGTCAAACAACACGGAAGAAAAGTCTAGGGTCAAGATATTTTCCTTTTTGGTGTAGCCCATCTCCCAATCCCGAATATCTTTAATATTTTGTTGCGCCCCAGGGTACCCAATCGGCAGGGCAAGTATTGGGATAATGTGATTGGATTTTGCCTTCTCCACCATTCCTTCAATATTGGTTTGAACCTCTTTCAGGGCCACTCCCTTAATGGCATCCCCAATCCCTGCAAATATGATGACTCGACCTGGTTTTTCGGCCACCACATCTGCGTCAAAGCGAGCAAGAAGGTCTTTTGCAGTCTGTTGTACTTTCCCCTTATTAACCACGGCAACCTGGAGAACCGCCGCTGTGCGCTGAGGCCAAGAATGTGCTGCGTCCGACGGATATCCTAAAGTAAAGGAATCTCCTAACGCGACAATTTTTGAATTGCTAAGTGCTTGACCTGAACTGGTAACCTCAGCTCCTGTTGTACTCACCGGGACTTTGCCATTATGTCCCCATAAACCAAAAAAACCGGCGATCAGCACGATAAAAGCAAGCCCCGCAGCGGCTTGAATTAAGCGTATTTCCAATCGATACGTGCGCATAAACATCTCCCCTTTCTATAAAATAAACATTCTACACCCATTCCCAACATTCCTTCTTCATCTCCAAATATGCCTTTTTCTCACCACTCTTGCGAACCCATCATACACCAGTAGACCCTTCAACGCATATTTTGTATAAGGAAAAAAGGAGGTAACCTCATGAATTACATTGACAAAGCCCGGGAATTGGGGGAAGCCCTGTCTCTGACCCCTGAAATGCAGGGCTTAAAACTTGCTGAGACCGCCATTATGGCCGATCCTCCCAGCCAAGAAGCATTTAGCCAGTATCAGGATAAAGAACGTGGGCTCGTGACAACCCAAATGATCAGTAAAATCGTCCCCGAAAAAGACTCTTAAGCACTTCTTGATCTTAAAATCCGTCTTATGAATAAACATCCCCTGATAAAAGCGTACTTTGTTCAACAGCAGAAATACGAAAAACTTATGGCCATGGTGAACCTAACTCTAACCACCGCTATGTATGGCCTGCCATCGGCCAATGACCTTCCCATTCCGGAAGAGCTAAAAGGCATGGCCCAGCAAATTCTGGACAAAATTAGTGGCGGAAATGCCATGGAAAAGATGCAAATCTCACCGGAGATGCTGAAAAATATTAAACTTCCGCCCGGCTTTACTCAGCAATAGTAAGAGGGAAGTGTTATTGAAAAGTGCGAGTCAATGGTTATCACGGACCCTATCTTATTAACGATATCACGCACCCCGTGACTCTAATCGCGTTCCTGATCGTCATTTTTTTGGGAGGATGGGTAACCCTTCGCACTTGGTTTTGATGGCTTTTTTAAGAAAGGAGGAACGCCGTGATCAATCGCTGTGACTGTACACCTCCGTTACCGGCAACTCCTTTCTCTTTTTCCATCTTAGTGGACAGCCCTATTCGGCGCAATTTACCGTTTTGCCCTGTCAGTGCCATGATCTTTCCTTTGGCGGCTACAGAAATTCACTTTGCCTCAATGATCGTTGTTGGCCTAAATGTGCTGATGGCGTTTCTCTTCAAAAGAGCTTTGGCCCATCCTCCCAGCCTGTGCCGGCCGACCCCAGATCTTTATCCTGTGACCCTGACCTTACCACAACTAACCCAGCTCATGCAGGCAGCTATCAACGGACAAATTCCCATGACTTCACCCATTCAACGCGTTCCTGGTCAAGGCTTCGGTCCCGTCGGCCCCGACGAACCTCTCTTTCCCGATAATTTGAGTGTTTCCTTGGTCGTCGCAGCTCCTATGGCCCCATTTGATGGAAGCCCCGATACCTCGTTTAACGTTCCTCTCTTCGAAATCCCGGGAGCACCCGGCAACCTAATTATTGCTCTCGGTTTAATGATCACTCAGTTCTTAGTCGAGATAACCGGAATAGGGCCTCCAAACGGAAACGGAAACGGGAGTGCCAACGCCAGCGAGAATGCTACCAAGCGCAATGATAGGAAGGGAGGAATCGCCTATGCCGCTGCTGACTCGACCTTGTAGCCCCGCCTTTCCTGCCGACAATCATCTGCCAGGAGGTTTGGACCCCAAGGCTCCGGAGACTTATGATTATGGATTTAATCGACTTGTTCCGTTTCTGCAGTCCCCACCCGTTGGTGCAGGCATTTTGGCGATCACATTCTTCTTCCTGATTATATTTTTTCCTAATGTGCTCTTTGCCCAAGTATCCCTGGCGACGATCGGCATCACTGTAACCTTAGGCACGTTAGGGCTTATTACCTTGGTTGTGCTCATTTTGTTTCTTCTCTAAAAATCTGGAGCACCACTTATCGAAAGAAGAGGTAGGTAATTCATAGAATACTATGAATTACCTACCTCAAGAATTAGCAAAAGCCAAGTTTGGTAAGGCTATTAATCCCGACAAGAATTATTTTGGGCCCATCGGCTGAGACATTGGCGCAATCGGTGCCACAGCAGCTTCGTGGATTGGCGGATTCGGTGGATTTATAGTTTCGGGAACGACGCCCATCTGATTTAAAGATTCGAGAAGATCTGTATTTATCGGGGCAGCTTCCGGGCTTATCGCTGGTTTTTTCCTGCCACTGATCAATCCCGAGATTTTTCCCCAAACAGTGGTTGCTGTATTTTTCATTGGCGTGAGAAAAGTCATCATTCCCATGGGTTCTTTGACTTTCAAAATGATCGGTCCATTCGGAGCCTGACCAAGCTGAGCGGGGTTTTCCACAGAGACAACGACACGACTATAATAATGAAGGGGTACCTGACTTTGGAACTGCGCCCGATAAACTCCATTCCCGACGGGCCTTAAGACCCCCACCAAAAACCCAGTCCGCCCCTTGTCATCGACCAAGTACGCTGCATACACTCCCAACTGTCCTTGCCCAAGGAACGTTTGCGGCACCGGAAGATTGGCAATCAGTAGAAAACTATTGTCCGGCGAAATCGTCGCTACACCATTGCCGTAAATCCCCTCTTGTGAAGCCTGCAGAATAAATTGCCGTGTTTGACTCATCGCTGGATTTGCCGCTTGAAATTGAGCTTGATTATATCCCTGAACCTGACCATACCCGCCCTGGTACCCTGAATTTTGATAATATCCCCCACCCTGCTGTGGTAAACTCTGGCCCATGCCTTGCATAGGTTGGGGCATCTGCCACGGTATCCCGGAAGGTGGCGGTTGCTTTGCGCCTATAAAGCCCCCCCGTGAATTTTGAATTTGTCCATCTTTTTGGAAAAAACCACTCGCTTTAAGGCCTGAACCCAGCGTATCGCGAATCGAACCCGGAGAGTATCCCGAACCTAGCTGACCATTAGGTAATTGCATAGGGAACCTCTGCGGTCCGATGGGCGCAGAAGGATCATTTGGTTTATTCCCACCGAAATTCACGATGCTTCCCTCCTTTATTTAATTCATTTCAATGTAACTTTATTACATGATATGATAGTGTAAATGGAAGGGTTCTGAATCCTTCATATGGGCAAACTATTAATAATTGAGGAGGCAACCATGCCCGAAAAACTCCCCCCCTTGCATTCTAAAAAAATATCCCGTCGTACCTTTTTCTCGGGCATCGGCAGTTTTATTGCTAGCCATTGGCTTCTTTCTACGTTACCCCTAGGCAGTGCAGGCGTCCTTCTCTGGGCCGAACATGACACCTTAGCCTTAAAACGTGAATCTTGGGACCTGTATTACCACAACCTACCCGCCGCGTTAGAGGGAAAAACAATTTGCCAACTCAGCGATTTGCATCTGGAAACCCTCCGGATTACACCAGAAGAAATTAACAAGGTTGTGCTGGCTCAAAAACCAGATCTCCTCGTCATCACCGGGGATATTATTTCCAGCAGCAAAGATCTTGATAAGGTAGATAGCTATTTAGGTAAACTTTCTGCCACCTACGGAAAATTCGTTGTCATGGGGAATAACGATTACAGTCACCTTTCCCGTACCCTCTTTAAACGATATCTTCTACAGCTTCAAAACATAGGGTGGACACCCTTACTTAACGAGGCCTCTTTCTTAGCAAACCTTAATCTCTGGGTCATCGGGGTCGACGACCCAGCGACTAGGCATGACAATGTCGATAAGGCCTATCAAAAAGTCGGCTTATCTCCTTCTCCCCCAACTCCACCCTTTCGACTAGTCTTAACCCACTCCACAGATTGCCTCGACGACGTGGCGGACTACGGAGCGGATCTTCTTCTTGCCGGACATACCCATGGCGGTCAGATCCGCCTTCTAGGCCTTCCACCCCTCATCACCAATACCTATCTTGGCGACGAAGGAATATATGAAGGGTATCATATAATTAACGGTGTTCCCCTTTACATCAGCCGGGGCATTGGTGAAAGCATTATTTCTTTACGCTTTAATGTTCCCCCTGAAATTGCTTTTTTCACCTTACACAAGGGCGACAGTCCGCCGAAACACAAAACGAGCTAAGCTAAAGAGCTTTATCTTTTTCCAAGAAGAAAAATCCCACAACACCTGATGTGTCGGGATTTTTTTGATCTTCAAAAGGTAAGCAGTGCAAGTAAGACCTTCTATAGCTTTCATAGTGGAATTGACCATTTATGATAATTAAGGTATAATATGAGTAGAATTACGATACATGGAGGGACAGAATATGCCAACCATCAAATCGTCCACCTCACTGCGCAACGATTATAGCAAAATATCCAAGTACTGCCACGAAACTAACGAACCAGTGTATATTACCGTCAACGGCGAAGGCGACTTGACCGTGATGAGTATAAACGCTTTTGAGAAGCGCGAACGGGCACTGGAAATCCGTGAAAAGCTGCTGGAAGCACAATTGCAGAAAGCAAACGGTGTACCTATGCTGGACTTCGACGAAGCCATGAGCGAACTAAAGGCGTTGGCGCATGGCAAATTATAAAATCAAAATCATGCAGATTGCGCAAGATGACATGAAAGCCATTGTTGCGCATATTCGCATAGATGATCCTGAAACCGCCATAAAAATGTATGAAAAAATAAAGTCGTCCATTGCCAAGCTGGCTGACTTTCCGTTCATGGGTCCAGTTCCGTTGGACAGGAAGGTCGCTGAACAGGGCTATCGCATGATCGTTGTTGATCCCTATCTTGTATTCTACATCCTAGTCATGGAGGATAACACGGTGGAAATCCATCGTGTGCTTCACGGCAAACAGGATTTCTCCCACACCCGGTAAATATGAGCCGAATTCCTAAGATGAGATAAAGAGCATTTTTCAACAAGAAAAATCCCGCCAACATCATAGAGCGGGATTTTTTGCTTTTTGTAAATGCAAGCAAGAACCGTCCCCAGTTGCACCAAGACGGTGCACATGAAATGTGCCGTCTCACCCAACACGGATGCAACCAAGAACCGTCCCCGTTCCCACCCCAAGCAAGACGGTGCACATGAAATGTGCCGTCTCACCCAACATAGATGCAACCAAGAACCGTCCCCCGTTGCACCCATTCCGCGTTCCCAGCCCGGGACGCAGTGTGACACAGCGCGACGTCTTTACGTAAGCAGCCTAGCAAACTTCCGTTCAAGCGACCGACCCCAGATACGGGGCAGTGCACAAGGATGTGCACTGCCGCCAGTGAGCCAAGGATGGCTCATCTGGCGGGCACCCCGCTCCCAAAGCCGGGAGCTTGAACGGTTAGTTTGCTCTGCGTCGTAAGCACCGAGCGCTGTGTCACACAAGTCCCCCACACAAGTCCCCTACCTATATACTAAACGTATGGTTTCCGATACGTTTGATGACGGATCTGCTCTTGATCCAATTGTCTGTGGCAAGACGTGGATTGAAGTAAAATAATGCTCCGTTCGTCGGATCTAAGCCAGATAAGGCTGCTTCGGCTGCCTTGAAAGACTGGTCATTGGGGTCCAGCTGAATCTGTTTGTCTTCTACTGCTGTAAAGGCACCGGATTGGTAAATGACGGCCCGCATTGTTTTAGGAAAACGAGGGTCTTTCAGGCGATTCAGCACAACGGCTCCAACAGCTACTTGTCCTTCAAAGTTTTCACCCCGCGCTTCACCATAGATGACACGGGTTAAAAGTTCGACATCATCTTTGGAGACCAAACGTCCTAAACCTCGCGAAAGAACCTGACTCTCAGGCTCTAGCGGAACCGTTGTTTGCTGCACTAGTTTCTGAGCGTCGTCTTTATCGATCAATTGTGCGTCTTGGTTTACGACTACCTCATACGTTTGAATTTCTGGCTCCGCCTGAAACAATTGGGGATCACTCGAACGTGATACACTCAACCCTTGTTTATTAACGGCTGTAAAAGCCGATATACTTCGTAAACTATTTATCCACCACGACCCCTTGTCCGTGTTAGTCGCAACATCTTCAGTTGTTTGTTCTGTTTCTCTCTTTGGAACCCACAAGGCTTCTCCCACTCTGATTTGCTTAGGGCTATTCAGATGGTTACGCTTTGCAATTTCATCGACCGTAGTCTGATACCTTTGGGCTAGGCTCCATAGGGTTTCCCCGCGCTGAACTACAATGTTAAGTAACCCTGTCTTTGTATTCTCGAGCACATTATCATTTACTTTGTTTACTTCCTTTGTTTCTTCCTGAGCAATATTATCAGAAAGCACGACCCCATTGTTGCTCCCTTGTCCCAGAACAGGATAAATACTGACTTGCCACAGAAACAAGCACATCATCCAGCACAGGAATATCGCCGAGGATTTCCGACATCGTCGGTATGGCAATAAAATAAAAATCACCTCTTAAATTTTTAGACTATTTCTAGTCTTTCCCATAAAAGGCGAGTTTTATAACAGCATAGTTTTGAACCACTTAATTATTGCGGTTACTTGGGCTTTCGGCACATTCAAAAAAATAACGAGTCAGTATGCCAGTCTATTTTGCGCCATACTGCGTCGGTATATGCCCCTAATAGCCCCGCTATGAGGGGCATATACCTCCTTGTCTGGCACAAAATATCCACGGCATCTTTGACTCGTTATTTTCTTTCATATGCCTTATTTATCATATCCAACAAAAAGTATACATATATTGTTACAGACTGAGCAAAGATAAACTAAGTTTTGTCTTTATATCTGTCAAGCACGGTAAGTGAGGTGAGGCTGTATTATTATGAAGTCTTTAATTGATAATCTTTTATCATCTTTCTCTCCCCCTGAAGAACCCCAGCTTAGCGAGGCGGAACGCTTGCTGACAGAAATTGAAGAAACGAGAATAAAGTTGGGACACGCCTGGAACCACCTGGATTACGCAGCCCCGGAGTACGTGGAAGTTGCTGTGCTTGAACTGCTGTTGATAGAAACTCATTACAGCCTTCTCAATAAGCGTTACTGTTTACTCCTTGGCATTGAAAAAGAACCTTCGTATTTCGCTGTGTCTGCGGAAAAAATACCATCATTTTCACTGCAAGGGCAACTTCAAAACCATGCGTTCTATGGGGCGCTTTTCGACTCTGGAGCGGAAAGTCCCTCGACAGGAACTCCTCTATTAGTCCCGCAAAATCCATAACACCTAGAACATAAAGTTAACACAATCGTATAAAGAAAACTTGGCTGGCGCCGAGCGCTGGCCATCCATGGCCAGCGGCTGCCTAGTTGCACTTATGCTTAGACGAAGACACTGTCTTCGCACGTATTAGCCCTTCTTGCAGTATATAACGTAAGTTTATACTTTCTGACAGTAATAAATAGATCCGCCGAATATAAATAAGGCGGATCTTTTATACAAAGTGCACAGTAAACTTGGAAAATAGACCCAAACCCTTAGACGTTTTGTTAGCTGTATGATAGAATGCATCAAGCACGTAATTAATAGAGAAAGGAATGATGTTATGCTAAGAATGCACAAAACTCAACAGAATACTGGCCTCAGCACCGTCGCTGTCGCCGCCCTTGTTGGAGGCCTAGCTGGAGTCGTAGCAGGCTTAATGCTTGCACCAAAAAGCGGAAAAGAATTACGTCAAGGGATCTGTAAAAAATCTGACAATGCTAGAGAACACGTCGGTGACGTCGCGTCCCATCATGTCGGAGCATTGAAACAGCAGGGTACAGATCTGGTGGATAAAGGAAAGCAATTAGCAGAAGACCTTCAAACCTTTATTCAAGAATCCCTAAGGATGAAAAAGTCCAGCCATATTCCCTTTACTACCAGTAACACTACACAAACAGAAGATCCCCTCCAAAATGAACCTGAAATTGAATCTGAAAAGGCTCCGCAAGGTATAACAGAAATCCCACTTCCAGAAGATTTATAGGAAAGTTCGATAAATTACGTCTTTCCTCTCTGATACCAAGAAAAATGGAAACCCCGGACCGCTACTCTAGCGGTCTGGGGTTTCCATTTTCCGGCTGCGAATATCTTTCCATAACTCGATCACTTGTTTCGCCGCCTCCAAGAAATGTGTAATAAAGCGCAAGGGATTCCTCTGTAGCTCTTCAATACTCGAAGCGGCCTGATTCACCGTACCGCCCACCTGCTCAGTGGTCTGTCTGATCAGGCTGGTCACGGCTTGTGCATCCTCAAGCAGATGCGGCAGATGAGCATTTAAATCCTGAATCGTTCGCTTTGCCTCATCCGTAAGTTTCCGAACTGAACGCACCCAAAGCATCAATTCAAAGCCTAACATACCTAAAATGATCGTGGCCACAAGTATACACACTTCATAAATCACAGATCTGTCCTCCACTCTCATCGCACCTTACTTTAATTTAAGATTCGACAGATTAGAGCATTATCCTTTTCATTTTATCGCCTTCCTAGTTGTAATTATATCCCCGATAGCATTAAACGTCCCCTCAATATAGTTCACCTTAAACTTTACATTATCGATTTCTGCCCTATGCACTTAATTCTTATGTTCTATGGCCTTAACAACCAGGTATATTTCATTTTGCCGCGACTCTAATCTATCCATTCGCGACTCTAGCCCATTAAGTTTGTTTAGTATAAGCCCGAGAACTTCTTTGATTTCTTTCTCCATCAACTCACCGCCTTACTCTACTAAATTATACCATCGCTAGAATGCCTCATCAAGATAAATAAAAAAGAGAAAAAGGTGAACCTTAACACCTTTTTCTCCAAACTATTTCTAAGTTTTCTTCGTTTCTTTATCCGTTTCTTTTGTTATCCCTGCCCCTTTGAGCTCCGGCTGCGCCTCCGCGCACATCGTTGCCTTTTCTGCGAGCCCAAGTGTCCGTCTTCTGTCCGAAGCCGTCTCTGTTATAATTATTCGGCTGAGGCCTTGCATTGCCCATGCTTCTTCCCCGCATTGGAGCCGGTTCCGTCAAACGAACCTCGACAGCTTCCGGTTCCTTCGTAATGATTTTCAACGCAGCGGATAACAGAGTGACCGAGTCGTTTTCTGACAGCAACTCTTCCGCTACACCTTTATACTTTTCGATGTCTTCTTCGGCGATGACTCTCAGGATCTCATTCATAGTTAAGCGTTGCTGACCTTCCACCGCCTCGATGATGGTTGGAATCGGTTTACGTACGATCCTCCGCTTAATAACCTGTTCGATGAGTCTTAGCATACCCATCTCCCGAGGTGTGACTAAGGTAATGGCCAAGCCCGTTTTTCCTGCCCGACCAGTTCTCCCTACCCTATGCACGTAACTTTCCGGATCTTGGGGAATATCGAAGTTAAAGACGTGGGTTACTCCACTAATATCCAATCCCCGAGCCGCCACATCGGTGGCAACCAAAATTTCGATGGTTCCGTCTTTAAACTGACGCAAGACACTGTCTCTCTTGCTCTGGGTTAAGTCGCCGTGAATTCCTTCCGCTGAATAACCACGCTTGCTCAAAGCCTCAGAAAGTTCATCGACCCGCCGCTTGGTTCGCGCAAAAACGATAGCCAAGTCTGGTGATTGGATGTCTAGAATTCGTGATAACACATCGAATTTTAATCGTTCCGATACTTCTACATAGTGTTGCTCAGTATCAGATACCGTAACTCCCATAGCCTTGATACTAATCAGCTCCGGCTCCTTCATAAAGCGCTGAGCAATATTTTGAATCTGTCTGGGCATGGTCGCCGAAAAGAGCAAAGTCTGGCGATCTTCAGGAATTTCCTTGAGGATTGTTTCAATGTCTTCCAAAAAGCCCATATTCAGCATCTCATCAGCTTCATCCAAAATAACGATTTTGATTTCATTGAGGCGGATTGTCCTCCTCCTCATGTGATCCATTAAACGTCCCGGAGTCGCCACAATAATATGAGGTCTTTTCTTCAGGGCCCTGATCTGCCAATCGATACCTTGCCCACCATAAATAGGCAAAGCGTGAATCCTTTTAAACTGCCCAATCTTATTTAATTCCTCAGCCACTTGGACTGCTAATTCACGTGTAGGCGCCAATACGATCCCTTGAATTTGCTCGGCCTGTTCCATAATCCTCTCCACTAACGGAATTCCGTAAGCAGCCGTTTTTCCCGTTCCGGTTTGGGCCTGTCCAATCAGATCTCTTCCCTCCATTGCAGTGGGAATGGTTTTTTCTTGAATAGGGGTCGTTTCTTCAAACCCCATGTTAATAATTGATCGAATAACTGGTTCACTCAATCCTAAGTCTGTAAATGTTGCCAATGCCTTCATTCTCCTTTTTTGTTTGGTTTACTTATTAAGTTTTCCAATTGCGTCTCTATCTATAACTGCCAAAACAGAAAAGTTCTCTGTCTATAACTGCGGAAACAGAACATGTCGCGATCGCGCGTGAGTTTCGCCAACGAGGCAATTAGACGCTTGTATAACCCAACTATGAATTATACCACATTATGTTTGATATTGAAATATTATTTCATAGATTTTTAAGAGCACAGGGGTGTTTGCACATTGGTATGTTGCTTCTGTACGTACAATTATATATGATAGCAAAAGATCCTAATGTGCGCGCTATTAGCTAATACAACGAAGGGAGGCTTAACTTGTCGTGCTGTTACCTTTTATTATCGCGTGGCGGTTTCTGCTTGATAAGAAATTACAAACGCTTCTCGTCATCTTCGGCATAGCCATAGGGGTCTCTGTACAGATTTTTATCGGTTTGGTCAGTCAAGGACTTGAAAAAACCTTAGTCAATAAAGTTTTAGCTTATAGCCCCCATATTACCGTATACTCAATTAGTGGAGGATTTAGTAACTGGCAGAAGGAAGCGGACAAGATCCGAAGCAAATTCCCCCAAGTGAAAGCGGTATCCCCGACTGTCGATACCCAAGCATGGATAAAACTTGGGGAAATGACGATCCCTATACTTGTACGGGGGGTCAATATCACTGACACTGACCATTTATATAACATTACAGCATCAATTTACGAAGGAAGTCCACCGGTTAACGATAATGATGTTTTGCTCGGCAAAGAATTAGCAGAGCGATTAGGTGTCAAGGTCGGGGATGAGGTCAGTCTCTTAACCCTCGGCAGACAAACGGTGACTATGAAAATTGTTGGCTTGTATGATTTTGGAGTTGCAAAGATTAATAATACGTGGATAATCTCGAATTTGACGACTGCGCAAAACTTCATCGGGTTTGGTGATAAAGTGACCGCGATTGAATTAGCGATTGACGACCCATTTCAAGCAGATGGCGTAAGTAACCAAATCAGCAACGCCCTGTCAGGGGAAAAGTTATCACTCTCCAATTGGAAAGACCAAAACCAGTTATTAGTCAGTACAATCATGGGCCAAAAACTAGTCACCCTTGTCATCCAATTTTTCATTATGCTGGCGACCATTATAAGTATTGTCAATACGTTGACAATTAACGTCTTCCAAAAATCTAAACAAGTTGGTATTTTAAAGGCGATGGGTCTTACAAACTTCTCGGCCAGCGTTGTCTTTTTCTATCAAGCGTTATTACTAAGTCTCGTAGGCATCGGACTTAGTCTGGGTTTCCTTGTTGTCTTTCTTAGAGGATTTAATAAATACATCGTGACCGCTCAAAGATTGCCAGTGGTTAATATCACAATAGATTATCGGTTTATCGGGTTCTCCGTCCTCACTTTTCTTGTGGCTTCAATCTCAACTGCCATTTTCCCTGCCTACAGGTGTATTAAATTAAATCCAATTGAGGTAATTAAAAATGCCTAATGTCATTGAATTGATCAATGTTAATAAAACTTATGGGACTCGAGTAAAGTCGCAAATCCTTCATGATCTAAATTTAGAAATTGAAGAACACAGCATCAACTCAGTTGTTGGAGCTTCTGGAAGTGGTAAAACGACGCTTTTAAATATCATGGGCACTCTCGATAAGCCCACTAGTGGGGAAGTCCTCATCGATGGATCTAATATTAAAAAAATGTCGCAGCGCAGCTTAGCTAAATTGCGGAATCAGGCTATCGGGTTAATTTTTCAATTTCATTTCTTATTAGAAGAATTTGATGTTTTAGACAACGTTCTCATACCAAGTAAAATACAAGGAAACAACCGCCCTGAAGGGAAAGAAAAGGCGAATCGCTTATTAGATATGTTAGGACTATATAAATATCGGCATTACAATGTCCTTGATCTATCTGGAGGTCAACAGCAACGTGTAGCGATTGCCAGATCACTGATCAACAACCCTAAGATCATTTTGGCTGATGAGCCAACGGGAAACCTGGATTTTAATAGTTCAGAAGATGTTTATAACATCTTTAAGCAAGTGAATAAAGAATATGGCGTTGCGTTTGTCATTGTTACCCACGACAAACACTTAGTTGGCCGCATCATTGAAATTCAAGATGGAAAGATTCTAAAGCTTTAACTTATCATTGACCGAATAAGTCAAAAGGAATGTCACGATATTTATTTGAGAGCTTTGGCCAATAGCTGGGATCGCTTATCGGACTTAGCTTTTTCATATTCACTCTTATTAACACCAACAAGATCAGTGGGAAGATTATTAGCAGTCAGGTCAGCCTGCATCGCATTTAAGGTACTGTAAAATCGGCTGTCCACGCTAGCCTCAAGCATGTTTCCGGCTTGAATATATTTTTGGATTAGCCCTGACCTGTTCAATGCTCCAGCTTTCTTTTGCTGCACATACTCCTGAATCGCCGCTGAATACAAGATATCTAAACGGCTCAAGGCCACATTCTGTATATAATTAAACTGAGGTTGGTACTTACTATTAATTTCGTCTTGCGTAATCTTGTTTGCAACAATAGTCTCATTCACAGGAACAGGAGCTGTTGTTGTTGTTGTTGTTGTTGATGTTGTTGATGTTGTCACTAGGTTGCTTTCCTGCTGGGCTTTAGCCTTTTCCAACATAGATAAAGGCGTTGGAATTTCAATTTTCTCTTTTAAATCAGCCACTGATTTTACAATATTAACTACTGCTCCTGAATTATTAATCTCCTTCTTGTCATCAAACGCATTAAAAAAATTCGCCCCAAACTGGTTATTGAGTTGTTGTTGAACTTCCATGTCAGGCTTAAAATACTTATTGTATCCCCAGATTCCAACCAGAGCCATAAATAGGACCATAATACCTGTAATATATAGAAGTTTCTTTTTCATAAGTTCACCATTCTCCAAATAGATTAATCGTCGATCCTGAGATCGATTAACTGTTTCACAACTAAGTTTTCCCACTCTTCTCGTTAAAAATCATTATACCATTATAGAGGGATCGCGTCACTTCCTTGTCTGTTGCCAACACTTTACCTCCCAAGCCTATTTTCCTACTATATTATTCGCCATGTGTTTCCATCTTCCTACCCAATTCTGTTCCACCTCCGAGCACTCTCTACTTCACTCTATAACGCATCCTATTACCATATTTCTGTGAAGATAGAAGGCCTTTGCTTTCGAGTTTGAGGACAAAGTTTCTAATTGTCGCATAGGCTGCGTTTTGATAGTCCTTTTCCAGTTGCTTGGTCGAAAATTCATGGGTCCCGTATGCAGAGAGCACATAATAAAATAAATCCTTTTCCTTGGCTGTAATCTCGGCTGTTTGAAGCAAGTTATTAAATATCTTGAGCGCACAGTTGTGACGAGTAGTAACATAAGGATATAATAAGCATATAATACTGCTACAAAGGATGGTGTGCTATGAATATAAAACCGTCTGCGGCAATACGCAAAAACTATAATGAAATATCAACACTTTGTAAGGAGACAGGTGAACCAGTTTATTTGACAAAAAATGGTGAGGGTGACTTAGTCGTGATGGCTATCGGAGCTTTTTCACGTCGAGAAAGTATGTTGAGACTTAGAGAAACTCTCGTCTCCGTTGAAGAGGACAGAATGGCTGGTAAGAAAGGGTATTCCATTGATGATGTAGATGACATGATGAAAAAAGCCATCAAGGAGGTCGTCGATGGACGGCACAAGTAAGCTGTATAAGGTTATTGTTTCAGAAAGAGCTGCCGACATGTTAATCCGACATGTACGTTTTTTAGCACAAGTAAGTCCAGAAGCCGCAGATAAACTTCGTTCGGAAATAATAGATGCGTCAAAATCTCTGCAGAGTTTTCCGGAACGTCATTTAGAATTTTCCGACCCATTGTTGCCTGCAAATAAATACCGTAAGATGATAATTAGCAGACGATATTTACTTGTTTATCAAGTAAAGGATGAGACAGTTCATATAGATTATATTTTGGATTGCCGACAGGATTATCAATGGTTGCTGTAAATCAGGAGCTATGACTCCATAACCACCTTCTTCTTCCGGGGCAAAAATAGCTGGATATGCATATTTCATAAAATCCTTCCCTTCATATTTTTTATATTAAATTATTGTGAGAACTAGATTTATTTCAACCCAGCCAATAAATGGTTAACCAACAAAAGAGCCCTCATTAAAAATGCAGGACCCTAACAATTATCAACTAATTTCCATTAGCACGAAGGCAAATACCAGCACAATTCCGACGGGACGGAGAGATCGTGCCGAGCATTCGTGACGATAGCAGTTACCTTCTTAATGATACAGGGCGAGATCTGTGATCTTTCACTTGACTATAACTGAAGCTTCTTGAAAATGTCGAATTACTAAAGAAAAGAAAGGGTCATGCTTTTAGCCGATTAACGTCTTCTTCCGTCATACCCGTTGCTTTAGCTACCGTTGAGATCTCCATGCCCAAGTCCAAAAGATTCTTCGCAATTTCAGCCTTCCCTTCAGCCTTCCCTTCAACCTTCCCTTCAGCCCTACCTTCCTCTCGCCCTTCTTCTCGCCCTTCTTCTTTTGCAGTATCTAATATCCCTAACTCCTGCCCGAGGTAAGCAAGATAGTCGTCATATCCCCGTCTTTCCTCCTCGCTCATCATTAGATAATCCAGTTTCTTTGCCGCTAGCAGTATTCCAGGTGACTTGAAGTCCTCACGTATGGCACCATGCGGAAAGAAATACCCCCCGCCCGCCCCCCCCGCAGCACGCCCCCCGCCCCCCCCCCCCCC
>JARLHU010000071.1 GCA_031292095.1 Desulfosporosinus sp.
GCGATCATCAATTGAGTTACAAGCGATTTGTAGTTTAGAGCCAAAATGTATTTATTCTGTGTTAATCTGTGTAATCTGTGGTTGATTAACTGAGTACCTGAATAGTCACAAAAATAATGATTCGCAATTCAATTTGTAGGTATAATTTATATACCTACAAAAACACCAAAATGCCTGTAAAATCAGGGTTTATTAATGAGGTATAATTTTTCACGGTAATCAAGGTTTAATATTACTCTTTTTCAGCAAAAACAAATACATCCGTTGTTAAAGTCCCATCAGGCTCAGGATAATCTTGCTTTACTATTTTGAGTATACCTATCCCATTATTCTCCAATATTAGTTCAACTTCCTCTGTTAAGTAATAATTGAAGAATATTTCTTCTTTCGAAAAACTGGTCGTTTCAAACCCTTTCTTCTTTCCTTCCATAAAACTTAAATATAGCTTCCCATTTTTCTTCAAATATCTGGATACTTTTTCTATTAACTTTACCATTTCCTCATCCGAAAGATGAACGATACAAAATGATAGAATTATTGCGTCAAAAGATTTTTCTTTAAATTCTATATCTCTTATGTCTTGGCAATACAATGTGGCACTAGGAACGTTCCGTCTAGCTAATTCTATCATCTCTTCCGATAGGTCAATTCCAGTAACAGAAATTTCCTTCCCACATAGTTCGAGTTGTTTAGCTACATTTCCAGGTCCACAACCTAAATCTAAAATAATATCTTTCACTTTAATAAATTTGATAAAATCTTTAATTCTCTCAGTATATATATCAAAATTCATAAATTTTTCTGCATATATCTTCGAGTTTTTATCATAAGCAATAATTGTTTTTTGCGTTTTATCCATGCGTTTTTCCCCCTTTAAAATGTCACAAATTACAAATTCGTTGCTTGTGAATTGTTGTTCAGCATTTCTTTTCAACTCTACTCGGCGAAACTTGTTGTTTCGCGAAGGGGCGCACATCCGGGAACCTACGCGTAACGACAACAAATTGACCGCCCTTTAGCATGTTCCGCCGAGTACCGGCTTGTTTTGCTGCCTAAGGCGGACATCAGGCGCTTGACTTGATCGGTAACTTGATCGCGGACTTAGAAATGCCGTGGTATTGCATAAAAAACAGATTTCTTGCATGAATGCAGCCATTTCAATTTATCTTATCCTTCAAAGTTTCGATGTATTCGTTGCCCCAAATTGCCAATTCAGCCAACACTTTTTTATACTTTATACCTATATCACTTAAAGAGTATTCGACCTTTGGTGGGACTTGCGGATAAATCTTTCTTTCAATCAATCCATACTCCTCTAAAGCACGTAACTGTTTCGTCAGCGTTGACTGGGTTAAATCAGGCAACTGCCGCTGCAATTCTCCAAAACGCATGGTCTTTATCTCGAGGTGGTAAAGAATAAGTATTGACCATTTACCCGAAAGAACCTTCTGGGCTGTTGTATAAGGGCATTTCCCAAACAAATCTTTCTCAGCTTCCATTATTTCCTCCCTATAGTATCTATCTAGATACTATGTATGATAAATAATCGTACTTGTTATTTCAAGCCTTTTATAATAAATTTATTGTATGAATTTGAAAGGAGATAGCTTATGCAAGAAGTTTTTGATTTCTTAAAGAAGTGCCAGACTTATTATTTAGCAACCATGGATGGAGATCAGCCACGAGTTCGTCCCTTTGGAACTGTCAACATTTTTGAGGGTAAGCTTTATATTCAGACCGGTAAGGTAAAAGACGTTTCCAAACAAATGATGGCAAATCCCAAAATTGAAATTTGCGCTTTTAATGGCCAAGAATGGATTCGTGTTCAAGCCCTTGCCGTGGAGGATGACCGGGTTGAAGCAAAGCAGAGTATGCTTGATAGTTATCCTTCACTTCAGTCTCGGTATTCTGCAACAGATGACAACACACAGGCATTGTATTTGAAGGATGCAGTAGCTACGATAGCTTCCTTTGCAGGTGAACCTAAAATAATTAAGTTCTAATTTGCCGTTTTATTAGCCACTTAAACTAAACAAGCCACCGCCTGTCAACGGTGGCTTGTTTTTTCACATTTTTAATAGCTCGCACCCTTTTATGACTTCCGAAACAGCCCTCGTCTCATCAGACGTGAGCGCCTCCGACGAAGGGTACCCCTTTATGAATTTGGGTTTTCAACTTGTCACACGATCACCTCAGGGCCTAAAATCCGTAAATCTTCAGGTTCGGATTTCAATGTAGTGATCGGCCGGGCCTGAAGCAGGTAGACGTTTCTTTTTGAACACGCCCATTCGATATCCTGGGGTATACCAAAGTGTTTCTCTACAAGCTGCGCAAGTTTGGCCAGCTGGGCAAGCTCATTTTCCCCCAGGCAGTAGGAGTTTTGCAGTGACTGAGGAACCTTTTCGCTCCTTGTCCCCTCTTTGGTCAGGATTAGTTTATGGTCTTTTGAACCGAGGACCTTTTCCTTAACCCGCCCGTCCTTGGTCAGAATAAAGGTGTCCGGCGTTATCAGACCACTGACAACCGTTTCGCCAAGGCCATATCCGGCACTTATTAATAGTTCCTCCTTACTTTGATTGACAGGATTTGCTGTAAACATAACGCCCGCAACCTCTGAATCGATCATCGCTTGAACAACAACCGCCAGCTCGACAAACAGATGCTCAAAACCCATGCTGATCCGGTAGCTTATCGCCTGCGCACTCCAAAGACTGGCCCAGCATTTTTTTACATGCTTAAGCACAGCCTCCTTTCCGCAGATCCCTAAAAAAGTATCATGCTGTCCGGCAAAGGATGCCGAGGGCAAATCTTCAGCGGTAGCGCTTGAACGTACTGCAACCAATAAGTTGGCATCTGATCCTGTTTTTTTTTGCTAAGCCTTCCAAGGCCCCGATCACAGACTCCTGCACTTGAAGGGGCATTGGAGTCTCTTCGATCCAGGATGAGATATCTCTGCTTGCGTCTGCTACTGTTACTGCTGTAATACCTTGAACCTGTAGATTCTTAAGCCTTTTTGCTATCCGTTCCAGAAGCCCTGACTCTTCAAGATGGACATGATAGGAGTCGGTTGTAACGACAAAGCCTGGCGGAACCGGCAGCCCTGCACGAATCAGCTCGCCCAGATTGGCACCCTTACCTCCTGCCTCAGGTAAGGAATGCTTATTTAGTTCAGATAAAGTTTTTGTATAATTTAACATGTGCATTGCTCCTTTATAATTTCAGCGTTTCTACGCCTTATATTTGTTGTTAGGAATATCATAAAGGAGCAACTTAAATGGCAATTAAATGGCAATTAAATGGAACTTAAACGCAATGTAAACGCAATGTAAACGGAGCATAATAAAACACCGCAGATGTTTGCTGTACAATACATCCGCGGTGTTTTATTATCATTTTTTGATTTTATTTTTCATCTAATAAATGTGGAACGTAATGATAAACTCCGTCCCCTTACCACATAATGCCTTCTTAGTTCCGCGCTAAGCGCTTCGCTTTTGAAAAGCGCCGCTAATCCACCGATCGAAGTAAGGGGTGATTGTATCTCTTGGGAAAAGATTTGGCGCGCCCCCGCCAAACATCCTATGAATTGTTCATTACTTTTTAAAATATACTATAATCATTACCGTGTTCACGGTGATTACATTGACTACTATGACTGCTTACATTTTCACTTGATCGTAACGGTTATTTCCTTAAAGGAAACCTTTTGAAATCCTGGGTTTTCAGGGAATGGTTTAACGCTTAAACGGAATTCCAGTTCAGAAACGTTATCCGGTAATGCCGGAGTAACTATAAAAGAGTGTTGCATCCCTTTTCCGTGGCCAGATCCATGGCTTTGTCTGCACTGATATTCCGGAGAAATAAATAATTCAAATCTAGCGTGTCCTAGACTAACATACGGTTCAGGAGTATTTATTTCAGTTTCTACATACACCACGCTAGCATTGCTGTATTGCTTCATATGTGTTACTGCATACGTCATATTGTCAATTTCTACGGATTTCAGGATAGGGACGAA
>JARLHU010000072.1 GCA_031292095.1 Desulfosporosinus sp.
AAATGTATTTATTCTGTGTTAATCTGTGTAATCTGTGGTTGATTAACTGAGTACCTGAATAGTCACAAAAATAATGATTCGCAATTCAATTTGTAGGTATAATTTTTATACCTACAAAAACACCAAAATGCCTGTAAAATCAGGGTTTATTAATGTAGGTATAATTTTTCACAAGAATCAAGGTTCTAACTAACTCAGAGTTCTTCTTTGTCTAATGCGTGCATATTAATGGACTAGCACTGGACGAGGAGGAATTTGCATGACCCTGGTATTTCTCGGGCTGCTAATTTTATTAATAGGCTTAGTTGTTCGTTCTACCCTAGGTAAGCCGAATCTATTGTTGAAGATTACTATTCATATGTTGGGAGGAATTGTTGGACTTTGGTTGTGCGACTTTCTACTAGGTATTTTTGGCTTTGCAATTCCTATTAATTTTTTCACAATAACTTTGGTTGGACTTCTAGGGTTCCCTGGAGTTTTAGCTCTGGTTGTACTGCAGTTTTTAGGGATCTGATTTAGGTCTGGTTTCTGATCGCCATAGGTGCTAGGAGCTGGGGGTGCTAATTTGCCTAAATTAGTTCTTGACGGATGAAACAATTAAGAGGTATATTGACTGTGTATAAGTTGGCACTATTCAGAATTCATCTGAATTAGTTGCCATAATTTTTTCTTATGCCATTGATTTTCGTATGATTTTGTGAGATATAGCGAGTTATGAATTGTATAATTTGTTGTAGAAATGCCCGGCTTATGCTATGCTGTTATAAGACAGGGACATCCTACATATTCCCTAAATTAAATTAAGCACATGATTAGGAGGATAATAATATGGCAAAAATGAAGACCATGGATGGTAACGAAGCAGCCGCTCACGCGTCATACGCGTTCACGGAGGTCGCAGCCATCTTCCCTATTACTCCCTCTTCGACGATGGCCGAATTGGTTGATGAATGGGCCGCTTTTGGCAGGAAAAACGTATTTGGCCAAGCTGTTAAGGTTGTGGAGATGCAATCCGAAGGGGGTGCCGCTGGTTGTTTACACGGCTCACTCCAAGGTGGGTCTCTAACATCCACTTACACAGCATCACAAGGCTTACTACTAATGATCCCGAACATGTATAAAATTGCTGGTGAACTTTTGCCCTGCGTATTCCATGTAAGCGCTCGTGCCATTGCCGCCCATGCGCTTTCGATTTTCGGTGATCATCAGGATGTTATGTCTGTTAGGGCAACCGGTTTCGCAGAGCTTGCCTCAAATAACGTCCAAGAAGCTATGGACCTAGCTTTTATTTCTCACCTTGCAACGATTAAAGCTCGCGTACCTTTCCTTCATTTCTTTGACGGATTCCGTACTTCTCATGAAATCCAAAAGATTGAAGTCCCAGAGTATGAGGATGTTGCTCAGCTATTAGATAGAGAGGCGCTGCAAGGCTTCCGTGACCGTGCTTTGAATCCTGAGCATCCAGTTCTGCGCGGAACCGCTCAAAACCCAGATATCTACTTCCAAGGTCGTGAAGCTTGCAATCCCTTCTATGATGCAATCCCTGACACGGTCGAATATTATATGCAAGAATATAAGAAACTCACCGGTCGGGAATATCACCCGTTCCAATATTATGGCGCAGCTGATGCAGAGTATATCATCGTGGCGATGGGTTCGATTTGTGACACGATTGAGGAAACCATCGATTATCTCGTAGCCAAAGGGGAAAAGGTTGGAGTTCTCAAGGTTCATCTGTATCGTCCGTTCTCCAGTGATTACTTCTTTAAAGTGTTGCCACCGACCGTTAAGAAGATTGCGGTGCTTGAGCGTACCAAAGAACCAGGCGCCTTAGGCGAACCTCTTTATCTAGATATTAAAGAGATTTTTTACACGAGCGACATTAAACCAGTGATCGTCGGCGGCCGTTATGGCTTAGGATCAAAAGATACGACTCCTTCTCAAATCCTGGCTGTCTACAAAAACCTCAAGTCTGACAGTCCGAAAAACGGCTTTACCATCGGCATCGTGGATGATGTAACCTTCAAATCTTTAGCTGAAGATGAGATTATTGACACTGCACCGGAAGGGACTATTTCCTGCAAATTCTTCGGCCTCGGTTCAGATGGTACTGTCGGTGCCAATAAGCAAGCGATTAAGATCATCGGGGATCATACTGAGCTTTATTCGCAAGCTTATTTCCAGTATGACAGTAAGAAATCCGGCGGAAACACAATTTCCCACATCCGTTTTGGGAAGAAACCCATTAAATCCCCTTATTATGTTACGGGCACAAATTACATCGCCTGCTCTAACCAAACCTATGTTTACAAATATGACCTTTTAAAAGGCTTAAAGAAAAATGGTACTTTTCTCTTAAACTGTAACTGGACGGCTGAAGAACTGGACGAAAAACTTCCAGCTACCATGAAGCAATCCATCGCGAAAAACGAGGTTAACTTTTACATTATTGATGCTATAGCGATCGGTAATAAACTCGGCCTCGGTTCTCATGTTAATATGGTCATGCAGGCTGCCTTCTTTAAACTTGCGAACGTAATTCCTGTCGAGGAGGCCATTAATTATCTGAAGGCTTCCGTCGTAAAAGCCTATGGCAAAAGTGGCCAAAGCGTCGTGGATATGAATATTGCGGCGATTGATCAGGGTGTGTCTGCCTTTGTTAAAGTTGAAGTGCCTGCGTCATGGGCCAATGCTGATGATGCCCAAGCTCAAGCCGCAGCAGCGGTCGAAGAGCCTGCTTACATCAAAAATTTTGTCCGCCCGGTGAGTGCTTTAGAAGGGGATTGCCTTCCGGTTAGCATCTTCTCAGGCCGTGAAGATGGAACGGTGCCGCTAGGAACTTCCGCATACGAAAAACGTGGGATCGCGGTTATCGTACCTGAGTGGCAGGTGGAGAATTGTGTTCAGTGTAACCAATGTTCTTATGTTTGCCCACACGCCTGTATTCGCCCGTTCTTATTGACCGAAGAAGAAGTTAAAAACGTCCCGGAAACATTCGTAACTAAAAAAGCAACTGGTAAAGGGGCTGAAGGTCTCCAATTCCGTGTTCAAGTCAGTCCGTTGGATTGCACTGGGTGTGGCAATTGCGCCGAAGTTTGTCCGGCTAAAGGTAAGGCTCTCCACATGAAGCCAGCGGATGAGCAAATCGAACTTCAAGCCAAAAATTGGGAGTATGCTACAACTATACCTAACAAGGGTAAGTTATTTGAACTGGGTTCGGTTAAAAACAGTCAGTTTGCTCAACCTTTACTTGAGTTCAGCGGAGCATGTCCAGGATGTGGGGAGACTCCTTATATTAAACTGATCACTCAACTTCACGGCGACCGTATGATGATTGCCAATGCCACGGGCTGTACCTCTATCTGGACAGGAAGTGCTCCTGCGGTTCCCTATACGACCAATGCGGAGGGTAAAGGGCCAGCATGGGCCAATTCCTTGTTTGAGGACAACGCCGAGTTCGGGTATGGGATGTACGTGGGCGTTAGCCAGCTTCGTGAAAAACTTGTAGATCTGATGAAGCAAGCTGTCGAGATGGAAATCAGTGCTGAGCTGAAAGAAGCGTTCCAAGAGTGGCTCACGGGTTGGAAGGACGCGGAAGGTTCCAAAGCGGCAACAGTCAAGATCCTTGCAGGTCTTAAAGGATATGCTGGGGATAACAAAGTTCTCGCTGAAATCTTGATTAAAAAAGATTATCTCATCAAAAAATCTCAGTGGATTATCGGTGGAGATGGTTGGGCTTATGACATCGGATTTGGAGGATTAGACCACGTCTTAGCTTCCGGAGAAGATGTGAATGTTCTCGTCGTCGATACTGAAGTTTACTCCAATACTGGCGGACAATCCTCCAAAGCAACTCCTTGCGCTGCTGTAGCCAAGTTTGCGGCAGCCGGTAAGAAGATTCGCAAGAAGGACCTTGGCGCTATGGCTATGACTTATGGGTACGTCTATGTAGCACAAATCGCTTTAGGTGCGGATATGGCGCAAACTCTCAAGGTAATGAAAGAAGCAGAGGCATATAAAGGACCTTCTTTGATTATCGCTTATGCACCTTGCATCAATCATGGTATCAAAGCGGGTATGACCAAGAGCGTACAAGAGGCGAAGCTAGCGGTTGATTCTGGCTACTGGCATCTTTATCGTTTCAACCCGGATCTGATCGATCAAGGCAAAAATCCGTTTACCCTCGATTCCAAAGAGCCGACCTTGCCTTTCCGTGATTTTATTATGGGCGAAGTTCGTTACTCTTCCTTGCTGAGTGCCTTCCCAGATAGTGCAGAGGAACTCTTTGTGGGCGCTGAGAAATATGCCAAGATTCGCTATGATTCTTATAAACGGCTTGCAGACCAAAAGTGGGACTAATGATTTAATCCAGATAAGCTAGTAAATAGTTATTTTGAAAGAGCAGGGTAGCCTGCTCTTTTTTTAATCAGCCCTCACTGCCACGGCACTAACCACAGATTACACAGATTAACACAGAATAAATACATTTTGGCTCTAAACTACAAATCGCTTGTAACTCAAT
>JARLHU010000073.1 GCA_031292095.1 Desulfosporosinus sp.
AAGAGCAGTCTACGACTCACCTCTCCGTGCTTTGTAGTATATCTTCTCCTTGAAATAATTATAACAAAGCAGTAAATACTGCGCACTATTTTTCATTACTATTTGTGCCGCCAGCGTTAGCGGCGGAATGGAGGTTAATATGGAACTTATATACGCCCAAGATAATTTAAACCTAGGCCAAATGGCAGCCCGTTGGGTTGCACGTGAACTCTTAATTTGTCCGGATCTAGTGTTGGGACTTCCGACAGGAAGTACGCCGATTGGCATGTACCAATCTCTGACCCGACTATGCCAGGAAGGGATTATTAGCTTTACTAAGGCCCGTACCTTTAACCTTGATGAGTATGTAGGCTTGGCGGCTGATCACCCGCAAAGCTACGCATTTTATATGCGCGAACATTTTTGGAGTAAGGTGGACTTGCAAGTAGAAAATGAGGATATCCCTCGGGGAGATGTTGCCAATTTAGATGAGGAATGCCAACGGTACGATGCTGCAATTCAAAAAGCTGGCGGTATTGGAGTTCAGATATTGGGTCTTGGCCCAAATGGTCACATTGGTTTCAATGAACCTTCAAATAATATGGAAATCCATACGCATGTCGTGAATTTATCGACGGAGACAATTCAGGCTAACACGCGGTTTTTCTCAGATTCTGCCGCGGTTCCTCGCCAAGCGGTCACGATGGGTGTCGGCAGCATTATGCAAGCGCAAAAAATTCTTTTACTGGTCAGTGGGGAGAGTAAAAAGGACATTTTGACCAAGTCGTTTTATGGACCTGTGAGCACCGCGGTTCCCTCGAGCATTCTACAGTTACACACAGATTTAACCGTAATCACGGACATAAAGCTTTAGAAGGTTGAAATTATAGAAAGGACAGGAGCCCCCTCATTAAAACGAAGGGGCTCCTGCTGATTAATTACTTAGTTTCTGCTGTTGTAGTAGACGTTTCCTCGGCAACTACGACTTCTGGTTCCTCAACCAATACCGGTAGAAGCGTTATGATTCCATAGACTTCGTTTTCACTCTCTGTTATTTTCAACTGAGCGTCTAATTTAAAATTCTCTGACGTTATGGTATCTCCTAGCAGCATTGTTGAAACGTCAACAACTATCGCTTCGGGCATCATGGTTAATTTTCCTAAAACTTCTACTTCAGATTTATAAACTTGAAGCAGTAAATTATCCAGACTATCACGGCCCTCAAAAGTGATAGGAATCTGCATGTTCACCTCGTGATCTTGCGAGACATGGAAAACATCAATATGGATGACAGACGCTGAAACGGGATCCCTTTGAACTTCCTTAATAAATCCAAATTTCTTGTTGCCACCATGATTTACCCATACTCTTGCATTCGACCCATGAGTAGCAATAACTTTCTTCAATTCTGCAGTCTCAAATTGAACGGAAATGGCGTTTGAAACACCATCGCCATACAGCACGCCGGGTGTAAAACCGGTTTCTCTACATTGCTTAGGTTTCATAATCCTGTCAACTGCGTTCAAATAAGTTACTTCCATTAGAACCCACTCCTTTATTATGCCTATAAGGCCAACATCTTTGACTGATGTATTCTAGTCCAGTGTCTAGTTATAATTTAATCGGCATTATCAATAGTATACCACATATTTCATAATATATCTAATTATGATTTGGCTTTAGTAGAACTTATTAGGAAGTCATCTCGAATTATTATTAAACTTTTAACAATAGAATTATAGTAGAAAATGAAATTAAAAATACATTCAAATAACATTAAATTATCACAAATAATTAATACCTTTGTTCACAAAAACTCAACTAGAATAAATTATATATTATTATAATTTATACTAGTTAAGTTTTTGTTAAACTGCTTGCAAGCCATGAACTATTTGCACTGAAATATCCGTCATCAATGACAAGATAAGTGTTTCGAATTGCTCGCCATCATCTTATTGACACATGCGCTTCATATTTTCTGAGGATAGAACAGATTTGCCCAACGAATTCTTTGATGCGATGCAACTCACTTTCGCGGCTGCTGGCCCTCCACGCTGTACAGTAATCCATCAGCCAGTATTCCAGCTTACCTGCCAGTTCATACGGAGCATCCAGAGGATGTACCTTTTGCCCAAACTCGCGTTCTTTAATGACCAGCGTCAATTCTTGCATCAGTGCTACACCACGGGCAGCAAGATAATACTCCAGCATTTCCTCTTGACGGTTTGCATAGGAACCCATATTATTTTGTTTAAGGTAATTGAAGATTTCCGCACATTTTGTGACTGCTGATTTAAGCTGATCCTCTGAAACCTGCATCATTTCCGCTTTTGCTCTATCATACAGACAGATGCCAAAATCATTGTAGGTCTGATTGTACACCTTGTAATCTCTGAAAAATGCCAGATGGTTAAAAATAATGATATCTTGATGAGAAAGTTCACGCAGCAGTCCCACCAGACTTTCTCCTCGATCCCCATATTCTACCAAGGAAATAGCCTGATCTATGCTCCTGAAATCCCTGTCATCCTCCACGTTCCAGCCTTGTGCCGCACCGTAAATCATGCCTGGAATAGCAAGCGCAGGCATATTAATGTGTCCACAATCCCCCCAGTCGGTATTCAAAAATCCTGAAGCATGATACTGATCGCCTAACTTTGCCATCTCCCTAATGTTGGTAAAACTCATGTCATAGGCATTCACCAAGCGGCTGTATCCAGATACGCTCGGACAGACATACTGCTTAAAGCCTTTGTCGGAGAAAAGTTTTACGTTTTCTGCTTTAGCCCCATAATCGTAATACCAGTTGAGACAGGTAACCTGAGCATTCAGCTTAGCCAGATGCTCGGGATGGCTCTTGACAATATCTCCCCAAATCATAACCTCTTTGCCCTTACTTTGAAGATATTCCACTAACTGATTGACATAGAAAAGATACATCTCTCCATAGTCCATTTTCTGTGCCATCGAAGCACTTTTCCCCTTACCCAAATCATAGGTTTCATCGCAACAAATGTTTATTTTATTACTGCGGAACAAGGGCATGTATTGGTCAAGAATGCCTTTGATAAGAGTAAAGCTTTCGGGGTCAGACACATTGATGATGTGGTGTCTCATTCGGTGATACCAAGTAAAGGTTTCTCCCGGTCCTGTGTCCATTTCTCTGTATTTACCAAAACTCTCTGAACGAAGTAAATCATACAAATGTCCAAAGGTAGCTACGCAAGGTACCAGCTCGATACCTCTTGTATTGCAATAACAATCCAACTCTAGAATTTCTTCTGGGGTAAACGGGTCAGTCTGGGACCAGATTTCCTCGAAGCCATCTAACCGTAAACAGTTTTCCATATATAACTGAAGTTGGTTGATTTTATACAACGCCAAGCGATCGACCAGCGCTTTCAGACTGCCTATAGTGGGCACCCTGCCTCTGCTCACATCTAGCATATAGCCTCTGTGTGAATAGGATGGTTCATCGACAATATCCACACAGCCAATTTCCCCACGGGATATTTTACAGAGCTGAATCAGCGTCGCTGCCCCATACAGGAAGCCGCGGTTAGAACAAGCAACAATGGTAATTTTATTGGGGCTTACAGTCAGCGAGTAGGCTTCCTGACTGCCTTCCATAGTTTGATGTTGAAAGCAGATACAGTTTTCATTAAGATCTGCTGTTTTTCGGAGCACTTTTTTAATGGGCAGCGTAATTGCAATAACCTTTTTAATTTCCTGCTGTAAAAGCTTGACCGTTTCCAAATCATTGTCATCTTGCGCTACGTCTAACACGATAGCGGTAGAATGGTTTATCAAAAATAACCCATCCTGTACTGTAATTTTGCTCGGCAAAGGTATCAAATACATGCCAGTTCCTCTTTTCTTATATTGTATTTCATATATTTCTTTCGAGAAAGGCAACGGTTTGCTTAGATTTTTTATTTCTTCAAATGAAAGGGAACCGTCGTAACAATTACATCTTCATGTAAGATTAGCAAGGTTCGCAGAACTAAGCCTGTTTGATTATGGAGTAAGCGGTGCCACCACTTTTTTGTTTCAAATTCAGCAATCAGGACTGTGATATAATCTTGTGGTTCTTTTTGTCGTTTAATTTCAGTGATGTAATCAAGCAGAGGCTGAATCACCATTCGATAAGGGGAGTAGAGTGTGACCAAGGGTATGCCTGAATTCCAACTATTCCATTTGTCCGCGACACTCCTGCCTTCCTCCTTATTGATAGTAATATGCAAAGCAGTCACGTCCGTACTAATCACGTTAGCATAGTTAAGCGTTCGAACTACAATTCTGCTTAAATTGGAGATTGGTACAATTACGATGTTCTTTCCTGGACGACTATTAGCAGGAATTGTAGGATCCAAATCTTTCATAGGCAGATCTGTTTCGTCAGCCATCGGCATAGTAAGTTGTTCTATTACGTCATTATAATGACCTCGAATTTTACGAAGCATAAAAATCATGACTGGGATAAATATCATCACCAGCCAGGCCCCATAGGAAAATTTTGTAATGGCAATGATCAATACGACAACACATGTGACAGTGGCACCTACTGCATTTACGGTCGCACGTACGATCCAACCAGTTGTTCTTTCCTTGCGCCAATGGACCACCATTCCCGTTTGTGCAATGGTAAATGATATAAAGACACCTATGGCATATAGAGAAATCAAGTGTTCCGTATTTCCCTGATAAACAATGATTAACAAACCAGCCACAACACTTAGAAGAATAATGCCATTGGAAAAACTCAAACGATCTCCTCGATCAGCAAGATAACGTGGCATATATCCATCTTGAGCTAAGATGGATAAAAGGGGAGGCAAGCCATTATAGGAAGTATTCGCAGCCAGATAGAGTACTACCATAGTGGTAATTTGAATGTAATAGTACAACCAGTTACGGCCAAAGGTTAACTCTGTTACTTGTGATAAGGCAGTTACCCCGTTCAGCGGCAGAATGTGAAAATGCATAATCAAAAAAGAAACGCCTATAAACATCACACCGAGAAGCCCAGACATCCAATAGGTAGTGGCTGTGGCATTCTTAACCTGGGGCTCTTTAAACATGGGTACCCCATTGGAGATAGCCTCTACTCCAGTCATAGCACTACAGCCATTAGCAAAGGCACGAAGAAGAATAAATAAGACGGTAAAGTTCCACTGTCTGGCCAAGGATGCAGCTGGAATAAGGGGTGTCTGGTGTGTAATAGCTTGAAAAACTCCCCATATAATCAAAACTAGAATTCCCACTATAAAACTATACGTAGGAAGAACAAATGCTTTAGCGGATTCTTTTACGCCGCGCAAGTTAATTAACATCAGAAGTGCAAATAGTACAAATAAATCAATGATCACATCATGTTGGGCTATTGCAGGAAAGGCAGAGGTAATCGCCGCTGTTCCTGCGGAAACACTGACTGCCACCGTTAAGGTATAGTCAGCAAATAGAGCTGACGCAGCTGTTAATGCTGGTATTTCCCCTAAATTTTTTTGAGCTGTAGCATACGACCCACCGCCTAAAGGATTTGCTTTAGCTACTTGAACATACGATGTAGTAACAATCGCCAATAAAATTAGAATAATTATGGAAATTAGGCCCAAATACCCATAGGTTAATAAACCAGGTACTGCCAAAACAAGCATGATTTGTTCCGGTCCATAAGCAACAGAGGATAGGGCATCCGAGGAAAAAATGGCTAATGCTTTCCATTTAGGTAGTTTCTCAGTTGCCATTTCTCTATTATGCATTGGTTTTCCAAGCAGACGGCGCCTTATAGAACTCATCATAATTATTCCCACCTCCATTACATTGCAATTATAAGTAGCGTTATTAAAAGTTAGACAAAATATGTATGCCTATCGAACGAGAAAAATGTCTTGTGCCAAGTAGCATAAGACATTTAATATATGCGTTCAACTGGCTGGCATAACTTCTTTAGGCCTTGTAGCTTTGCGCCCTCACCTTTCGACAGTTTACCAATTTTAATTCAGTTGAAATATACCATAAACAGGTATGCTTGACAATAGGATTTAGGACAGGCTTCAGACTTGAGTCGACAGAGAAGTGATGATTTAATGATAATATGGTATCATAATACTACTTCACTAATTAAGTTGGACATTCCATTTCAGATTGCTACATTCGAGAAATTTATTTTCTTAAGCGAAGGAGGGGTTCAATTGCCTGTCACATTGGAACATATATTAAAGCGAGTCAGAGATCTCCCGCCTCTACCTACGTCTGCTATGCAATTGATTTCCTTAACTAAAAATCCTACAACCTCCGCGAAAGACCTTGAATTCGTTATTGGTCAGGATCCTGCACTAACTGCTGGTATACTTCGTCAAGCTAACTCTTCATTTTATGGTTATGCGAGACGCATCTCTTCTCTTCAGGAAGCTGTGGTTCTGCTTGGTTTTCAGGTGATACAAGGGATAGCGATGTCTACTGCGATTGCCCCCTTACTTAAGACCCAACTGGTGGGGTACAAGATTAATCAAGAGGGACTCTGGAAGCACTCCCTGCTCACCGCGATGGCAGCAAAACGTTTATGTCAACACCGAAAACTTCCCTACGTGGAAGTTGCTTTTACCGCTGGCTTACTTCATGATATTGGAAAGTTAATTATCTCCATATACGTTCGGGAAGTGGGCGATTATCTATTAAAAAAAGCGACAGAATCCCGGCTTTCTTATGTTGAACTTGAAGGAAAAGTTATAGGCTTTGACCACGCAAAGGTCGGAGGATTTCTAGCCGAATCTTGGAATTTACCCGATGAACTCGTAGCAGCTATTTCGTTTCATCATTCTCCTTCCAACGCGCAAAATCATGAGCAACTGACCAGCGTAATTCATGTTGCCAATGGACTTGCTGGGTTACTCGGAATTGGCGGCGGTGTGGACAGCCTTTATAACCCCATTGAACGAAAAGCGCTCGACCTGCTAACACTCCAAGAATCCGACCTGAAACTTGTTTTAGTAGACCTGAACAGATTTCTTTTGGATCCTGCCCTTTTCGGTTGATAGAGACAATTTTTCCGCGTTGACCATTCGCTCGATCGGTGTCGATGCAACCTCGAAAACAAAAAAACTGTAGCGTCCAAATCCATTCCAGGAGGAATGAACGCTACAGCAATTACATTCTAGTATGAATAACAGTACGGGTTGTATCTAGTTCCTGCTTAATTCAGCTGTGATAATTTAGGTACTGGAAGCACTACCACCCAAATCTACCTGGATTTTTTGAGCGTCCGTTATCAGCTGTGTTCTGGCACTAATTTGATTGTTTAAATCGTTGATCACGTTGTTCAAATCTGCCACGATATTCGTTTCGTTTTTAGCCTGACGATCTATTTGCAACTGAATAGTATCTTTTTCCAAGGTCAAACGATCATTGAGCGCCGTGGAGTAGTCTGCTTCAAAAGAAATCTGATCATTTTTTGCAACTAATAGAGGGGCAGTCTTTTTTTGTGCACGATCAGCCTTTCGCTGCGCTTGATTACTTTGCCTTAAGCTCTTTAACTGTCCCGCTAACCCTTTGTCAGTCTGGCGAAGTGACTTTATACTAGCCAAAGCGGTGGCATTAGGATTACTTGTAGATCCTGAAGTATCAGCTATAGCAGGTAAAGCCGAAAACAAACAAACACCTATAACCAATCCCGAGGTAACTAACGTTTTTAAATTTTTCATCATACATCTTCCTTTCGTTTCCACAGTTCTTGTGACCGGTTATTACCAGCCACCTTCCAGTGCTAACATGGTTGATCCATGACTTAATTATAAGTGTGGTTTGTAAAACACAAGTAGCTTTAATATGAACTGAATGTAAACATTAGATAAATACAAACGAATTCACGGAAACCCTTTGAGTCTGAAATTTTTGCTTGCTGAATATGATTGTGGACCCTTCATCTTTAATAAGCCGATAGTCCACTCCTTCAGTTAGTGGTTTATTGTCTCCGACCCATTCAGCTAATTTACCATTGACATAACCAACAGTAAAAGTTCCGTTAGAGATCATAATTTCACAAGTTAATCCATTTTCAAAGTGCATTTTAAAAATCCTCTCTCCTCTATAGTTCTGGATCTCGCTATTACTAATTTAATTCCCAATATATGTATTTAAACATCTATTCTTGATATATTGATTTCGTCTTTCTCATTAAATAAATTACAAAATACATCTTGACTGTACTGCAAGTTCTTTATTAGCTATTTTTCCCACTATTTAAGATAATAACAGAAAGAAATGCAATTCTTGTGACATTTTTCTTGTATTGAGAATCCTTTCTTTTCAAAAGGCATTTAGCTATAAAATGTCTAACTCTTAACTATACAACCATTTGACGAAAAATTGATGAAGTGATTATTGTCTAGCTTACGTAAAGAAAGCCAAGCCCCTTGTCTTAGATTAGGCAAGGGTGCTCGGCTTTCTTCATGCAATCGTGGTTACAGTACCTAAACAGGGGTTGTCGCAGTCAAAGTCAGTTAAGGGGACGGAGATATTGATGCAAATGTCACATCTATAAGGGTACCTCGAGCCACTACCTTACCTCCTACAAGACTTTGCTGACTTACAAGCCCACTACCAATAAAGTTGAAATGTAATTCGGATTTGCTTAAAATTTCCCCAGCCTGTCGCATATTCATTCCGATAAGATTGGGAACGACCGTTTCGCTAGGCAGCGGTTGACGTTCAGGGGGAACAACAGGTTGTATAACAGGTCTAACTGGGGCATCACTTGGACTTATGGTGACTGAATTTTGAATGTTACTTGGAGAAGGAATATTGAATGCATCCAGAGCACCTTGAATAATTATTTTAGCTGTTGGACTGCACAATGGCCCACCTTCATGTTCCCCACCTTTTGGACCGTTAGCTATGACCAAAACTGCAATTTTAGGATTTTCTGCTGGGGCGAAAGCCTCAAAAGAGGCTACAAAATCAGAAGCAGAGTAGGTATGGGTTGTTGGATCAATTTCTTGTGCAGTTCCTGATTTACCAGCAACCTTAATCCCAGGGATCTCTGCCAGTCTTCCAGTTCCATCTGTAACTACACTCTCCATAAGATCTACCATTTCAGCAGAGGTTTGAGATGATATGACACTTCTTACTTTAGTTGGTTGATTTTGCTGAACAATGGTTCCATCCGGAGCAGTTATTTTATCGACTACATACGGCTTGTAAAGAGTTCCACCATTAGCAACAGTGCATAATGCCATCATAAGTTGAAGTGGAGTAACCATATTTGATTGCCCAAAAGACATTGTAGCTAAATCTCCATCTTTTACTTTATCCTGAGGAATAATCAAGCCACTTTCTTCGCCAGCAATATCAATTCCAGTTTTTTCACCAAAACCAAAGTTCTTAAGGTAACGATAAAATTTTACCAATCCGAGCCTTAATCCTACCTGTGATAGTACAACATTTGATGATTGCTCCATACCTTTCCGAAATGAAGTGAGACCTGCTGCTCTCATTCCATAATCCCAATTCATAATAGTATGACCTCCAATTTTTATGAATCCTGGATCTGGAAATAGTTCGTCTGGAGAAATTAATCTTTCCTCTAAAGCTCCAGAACCTGTTACTATCTTAAACGTTGAACCTGGCTCGTAATTCATCCCTATTGCTCTATTTATCCAATTATCTGGAGATGTGTTTCCAAAATTATTAGGATCAAACGACGGATTCGTTCCCATCCCCAAAACCCTACCTGTCTGTGGGTCCATTGCAATAATAGTAACACTTTTCGCCTGTGTTGAAGCTTCTAAAGCGATTAATTGTTGTTCGATTAAGGATTGAATCGCAGAATTCAACGTTAACGTTAAGTTATCACCTGGGTGTGGTGCTTCAACTTTAGAAGGAGCGTCAGGGATCAGCTGACGACTAGATGTTTCTTCGTTAGAGGATTGTCCAAGTGTTCCATAAAGAACTTTATCATAATAGGCTTCTACCCCACCTATTCCATGTCCAGTTTGATTGACGAATCCTAGTACAGAGGCTGCCCATGAATTTAGTGGATAGGTTCGTTTTGATTCGTCTACAAACCCAAAGCCTGGTATATTCAAATTATGAATTTGATTCGCCTTTTGAATATCTACTTGATAGGCTATATTAATCCACAATTCATCCTTATTAAGTTTATTCAGAATAGTTTTTGGATCTTGACCAATAATTTTACCCACTGTTTCAGCAATCTCATCTTTAGACATTTTAGTATATTTATGTTTATCAATAAGTTGGGTAAGTGTTCTCGGGTCCGCATAGATTTGTTGGGCCGGTACACTTCGACTTAATACATTGCCCTCATTATCGTAAATAACTCCTCGCTCTGGTAACAATGTTTGATTTACCATTCGGTTAATTATTCCCTGAGCACTTAAAGCATTAGCCTGATATACTTGCAACGAAAATAATTGGGCAATTATTACGATGGCGAATAGACTAAGGATTATATAGATAATGTATCCCCTGGAAAAATAGATTGTTTTTTTCCTTTTAAATAGTTTAGATATTTTCATATTTTAAATCGTTGCCTTCTTTGCTGCTAAGTTTACAGGTAAGTTCTCACAGAATGTATTTAAAGTCAGTCGGATACTCTTATTATACATCATACCTGTCTAATAAAATATTCTTGCTGTGGTATTTTACGGATCACAACAGTCTCGCCCTTGTAATGCTCTTTTCACCATATTTCTCTTTAAGAACATCAATGACTTTCGTGAGAGTTTCATTATCCTTTTGTGGCTCACAAAACAAAGAAAGTTGACGTTCTACCTTATCGGTCAGGTTATGCAACGTTAAACCAATCAACCTAAGCGGCTGTTTTAGCGATACTTCCTTGAATAAGTTACAGCCTTCTTTATAAATCACGTCATCTAGATCAGTGGCTTGTGATAAGGTATGAGAACGCGACACCGTGCGAAAATCGTCATACCGGACTTTCAATGTGATTGTTTTCCCTCTAAAGGCTTCCTTTCGCAATCTCCGTCCCACATCAACAGCTATCTTCAATAACTCTGTCTCCAATAAATCCCGATCTATGATATTCGTCGCAAACGTGGTCTCACGACCAATGGATTTAGCCACCCTATCACTTTCCACTGGTCTGTCGTCAATACCTCGGGCCAATTGATAAAGTTGACTTCCCACTGCCCCAAAGAGCTGCGTTAAATATCCCAGCTCCAAGCGACGCAAATCTCTAACCGTTTTAATATTTAATTTATGTAACTGCTCCGCCGTTTTTTTACCGACTCCCCAAATCCTTTCAACTGACAGTGGGTCAAGAAATTCTTGAACCCTATGGGGCTGAACAATGACAAAGCCATCTGGTTTCTGCAAGTCGGATGCTAGTTTAGCCAGAAATTTATTGCTGGCCACGCCAACAGATGCCGTTAAGTTTAACTCCTGCTGTATACGTTGTTTAATCGTTAACCCAATTGTATTAGCAGAACCAAATAGGCTCGTAGACCCTGTAACGTCCAAAAAGGCCTCATCCAATGACAGTGGCTCTACAATAGGCGTATAAGTCATAAATATCTTGCGGATTTGCAACGAGACTTCGTGGTATTTAGGAATATCTACAGGCAGAAAGACCGCATGAGGGCAACGCCGAAAAGCCTCCGCCATTGGCATAGCCGAGTGTATTCCAAATTTCCGTGCTTCATAAGAGGCAGCACAAACTACTCCCCTGCTGTTAGGCTTACCTCCCACCACTACTGGCTTCGTCAGTAAGGTAGGATCGTCTCGTTGCTCTACAGAGGCGTAGAAGGCATCCATATCTACATGTAATATTTTACGCAAGTTCATCCAAATATCCATATTACCATTATAACTATTTTTATGATTCAGGGCTACTTATGAGTGAACTATGAAGATATAGTGGATCGTACCCTCTTGCCTATATCTAAGGGCTTTCAAAATTAATAGTTTGCAAGTATGAAAAGTATGATGTATCATACTTATAGAGGTGGAGAAAATGATGCATCATGGCAAATTCTACGGTTCGACGGTGATGGGAGAACGTGGACAAGTGGTTATTCCGGCTGAGGCTCGAGAAGAAATTGGTATCAAACCAGGTGAGAAACTAATTGTTCTGGGAAATAAGAAACGAGGGGTCGTAATCCTATTCAAATCCGATGTTATGACTCGCTTCGCCGATATGATGTTTCGAAAGGCTAAATTTTTCGAGGAAATATTCAATTCTTCCTTAGATGACGCAGAAGATGGTAAAACGAAGGACTAGGGAGGATACTCATGCCAATTATCACTAAGTTTTTTAAGGATAAACGCTTTCGAACGAT
>JARLHU010000006.1 GCA_031292095.1 Desulfosporosinus sp.
ACAGCAGGAGTTACAGCAGGAGTTGGAGCAGGAGTTACAGCAGGAGTTGGAGCAGGAGTTACAGCAGGAGTTGGAGCAGGAGTTACAGCAGGAGTTGGAGCAGGAGTTACAGCAGGAGTTGGAGCAGGAGTTACAGCAGGAGTTGTAGTAGGAGTTGTAGTTGCAGTTGCAGTTGCAGTAGGAGTTATAGTCTTTGTATTTGAAGTATTACTAAAATTTTTATGAGTGCTTGCGATCGCGATGGTAGGAGTTGCCATGGATACTAAAGATAGTAGGGCAATAGTAGATGTGATTTTGCATAAACTTTTTTTCATTAGGATCACTCCTTTTCTTTGGAAGCTGGCTGCCATTTTACAGGCCCTGTAGCTTTGCGTCCCTACTTTTCAGCAGGTTTGCTAGTATCAGTAAAAGTTTCGAGTGACAATATTTGGTAGACAAAAAGATTTAGAAAACAAAAAAAACTCATTTTGGTAACTGGCTGCCATTTTACAGGCCCTGTAGCTTTGCGTCCCTACTTTTCAGCAGGTTTGCCATTATCAGTAAAAGTTTTTGAGTTACAATATTTGGTATTAAAAAAGATTTACAAAACAAAAAAAACTCATTTTGGAAGCTGGCTGCCATTTTACAGGCCCTATAGCTTTGCGTCCCTGCTTTTCAACAGGTTTGCTAGTATCAGTAAAAGTTTTTGTCGAATTATATTTATCTTGCTTGCTTGTATCATAACATAGTTAATAATTTATATCAATAAAAATATTCCATATTTCCCATCGCTATGAGTCCAATGAGCTTGTGGTCTTATTGTTAGAAAGAATTATTTCTTCTGGCATTATTGCTACAAGTCCTTCAGCCGTTGTTGTATACGTATTTTTATCCGGGGTTTTTACTATCGTTGTATCATCATCAAAATCAAGAACATTATTTGCTAGATTTAAAGCTGTTGCTTTTCCATTTGCCAGAATAAATATACCATTTAAAGGATGACCATAGGCTTGATTATTAGTAATATTTACATTTAGTCCATCTCCTGCACAGTTTAATTGTATTTCCGGCGTTTGTTTAAAGATATTATTACTAATATCAATATTTGTACCATTAAAAAAATCATAATCCCACAATGACTCGCCTATTTTTAAATATCCTGTGCATCCATCAATTGTATTGTTCGATATCTTAATTTGGTCTATCTTACCATATGCTGACTCGCTAGGAGAAGGATCACGGCCTATAAGACCAATGTTATTACAATTTTTTACAGTATTATATGTAAAGGAAATATTTCTAAGATCGTCTTGAAAGCTGTTTTCATAACTCGGATCACTTGATTTATATAAGTATAAGAGATTACCTTCGGGAACATCAAAAGAATTATTAGCTATAATAATATTCTCTCCGCTATTTGTAACCTTAATAGCATCTCTTGTCGATTTTAACGCTTTAAAGGTATTATTTGAAATTATTATGTTATTGGTTGCTTGAAGTGAATTTCCCCCTACATAAAAGCAATGATCTCCATATTCACCAAATGTATTATTAAATACAATAGTGTTACTGCCGTTTCCGCCAATAAACGTTCCCTTAGCATTCAAAAATACGTTATTGTAAAATATACATCCACCACCGGATTCTACATGAAACTCATGATAGTATTGGGCTTCATATTGAATACCAGTATCAGGTATCCTTATTGAGCCACCGTCATATATGAATCCCTCCATGATGTTATTACCGTCAAAGATAAATGCGCTGGAATTTATTGTGTAGTCAAAATTTCTGCAAATATCGGTATTGTCACCAATCAAGTTGATATTCTTTGGAATCCCAACAGGTTTATCAATTACATAAGTTTGCGCTGTAGGAGGGAAATAAATGCTGCCTCCGCCCTTTTTATAATATAGAAAATCAATTGCTTTTTTCAAAGCATCAACATCTGAATCAACACCATTGCCTTTTGCTCCAAAATCTTGAATATTAACTTCCGGTTGACTTTTTATGTCTGCGTTATCGTTATTCAGTAACTCTTCTAGACTTGAATTAAGTTTATTTTCGGTTGAGTTTTTTTCAATACTCTGAATTTGATTTAAAATTTCTTCTTTGGTAATATCACTGGCTTTGGTGGGTGCTGCAAGAGATATTACGAAGAGAATTATTAAAATAAATATTGGGCCCTTCTTCTTACGCTTTTGCATTTACATTTTACCTCCACCTCAAAATATTACCGTTTATTTCCTTAATATCTATTATGGGTATTTTACCATAAAAAATTAAGTAGTTGAAAAAAATAAAGTAATCTTGTTACATTCTTGATACAATCTTCATATGATATTAACCACAATTTTCAGTATGCATATATTTTGGGACAATTCCTTATTGGTAAAGGACTTTTATTAAATAGCTCGAATAGTAACCAAAAGGTTGTACATTCCACAATGCCAGTATCTTCAATCCCGAAAGGTGGAAAAATTTTGATCATAATAAATGCTGATGATTTTGGTTTAGATAAAGATACTAACTGGGCTATAATTGAGGCATTTAATAAAGGCTTATGTTCTTCAACTACGATAATGGCGAATGGTAATGCCTTTGATGAAGCGGTTGAGCTAATATGGAAGCATAATTTACAAAATAAAATTGGTTTACATATTAATTTGACACAACTATCACCAATTACGAAAGAGATGAAAAAGAACACTTTATTTTGTACGCCGGAAGGCGATTTTCAAAAAGATTGGAAAATAAAGTATAAAAATGGTATAAATCTTGATAAAATTACTAGACAGGTTGTAGCAAATGAAATTATAGAACAATTAGATAGATGCTTTAGTTCAGGAATTAAAATAACCCATTTTGATTCGCATCATCATATACATACCGTTCCAGGAATTTCCGGTATAATATGGGAAATAGCTAAACAATTTAATATAAAAGCAATACGCATTTCTAGAAATTGTGGGTTATATAATGTTCCTTTTTACAAAAAGTTATATAAGTATTATTATAAGTTTAGGTTAAAACAGTTAGGCTTTAAAGTGACAGATTATTTTGGTAGTGCTGAAGATTTAATAGCATGTCAAAATCAAATCGGTTATCGTTTGAAGGATAAAAACACTGAGATTATGTGTCACCCACGTAAGCGTGGAAAAGATGTTATTGATCTAGATGGTGAGCTTTTAGAAAATAAGATCTTAAAAATAAATTACTATAATTCGTCTGTTTCATATTTTAGTCTATATCAGTAGTAAGGCAGAAACTAAACATTAGGGATTGGTTTTGTTGTGGGATTCAAATTTCAGAGGCCTTTAGGACGCTCAGGAGGTATTTCAAGGTGTATAAGAACCAGTATTTTATTTGTGATAATCCGGTAAAAATCAAGTGGGATGATTATGATACCAAATTGTTTAATGGTTTTCATATTTACCACAGCACATTCTTAGACGTAACCATAGTGGAAGATATCAATTCTCAACTTTGTACGCTGGGGTATATAATAGACCCATTTTCGCCTCAAAAAAATAACGAGCAGATACTTGAAGATCTGTTAAAAACCTGTAGTAATGCTGATGAGTTAATTATAAATCTGCAAAAATATTCTGGAAGATATGTGGTGCTTTATAAGAACGATAGAGACTTCATAATGATAAGCGATGCCTGCTCGTTGAGACAGATATATTATACATTCTTCGACGGACAAGCTATTTTTACCTCTTCGCCCAAAATGTTCTTGGACGTATTTGATTATAAATGGCTTATAGGGGATTTGAAAAAATCTGTTATTGATGAGAAGAAATTCGCAGAGAAAGAATTCATGTATGGAGATGAAGGCCTTGATGACAGATTGATGAAGGTTTTGCCAAACCATTATCTCAACATGACGAAACGCGAAGTATTAAGGACCCCCTTGAAAATAGGGCATTTTGACTGCGAGGACGACGTCATAAATTATGCAAGTGATATATTGCGAGGTTCAATAGCAGCGATCAACAATAGATATAAAACGGTTCAAGCGATTACGGCGGGGTTGGATTCAAGAACCTTACTGGCGGCATCAAAATCTGTAAGCGATTCTATTGAATATTACACATTTTCCACCGCACTTACGGAAAAGAGCACTGATTATATAATACCCGGAAAACTGGCGAATAGTTTAAAGATAAAAAATTATAAATCCATATTACCCGGTGAAGTGAATCAGGAATTCAGAGAATTTTACTCTAATCATCATATCTTCCCGAGAATCAACCACACATTAAGAAACATACAATACCATTATTATAATAATCAAAATAAGATAAACGTGAACGGCAATGGCGGTGAAATAGTAAGGAATTACTATGGCAATATAAAAATCAATGATGTAAGCGACTTATACTGTATTTTTGACATTCCAGAAAATCGATATGTAATGGCGCAGATAGATAAATGGTACCGGGATGCAAAAGGTTTTTCCGAGGAATACAGCATTCCGATTACAGATCTATTTTATTGGGAAAACAGAATGGGGAATTGGTTTGCCTTAGCTCCGCTTGAGCAGGACATAGCAATTGAAATGTTTTGCCCTTTTAACAACAAAGAATTACTCTTGGCGATTTTTACAATAGACAGTAGCAGGAGGAGCGCTCCGAATTATACTTTTTTTAAAGACCTGATTTATAATATGTGGTCAGAAACCCTGACTCAACCAATTAACCCCGAAAACATTATAAAAAGGTTAATAACCAAAATGAAGATTGAGATTAAAAAGCGCATGAATGATAGAACCATAAGTCTTTTAAGAAAAGTAATTAAGCATTGCCCATTTTGGCCGTTAGAGAATATTGAAAAACGAATTTGAACTTCTTTAAAGCGTTCCTTCTGCGTAATTTGGCGTAAGAGGAACGTCCTTTTTTAACTCAAACATTCTCAAGATTGTGACAAATTTTGCAGGGGAAGTATGGTATTATAAAAAGCGGTGCAGAAAACTTTTTCCAATTTTTATGTTGCAAGATCAGTAGTATTAGACTCTCTTAGATTATCAATACTGGAATCTGTTCAACTGACAAACACTGGTATCAATAATGTGGAGGTGTTATATCAAGGTGTATAAGAACCAGTATATTATTTGTAATAATCCTGTAAAAATCAAGTGGGATGATTATGATGCCAAAATGTTTAATGGTTTTCATATTTACCACAGCACATTCTTAGATGTTACGATAGTGGGAGATAAAAACTCTCAAATTTGTGCGCTGGGGTATATAATAGACCCATTCTCGCCCCAAAAAAATAATAAGCAGATACTTGAAGACGTGTTAAAAACCTGTGATAATGCGGATAAGTTAATTATAAATCTGCAAAAATATTCTGGAAGATATGTGGTGCTTTATAAAAACGATAGAGACTTCATTATAATAAACGATGCTTGCTCTATGCGGCAGATATATTATACATTCTTTGACGGGCAGGCTATTTTTACCTCATCACCCAAAATGTTTCTGGACGTATTTGATTATAAATGGCTTATAGGGGATTTAAAAAAATCTTTCATTGATGAGAAGCTTTTTGCCGAGAAAGGATGCATGTGGTTTGGTGACGAATGCCTTGATGACAGATTGATGAAAGTTTTGCCGAACCATTATATCAACATGGTGAAACGCGAAGTATTAAGGACTCCTTTGAAAATAAGGCACTTTGACTGCGAGGATGACGTCATAAAGTATGCAAGTGATATATTGCAAGGTACAATGGTCGCGCTCAACAATAGATATAAAATCGTCCAAGCGATAACGGCGGGGTGGGATACAAGAATCATACTGGCGGCATCAAAACCTGTGAGCGATTCTATTGAATATTTCACATTTACCACCGCACTTGCAGAAAAGCACTCTGATTATATAATACCCAGAAAACTGGCGAATAGTTTAAAGATAAATTATAAATCCATATTACCCGGTGAAGTGAATCAGGAATTCAGGGAATTTTACTCAAAACATCATATCTTCCCCAGATTCAACTACACATTAAGAAACGTACAATACCATTCTAATAATAATCTAAATAAGATACACGTGAGCGGCATGTGTAGTGAAATAGTTAGGAGTTGCTATTGCGACAGAAAAATTTTTGAGGCACGTGACTTATATGAGGTTGCAGAATTTCCCGAAAATCCATATGTCTCTGAGCAGTTTGACAAATGGTTTTGGGATGCAAAAGGTTTTTCCGAGGAATACGGTATTCCGATTATAGATCTATTTTATTGGGAAAACAGAATGGGGAATTGGGGTGCCTTATTTGCGCTTGAGCAGGACATAGCAAATGAACAGTTTGTCCCTTTTAACAACAAAGAATACCTCTTGGCGATTTCGACAATAGACATTAAAAAGAGGAGCGCTCCGAACTACGTTTTTTTCAAAAAACTAGTCTATAATATGTGGCCGGAAACATTGGATCAACCAATTAACCCTGAAAAAAATATTATGAAAACTTTAACAGCTAGAATTAAGGCCGAGATTAAATTTCGTATGAATGATAGAACAATAAGGTTTATAAGAAAAGTAACTTACCATTCGCCATTTTAGATCGAATTGAAAATTTATCCTTCCAGAAAATAAAAGGAAATCAGGACTTGATATTGAATATAATAATATTCAAAAGGAAAAAATGTTGTAAAACCAACTGAAGATCGCACATCAAGGTAAGCGGTAGTTCTTTAATATGATGGTGCGAGCTGCTAAAGCAGCACGCATGAACGTGATGTTTCCAATGGATGTGTCAAGCACAATAGGGCACGTACCGTTCTGTAGAGGAGCATGGACGAAACGCCCGTGTTGCTCAAGAAAGGAATAATAAAATGGATATTATACAAACCCTGTCTTCAGTAATGCGTAAGTGGCGCTTAATTGTATTGCTAGTGGTAATAGGCGGTGGATTAGGCTTACTGATGGTGTATTTTGCGAAGCCGATGTATCAAGCTGACACTACGCTGTACATTATGAATCGTGATAAAATGTCACTGAAGGATCAATCCTTGTCGTCACAGGATTTAGAAGCTACCCAGCAATTAGTTCGACAGTCAACCGAAATTATTACGAGCAGATTAGTGACCGCGGCGGTATTAAGGGATGTTAAACAATATAACCTTACAGAAAAAGAACTCTTATTAATGGTCAATATAAATAGTAATCTGAATTCTAATTTAATTAAAATTAGCGCGAGAGGTTCTGATCCAACTGTTGTTGCAGCTGTAGCGAATGCTACAGGAAGTGAATTTATGATTCAAATCCGTCAACTCACGAACAGTAATATTCTTAACGTTTTGGATGAAGCGATAGTGCCAAATTTTCCTGTCCCTAATAATGGCCCGCAAAAAGTCTTTCTCGGGATGTTGGCAGGGTTGTTTGTTGCGTTGGGTATTATTTATATTTTGGAGTACTTTGATACAACAGTGCGTTCAGCAGAGGATATCGAAAACGGCCTAAATGTGCGTGTGATAGGGATTATTCCTGAACATGATATCCGGTAAAGGAGGAAGTAGGATTGCAAGCGAAAACGTTTGATATGTATGATAACAAAAATCAGGCTGTTCAAGAGGCCTATGCGATGCTTACCACTAACATACTTATGAGTGATGACCAGGAAATGTTTAAGACAATTGCTATGACAAGTTATAATCCGGAAGAGGGGAAAACTTCTCTTGCTATAAGCCTTGCAATTATGATGGCGCATTCGGGCGGGAAAGTACTTCTTGTCGATGCGGATATGCGCAAACCGACTGCTGCAAAGAGGCTGAATAAGAGTTCATTATTTGGACTATCAGATTATCTGGCGGAAAACATTGAATTTAATGATGTGCTAAGTGAGACGAATATTACCAACCTTACTTACTGTTCTTGTGGTAATGAACATCGTAACCCGATGGGACTTCTATACTCCTCTCGGTTTGAAGATCTAGTGCATAAATTGGCAAATGACTATGATATCGTGATCTTTGATACTCCAGCGCTGTCTAGCGTTGTGGATGGAGCTATTGTCGCGTCAAGTGTTGACGCAACTTTATTAGTTGTGAAAATGGGTTTCACCACTCTTGCAAGCTTAAAGCGCATTAAGAATCAGCTTGAGAAATTAAATGTAAATATATTAGGGGTTATATTGAATAGAGTACAAAAGCATGACTATAAAAAGTATTTTGGATCTTATAATTATTTCTTTAACTCCAAACGCTTCGTCGAAAATAAAAAGGTACCGAAAGCTAACCTTCCACAGGGTGATCGAATATCACTTTGAATTTATGAAATTGCAATCGCTCGTTCCGCTTAAAATTCTTGGTTTAATCACTTATACATCCTTTGACTATCTGATAGAATGAAATGGCCGCAGGCAGAAAATAAGTCTCATGTAGCGGTATTTTTAAGGGGCTTCTCTGACAAGAGAGGCTCCTTTCATAATAGACTTATCTGATGAAAAGGTCAGATTGTACATTTTGTCATGTAACCCTTAAAATAGTGAGTATAAAACTATTTTAAGGAGTAGTCAGGATTATGGGCAAAATTGGGTTAACAACGACGGTGCCGGTTGAAGTTATTTTTGCTGCAGGTGATACGCCGATTGATTTGAACAATATTTTTATTACAAGTTCAGAAGCCATGCGTCGGGTGGAAGAGGCGGAGCTGGCTGGCTTCCCGAGAAATGTGTGCGGGTGGATTAAGGGGTTGTATTCGACAGCCTTACATAATCCTGACATTCAGAGAATTGTTGCTGTGACTCAAGGAGATTGCAGTAATACACACGCCTTGATGGAGACCTGGGAAGTGGAGGGGATAGGAATTATCCCGTTTGCTTTTCCATATGATCGAGATCCTGATATGCTCCGTCTCCAGATGGAGAAGCTAATTGAAGCTTTGGGCACAACCTGGGAGGGTGTGTATCAACAAAAGAAACGCCTTGATCAGGTTCGAGCCTTGGCGTGGGAAATTGATCGACTGACATGGGAAGAAAATCGTGTCAGTGGATTTGAAAACCACCTCTATCTGGTTTCTTGTTCGGATTTTAACGGCGACCCCGAGGGCTTTGCTCGTAAGATGGAGGAATTTATACAAATGGCGCGCGGGCGGGAGCCTTATTCAGAGCGGGTTCGTTTAGGAGCACGGGGGAAGGGGCGCGAAATCCGCCTTGGTTTTATCGGAGTTCCACCTATATTTCCCGAAGTGTACGATTTTTTAGAAGTTCACGGAGCTCGTGTTGTTTTTAATGAAGTCCAGAGGCAGTTCACAATGCCCTTTGAGACGGATGATGTCGTCGAGCAATATCGCTTATATACGTATCCCTATAAAGTATTTCAACGGATTGAGGATATTGCTCGGGAGGCAGAGCGGCGCCAACTCGACGGGATCATTCACTATACACAGAGTTTTTGTTATCGCCAGATTGAGGATCTGATCATTAGAAAGAAGCTGGATTATCCGATTTTAACTTTAGAAGGGGAGAATCCAACGGGGTTGGATGCGAGGAGTAAGATGAGGGTGGAGTCTTTTTTGAGTATGCTCGGAGGGTCGTGAGACACTTGTTCAGCCACTGCGCTCGTCGTGCCAAACTAGGGCTTTAAACCCCTGATGAAAGCGGGCGGGGTTCCCGGCCAATGCGACATCCTTGTCGCATGGCCGGCGGGAAACGTCCTGTTTCCCGCCCCGCTTTATGAAAGAGGGTTTAAAGCCGAGTTTGGCTACGACTCGCGCATAGGCTTCACGCCGTGTGATCACGACCCTCTGGGTTGGGAATGAAGACTAGGAATTAGAAAGGGTCGGGAGACACTTGTTCAGTCACTGCGCTCGTCGTGCCAAACTAGGGAGGGTCCGCGAGACACCTCCTCGGCCCTTGCGTGAGTCGTGCCAAACTAGGGCTGTAATCCTTGATGCAAGCGGGCAGGGCGAAACACGGGTGAGTGTTTCGGCCAATGCGACATCCTTGTCGCATGGCCGGCGGAAAACGTCCGACGGCCATGGATGGCCAAGTGTCCCTGTAGCCAAGGATGGCGAGAAGGGACCTGTTTTCCGCCCTGCTGATGAAAGAGGATTAAAGCCGAGTTTGGCTACGACTCACGCAAAGGCGTCGGAGCGTGTGATCGCGGACCCTCTGGGCTGGGAAGACGCGAGCAAGAGTGTCGAGACAGGGGGTCTCTGGGGAAAGGTTACGAAGGGTTATGGAATATGATGGAGGGGGCGGGACATGTCGGGAGAAACCGTTTGTGGTATTGATTTGGGGAGCCGGAGTGTGAAGATCGCCCTTATGCGACGGCCGGCGGAGGGGGAGCGTTTAGAGATCCTGCGGTTGGAAAGTTTGGATACGATCCGGTTTTACCGGGAGTATGGTCGCAAGCAGGGGGAGAAGCTGGTGGTTAATTTTGAAGCTTTGGGATTGCCTGTGGTGGAGCGTTTAGTTTCTACTGGTTATGGGCGGAATACCTTAGAGCTTGCTGGGGGTGAGGCGATTCCGGAGCTTAAGGCGCATGTGTTAGGCGCAATTTATCAGACAGGTTTAATGGATTTCACCCTGGTCGATCTTGGGGGGCAAGACAGTAAAATTATCCAAGTCCGCAAGGGCAAAATGATTGATTTTATGACGAATGATAAATGTGCGGCTTCTTCTGGCAGATATTTAGAGAATATGGCGAGTGTTCTTGATGTGACACTTGAAGAACTTGGACAATATGTCGAGGCTCCGGTGGAGTTGAACTCTACGTGTGCGGTGTTTGGGGAAAGTGAGCTCATCGGTAAGATTGTGGAGGGGTTTCCGCTGGCTGAACTTGCGGCAGGGGTTAACGCTACGATTGTCAAGCGAATTTTACCTCTTCTGCGTTCTTTCGCTGGAGAGGTTTTGGTCTTTACTGGGGGTGTTGCGCATAACCACGCTGTCGGGAAGCTTTTGGAGACGGAGTCGGGCCGTCGGATTGTTATACCGCAAGAGCCCCAATTTAATGGGGCGATCGGGTGTTGCTGCGTGTCATGAGACGATTGGGAGAGTTGGACCTATGAAAATAGAATCAAAAAATTTAAAATAACGACAATGAGGTGAGCTAAGTGAAAATAACTAAGATAGCAAAAGCAGGTACGCTTGAGTCCAATGATATTCTAATAATGGTCATGCCCAATGCGTCAGGAGGTGTAGAGCTTGAACTCGAAAGTATCGTGATGCAGCAGTTTGGCGATGTAATTAAACAAGTGATTTTACATAAGGTGAAGCAAATGGGGATAGAGGGTATTACTATTAAAGCTCAGGATAAGGGAGCTTTAGATTATACGATCGGTGCAAGAGTGGAAACGGCTATAAAGAGAGCAATCTAGCAAGATATTTCATAGAAATCATCAGCGAGATGCTCGCATGATCTTAACGGTTTAAATAAGATATTGGAGTGGTAGTAGGAGTAATAGTTGAAATAAATTGAGGTGGTTAATTTGAAAAAGTTACGACGAACAATGCTTTTTATGCCGGGAAATAATCCGGGTATGCTGCAAGATGCGGCGATACTCGGAGCGGACTCCATTATTTTAGATTTAGAGGATGCGGTAAGCCTAACCGAAAAAGATAGTGCCAGAATTTTGGTGCGAGAGGCCATCAAAACTATTGATTATTCACAAGTTGAAGTGGTGGTTAGAATCAATCCCCTGGATACGGAATTTGGGCCGCAGGATCTCGATATGATTGCTAGGGTTAAACCGGATACGTTGCTAATCCCTAAGGCACATGAAGAGGAAATAATACTTGTAGATATGATGCTGGATAAAATTGAAAAGGAACAAGGTTACGTCGCGGGGAGCATTAAGATAATTGCTTTGATAGAAACGGCCATCGGCTTAGAAACTGTTCATAACGTGATTAAGGCCTCCAGACGAGTGGTAGGGGTTTTGCTGGGGGGAGAAGATTTGACCTCGGATCTGGGCATTAAGAGAACAAAAGAAGGAGAGGAAATCTTTTATGCCCGGAATAAGGTGGCAACGGTGTGCCGGGCTTTAAGGGTGGATTCAATTGATACTCCATTTACAGATACGAAGGATGATTTGGGACTTATTAAGGACACGGCTAAGGCAAAAAGCTTGGGAATGACAGGGAAATCAGCTATCAATCCGAGACAAATTAATATCATTCATACTGTGTTTGCCCCGACAGAGGCGGAATTAAAACAGGCCTTGAGGATTTTGGCTGCTATGGAGGAAGCGAAACAAGAGGGCAAAGGGGTCTTTTCCTTAGATGGTAAGATGATCGATGCGCCTGTTATCAATCGAGCAAGAACCACGGTGGAGCTCAGCCAAAGGCTAGGACTGATGGAAAGCTAGGGGGAAGAACGATGAAACCTATAAAAACGGTTAAAACAATCTTAGGTAGAGAACTTCCGGATTATATTGAGGGGTATGGTGAGGTTAAGCCGTTTCAGGGCGCTTTTAGTGATGGTGGGATAAAAACTAGGAAAGCTGTGAAGCTGACCAATGTGCGCCCTGGTGATCGTAAGGTGTTAGCAAGTTTAGAGGAAGCTTTGGATAAGGCAAACATTGACGATGGTATGACAATTTCATTTCATCATCATTTGAGGAATGGAGATCATGTCTTGAATATGGTGGTGGAGGCTTTGGCCAGACGAGGCATCAAGGATCTAACCATTGCGGCCAGCTCTATTTTTCCAGTGCATGCGCCCCTCGTAGAGCACATGAGGAGTGGCGTGGTCACGGGTATGATAGCAAACTATATGTTGGGTCCTGTGCCGGAGGCTATATCACGAGGGGAATTGAAAAAGCCGGCTCTAATGCAGACTCATGGTGGCAGGGCAAGGGCCATTGAAAGTGGAGAGCTTCATATCGATGTGGCTTTCATTGCAGCACCCACGGCGGATACTTATGGCAATATTAATGGTGTGTATGGTAAATCAGCCTGTGGCACGTTGGGTTATGCTGTGTCAGATGCAGAGTACGCCGATAAAACTATTGCTATCACCGATAATTTAGTGTCTTTTCCAGCCTGTCCGATTGAAATCAGCCAAGTGTTTGTCGATTACGTGGTTCAGGTGGAATCGATCGGAGACCCGGAGGGTATCGTTTCGGGCACGACTAAGATTACGAAGGACCCGGTGGCTCTTATTATCGCAAAAAGGGCTGCTGAGGTGATGAAGGCCTCAGGCTTAGTTAAGGAGGGAATGTCCTTTCAGACGGGAGCAGGTGGAACCTCTCTGGCAGTTGCTGCTGAGCTTAAAGGGATTATGAAACGTGAAGAGGTGGTAGGCAGCTTTGCCGCTGGAGGAATAACGGGGTATCTTGTGGAAATGCTGGAAGAGGGACTCTTTAGAACTCTTTTTGATGTTCAATGCTTTGATTTAAAGGCGATAGAGTCGTATAGAGATAATGCACGGCACCAAGTTATGTCTGCTTCTATGTATGGAAATCCTCACACTAAGGGAGCGGTGGTTAACAACTTAGATATCATGATCCTGGGAGCGACTGAAATCGACACCGAATTCAATGTTAATGTGACGACAGGCTCCAATGGAGTGATTATAGGTGGTTCGGGCGGACATAGTGATACAGCAGCCGGATCAAAGCTCGCTATTGTCGTCACGAAGCTTATGAAAGCTAGGCTTTCGATGATCAAGGCTAAGGTGACAACGATTACAACTCCAGGAGAAAACATTGATGTTGTTGTGACAGAACGAGGAATCGCTGTTAATCCCAAAAGAGTGGATTTATTGGAAAAATTGAGCAAAACCAAGTTGCCGCTTATGACGATCGAGGAATTGAAAACCTTGGCTGAGAAAATTACCGGAGTACCTAAGGGTATTGAAACCTCCGAAAAGATCGTGGCTGTGGTGGAATATCGGGATGGTAGTGTTATCGATGTTGTGAGGATGGTTTAAGGAGAAAGAAACAATGTATGGAATTAAGACTGAATGGGTAAATCTCAAGGACCGATTGGAAAGAGATGAGGTAGAAGTCTTTCTCCGGGGCTTTGACTTAAGCCTAGATCAGGATGTGGATTATACTTTGGTGATTAGAGATGGAGTGTCGCCGGGGGCGTCAATTGTTGCAACTTGTTCCAAGGCCAAAAATGTCTTAAAATGCTTTGCGGTCAGTAAGGAACTTAGGGGAGAGGGAAAAACTTCCCTTTTGATTTCCACTCTGATCGATAAACTCTTTAGTCAGGGTATATTCCACAGTTTTATATTCACAAAACCAGCCAATGCTGATGTTTTTTTGGCTCTTAATTTCAAACTTATCCATAGCAATGCAGATGTGGCGCTCTTGGAAAATGGCATTTATGATATTTATCAAGCGTTAGAGCAAATGAAAGAAAAATACCAGCTTGGGATTGAGGAAAAAGCGTCTTTAGTCATGAATTGTAATCCGTTTACCTTAGGACATGCGTATTTGATTGAAGAAGCTTCTAAAAACAATCAAGAGGTCCTTGTGTTTATTGTTGAGGAGGATCAATCCCTTTTTCCCTTTAAATTAAGATATGAACTGGTTCGCAAGGGAGTAGCGCACTTAAAAAACGTTAAGATAATACCAAGTGGAGAGTATATAATATCCCCAGCTACTTTTCCTGGCTATTTTTTAAGGGAAAAGGGGGAAAGGTTGAGGGCCTATGTGGAGTTAGACTCCTCAATTTTTGGTAAGTATTTTTGCAAAAGCTTTAATATAACTAAGCGATATGTAGGAGAGGAACCCTTTTGCCAGGTTACGGGGGTGTACAATGAGGCCCTAAAGAAAGTCCTTCCTACCTATGGTGTTGAATTGCATGAGGTTGCGAGAAAGGTTTTTAGGGATGTCCCTATCAGCGCATCGAGGGTTAGAGAGTTAATAAAACAAGGGGAGCTGCAGGATCTGAAAAACCTCTTGCCTGAAGTTACCCTCGAGTTTCTAAACACAAGCCTTGGAAGGGAGATCGTGGAGAGGCTGAAAAGTAGTGACTCTCCGCACTAAATGATGAAAGAATACACGGTCGATGAATTACTTAAAGCCAGGGAAAAAAGGGTTGGCCTAATTGACAACTTACTTAAACGTTATCATACCCCGTTGCTGGTTATGAGAGTGAATTATCCCGGTCTTAAGAAAATGAATCCTTTAACTGTCAAAATTATTGAGGTTATGAGCCCTTTGATTTGTACTATATTAAGCGCTCAGGTTTGTGGTAAGTGGCTGCTTCAGGGCGCAGAAGGCCCTATTCTTTATGTTGCGGTGCAGGAAGACGTTTTGGCATTGAAGAGAATAGCGATTAATCTTGAAGAAAAGCATATTCTGGGCAGATGTCTAGACCTAGATGTGTATAATTTAGAAGGTAAAAGTATCGGTAGGCAGGAGTTGGGGTATCCAAGGCGGACATGCTATCTATGTGAAGACTTCGTCCATTATTGCGTCAGGGCGAGACGGCATAGTGAGCATGAGGTAGTGGCATTTATTGAAGAAAAATATACAGAATATAGGGATAACATGCATGACAGAGCACACGAACCCAGGCGAGAGCTTGTATAATAGCGTAAATGATCAATGCATCCATATTGCGGGTCTCGCCATTCAAGCAATGCTTTATGAGGTATCCTGCACCCCATCACCGGGACTGGTTTCCAGAGCTTCGAGTGGCGCCCATCTGGACATGAATTACTTCACTTTCATAGATAGCGCTGTCACCCTAATCAACCCTTTAATTCATTGCGTTGAGGCAGGGTTTAGCTTAAGTACTCCCCAAGAAATTTTTAAACAGATAAGGCAAGTCGGTCGATTGGGCGAACAGCAAATGCTTCGCAAGACGTCAGGCATAAATACCCATAAGGGAATGCTTTTTTTATTGGGCGTTTGCTGTGCCGCCGGAGGAAAAGCACTCTTCAGTGGTGCTCGTTTCTCATCCTTGCAAAGCATTATCAAAGCAATGACTTCAGGTCTAGTGGAGCGGGAGTTGAGTTCAAGGTATATCGAGTTTAAAAATACTGATGAATTCTCGCTCACGCACGGAGAAAGACTCTTTTTGCACCATAAAGTTGAGGGAATACGAGGAGAGGTGCAAAGAGGACTGCCTATGGTTTTTGACTTTTCGTTAGAATTTTATAAGGGAAACCAAGATTTAAGCAAAAACCAAAGATTGGTACAAACTCTTTTGGCGATTATGCAGTTTTGCGAAGATTCCACTATCTTGTATAGGCACGGTTTCGAAACATTAGGAGAGGTTCAGGAAAGAGCTAAGCAGATTATTTCGATAGGTGGAGTAGAAACGTCCCAGGGTATAAAAGCTATTGAAGAGATGGATGAGGATTTTTCTAAACGTAAAATTAGTCCCGGTGGTAGTGCGGATTTATTAGGAGTAACAGTTTTCTTGGATCTATTAGAGGACTATATGGAAGGGTCCGCGTCACACCTTCTCGGCCATGCGTTCGTTGTGCCAAACTAGGGCTTTAATCCTTTATGCAAGAGGGCAGGGTACCCGGCCAAAGCGACATCCTTGTCGCATGGCCGGCGGAACACATCCGCCGGCCATGGATGGCCAAGTGTCCCTGTAGCCAAGGATGGCGAGAAGGGACCTTGTGTTCCGCCCTGCTGATGAAAGCGGATTAAAGCCGAGTTTGACTACAACTCACGCAAAGGCGTCGAAGCGTGTGATCGCGGACCCTGCGGGTTGGGAAGAGGACGACACATGGGTATTACAATTAGGAAGAAAGACTACTAGGAGTAATAGACAGTTACCTAGAGTTCTTAGGAGGGTATTGGAAAATGAAGGAACTACACGTGGAAGAAATCGTTTTAGCGGTTGAAAAGCTTTGTATAGAGGCAAATTATGATCTTGGTTCGGATATTATGGAGGGGTTTCAGCAGGCTGTAAAGGCGGAACGTTCTCCCTTGGGAATTGAGGTACTGGAGCGACTCATTGAGAATGCTGAAATTGCGCAAAGGGAAAGAGTTCCGATGTGTCAGGACACAGGGATGGCGGTGCTGTTTGTCAGTGTTGGCCAGGATTTGCACGTGGTCGGTGGGAGCCTCACGGAAGCAATCAATGAAGGGGTACGTCGAGGGTATGAGAAAGGATATTTGCGCAAATCCGTCGTCAAAGATCCGTTTGAGCGGGTCAATACGGGGGACAACACCCCGGCAGTGATCCATTATGATATTGTTCCGGGCAGTTCTCTGCACTTGGTTGTGGCGCCTAAAGGGTTCGGCAGTGAAAATATGGGAGGCTTAAAAATGTGCAAGCCTTCTGAGGGTTTAGAGGGAGCGATGCAATTTGTGGTGGATACTGTCGATCGAGCAGGTGGAAATCCCTGTCCCCCGATTATTGTGGGAGTGGGCGTGGGTGGAACGATGGAAAAAGCAACCTTCTTGGCCAAAAAAAGCTTACTTCGTGACGTGGGAAAACATAATCCGGAAGAGCGTTTGGCGAAAATTGAGGCAGAGTTATTAGACCGCGTCAATCGCTTAGGCATTGGGCCTCATGGGTTTGGTGGCGTGACGACTGCACTGGCTGTTAATTTGGAAGTGTATCCGACCCATATTGCGGGCATGCCGGTTGCAGTAAACATTGGCTGCCATGCCACTCGCCATAAGGAAATCACCTTGCAAGGGAGGGAAAGCTAAATGAGTGACCTCTTACGTCTTGAAACTCCCCTTACTCAAGAAAAGGTCAAGCACTTGAAGGTCGGGGACAATGTCTTATTAAATGGTGTGATATATACCGGACGTGACGCTGCTCATAAAAAAATGGTCGAAGCCTTGGAGCAAGGACTTGAGCTTCCCTTCACAATGAAAGATCAAGTCATCTATTTTGTAGGTCCTACACCTGCCAAAGAAGGGCAAGTAATCGGTTCGGCTGGGCCAACGACCAGCGGGCGGATGGATGCTTATTCACCGAAGTTGATCGCCGAAGGGTTGACGGGAATGATCGGCAAAGGGCTTCGTTCTTTGGAAGTGATTGAGGCGATGAAGAAATTTGGTGCCGTCTATTTCGGAGCGATTGGAGGAGCAGGTGCCCTCATTGCCAAACGGATCGTTTCGGCTGAAGTGATTGCCTATCCGGAATTAGGACCGGAAGCAATACGTCGCTTGGTTGTCAAAGACTTCCCAGTGATCGTGATTATCGATCATGAGGGAAATAATCTCTACGAACTTGGGAAAGCACAATATAGAAGAGTTTAAAAAGCATCACTTTATTTGACGCATAAGCATCGACAAATAAAAAAGCAATCTGTATCTACTGATACGGATTGCTTTTTTATTCGCTATTGGAAAATATATTGGTCTTGCCTAGCACTTTACGCATAAAAATAAAGGAAGCACAGAAATCGAACCTAAATTAGACGATTTTTACTTTATAGATTTCTTTATAAAAACCTGAGTTTTTGTCTAAGCTTAATAATAGGCATATAGCTTAACAATAGACATATTAGCTTAATAAGGACATATTGGCGAAGGTAGGGAATTAGCATTGCTTAATTCAGGATCTGTATCTAATCCCTTTGAAAATAAGGAAACTAAGCTTACACTTACACTCTTTGAAAAGAGAATCATAATGGCTACCATTATGATTCTGGTTTTCAATATTATCGATGGGAGCTTAACAATTTGGGGAATACGTCTTCAGTTGATTGAAGAAGGCAATCCCTTAATGCAGTTACTTATTGCAAAAAACTTAATTCCCCTTATTATGGCGATTAAAATACTGTTACCAATCATTTTAGGGACTGCCTGTTGGTGGATAAGGAATACCTCACGAGGGTTAGTTTCTTTTGGTCTAGGGGGAGTTTTGATAATTTATTGGTTTATAATGATGGTGCATGTCCATTGGATATACACTACCATTATCCTCTAGATCTTAAAGAAACCCGGTAGGTGCAGAGTTTTGCTAGGGTTATAGCAGCTGTTCTAATTCGTTAAGGATTTGGACAACATCCTGGGAGGATTGGGACATCTGGGTCAAAAGGTTTTCGGCTTCATTAACGTTACCTTGATTGTATGCGTGAGCAGCTTGACGCGCTAATTCATGCACGCGTTCGTGTGGCGACGCAAGCCTTAAAAAGGCAGGGCTAGCACGCAGTACGCTAGATTCAGGGCCATCGGCCCATTGCCCTAAGCGGCAATCATGGTGGGTCCCCACGTTTTTCGGATCCACTTGTTCATATCCTAAAAGCATATTATAGATTCGCCAAGTCCAAAGAAGGTGATCCGTCTTGGAGAGTTCGAGGGCTTGTAAAGTAGTTATGGCGGGTACACTCTGGATTTGGTGAGTTCGAATTTCTCCGAGTTGTTGGCTTATAGCATAAATCTCCTCACCGGTTTGGTTGGCAACGAGTTCAGTTGTATGCGCGGACTCACTCACTAGACCAATAATATGAGCAAATTCTTCGATAATGGCACTTTGTTCTTGACTCCCTGCGGCAATTTGCTGAATGTCATCTGAGATCGTTACGACGTGGGCCAAGATTTGTTCAACCTCTTGCCCGGCGGCCTGCATGACTGATTTTCCCTCTAACATCATGTGGGAGAGAGAAAGAATGTCACTCGCTGTCTGGCTCGAATTTCGGCTTAAATGCCCGGTTTTTAGTCGGATGTCTGTGACAGACGTCTTGGTGTGTTCGGCTAATTTGCGCACTTCGTCGGCGACGACTGCAAACCCTCGTCCCTGTTCCCCAGCTCGAGCGGCTTCGATGGCTGCGTTTAAGGCTAAAAGGTTTGTCTGATCCGCAACGCCAGCAATGACGCTGACAATCTGTTCTATTTCGCTCATGGAATCTAGAACATTTTGCACTTGTTGGCTTACTTGCTCGAACTGGGCAAAGGAGCGTTCAACAAAGTCAAGGGCTTGTTGGATCTTTTCCACGCCGGAGGCAGCCGTACTTAAGGATTGCGCGACAAAGGTTGCTGCATTCGAAGCGGAGGAGGCAGTTTCAGCGGCGGCTGCGCCCATTTCTTCAGCTTGAGCAGACATATTGGCGATTTGGGGCGTTTGCTCCTGAATACGCTGGAGCATATCCCGGATAGAGGTCATGCCGGTCATTTGACCGACTGCTCCGTTAATGTCGAGCATAGTATTGGCGACAGCGTTTTGCCGCGACTCGATGATCCCATTGATGACCTTGACGATACCGTTCAGTGTGCTGGAGGGAGAAAGTTCCAGATCAAGTGGTTTAGCGAGGTCGCAGCGGTTCAGACATTCTGTTAACCGGTTTAGTTCATCCTTTTCTATGGCGATTTGCGCACCGTTTGCCTGAGCATTTCCTTTAAAGCCAAACATCTTATATGCCCTCCAACTTGAATAAATTGAGTTACTATTATTTTCTGAAAATTTAGTTTTTGACGCATTTTTCCTTTACCTTCTTTCTTCTTATAATAACAAAAATCCTGCTTATTAATTAATATTAACAAATAAATTTTATTTTTCGCTCATTAAAGACAAAAACCGGCAGAGGGACATCGGAAAATAATTCTTCTTTAGAAGAGAAATGACACAAAAGCTTCACAATTTCTTAAGCAACAGTAAAGACTTTTAAGGTATAATGTAGATAATATTGGAAATTAAATATTGAAATTATAGATGGGAGTGGCTTGAATTATGAATGGTTGCCCGTTATGTGGAGCGCGTGAGGTTGGTCGCATTGGCCGTGAACGGTATTACTGCAGAGAATGTTGTCATGAATGGACGAAGGGTGGCGGTGAGGTTAAAATTTATGAAGTATTATCGGATGGATCGGTAGAACAGTTGAAAACGGATTACGAGCCTTTCTTTCATGAATTTACTCAGCGTATAACCCGTCGTCGTGCAGGGTGAAACACAAATTGAGAGTTGACATAAGCAAAACGCCTTTAGGCAACAATGAATGGAACCGTCTTGTGATCATGAGTGCATAGCTGGAGAGAGCCAAACTGAGGGGCTCTCTTTTGCTGTTTTCTGGACTAAGGCACATTCAAGAAAATAACCAGTCAGTCTGTCAGTCTATTTTGTGTCATACTGCGTCGGTATGTTCACCTAATAGCCCCACTATGAGGTGAACATACCTCCTTGTCTGACGCAAAATATCCATGGCATCTTTGACTTGTTATTTTCTTTCATATGCCTAATATTTTATTTTTCAGGTACTAAGGCAGGATTTTGTCGACATACAGAGAATGTAAAACAAGAATCATTTCAAAGATTTTGAAAGGAGAAGTTTCATGACTGAACTTCAACGGGATGATAACTTTCAATGGACTGGTGATACGGTAGAATGTGAGAGCGGGATTCATTGGGGCATCGCTGAACAAGCTAATGGGGTTGTGGCCATTCTCGTGAATTCCCCCGGTGGGGTTTTGACCGGGAAACAGGTGAGGGTTTTGGCTGAGATTGTCGGGGAGGATGGGGTCATTAAGAACACCCGTCGCATGGCCTCGCTGCTCCTTATTCCGAAAGAAAAAGTTGGGAGTGCTTTAGAGCAACTTCAAGCGGTTGGTCTGCGTGTCGCAAATTTGCATAAGAGTGTGCGGAACATCGCAGCCTGCCCGGGGAAGGGGTTTTCAGCAAACTCTCGTGGCGATACCTTGGGACTAGCGAAGGTGCTTGATGAAACCTTTTATGGAACGATTCTGCCGTGGGATTTTAAAATTGGGATATCCGGCTGTCCGCGAAATTGTACGGGTGTGCAGTGCCAGGATCTGGGTCTGATGGCAGAGCCGCGCGGAAAATACTCGCTCTGGATCGGTGGTTCAGAGGCAGGGATGAATCCTGCGCATGGAACGCTAATGCGTAAAGGAATTCCACTGGAACAGGTTATCCCTGTGGTGAAACGGATTCTGGAAACGTATACTGCTGCGGCAGAGGAATTTGGCTCAGAATTAGGCGAAGGGTCTCTGGTCAAGCTTTATCACGTCTTGGAGAAAACGGGATTTGAGCGGTTTGGGCAGGCAATCGAAGAAGTCCTGAGCAACCCAATCGTAAAGTAAATCGGCATTGGGATCACCGAACTTATTGTAAGAGAGGGGCAGATAGATATGGGGACTCAAAGATTCAGTAAGCTTAGTGCCTATAAAGCCTTTTCAAAGATGGATAAATCCTGCGCGCAAGGGTGTAAATGTTCTGCATTGTGCCAATTGTTCATGGCGAAGGAATTCTTAAGTTTATCCGCTCAAACGGGGGAGAAATTTACGGATAAAATCCCGGAGGATATTTTAGATATGTTTCGCAGCGTGCCTGTGATTCCTGAACGGTTCAAAAATATGGAACTTCAAGAAGCTTTCTTTGAGGTGCAAAGTATTTGTGATGATTGTACAACAGATGAGCACGATACCTATTGTACGGTGAACGTAGTACTTACCGCCTTGGGAATTTTGCTCGAAGGCAGAGATTATGTTACGGACAAAGATAAGAGGGGGGGACTTGTGTGACACAGCCCTCGGTTCTTACGACGCACAGGAAACTTAACGTTCAATCTCCCGGCGGTGGGG
>JARLHU010000007.1 GCA_031292095.1 Desulfosporosinus sp.
GAAAAATTATGCCGTAAACTTAACGAGTTAGAGCCTGTAACACTCGATAAAAACCAATTTCCGATTTTCTACAGTGTAGTTTCCAAGGAGTAATCACCAACAATTATTTTTTTTTAGTGGGTCATGTCCAGAGTTCTGAAGTTTAGTAAAACTCAAGTGGAATTATATCGAACAACGCTGGAGACTAAATTGAAAGAAATGGAAATTGAAATTGACGGTCAAGAATATTATAATCTTATCCATAAAAGTGCACAAATTGACGTAGGTAAACTGGAAGAAAGGTTAATTGAAGCATATACCAAGAATAATCCAAACTATGATGTTTCAAGAAACAAGAATTCAATAAACTACGATATCCGTTCAATTGAAAATATTGTAAAATTGTGGGGGACAAGGTCTTCTAGTTCATATAATAACTTAGGCTATATGTTTATAACAAGTAATTCTACGCTAGCATATGTTAGCCGGAAATTTACATCTGAATACTGGTGGGATAGTAAGAACCATAAAACACCGTGCGTTACAGACTATTACTTAGGCACCATGGTTTGGTTAAGCACCCCTGCTAATAAAGTCGAAAGTGTAAGCAAGCTAAAATTAATAGCAGATTGCAGTGCTGCTACAACACTTTCTCGAGAAGTAATGGGAAAATTCTCACTTGAATTGGAAAAATTGAAGCTTACCAAAGGAATAAAAAATAGCGACTATTTGCTTCTCCGCAAATATGCATACGAAAATAACTATCTCCAAAATCTTACTTTAAATGAAGAGGTAGCATTTAAGGATGATATACTCGACCAATTGCTAGAGGATATTAAAGTTGACATACAAAGACCGCTTATGGAAACCCTTCGAGAAAAAGAATTGCAAATTGATAGTTTGGAATCAGAAAAAGGCGAACAGTATAGACTTATTCGAACATTGGAGCAAGAAAAGGAATGGGAGCAGCTACAGCAAACTACTGAAAAAGCAGAAATTGAAGAACGTGTAAACGAAACAGCAAACCGTATTATCCATACTTATGCCCCTATAGCATTTGCAGTTTTTGCATTTATCGCTATTGTGTTGCAGCTTATGCCGATTTTTTTAAACTGGAGCACCCCTATTAAGATAGTTTCTGCAATTGTCGCTCTTAGCGCGGCGGTTTTAATCGCAGTCATGAAGTCTAATTTGTTTGGAGCATATAGCAGCCTTACTTTCCAAATAAAAAAATATTATCAAGTTAAAAGCTATAGAGAAAAAATCGCCCAATAGATAAATTTATAGTGTTATTATACCAAGGTTCATATTATGTTTATAAACGACTAATTTTGTTGAGTTAGGAACTGCACATTATCCATATACCCGTTAGGCTAATAATTGGAAATTTCCAAATCCCAAACAGAAACTTATCGTGGGAGGTACTTATGGAACCAAGAAAACCGGTGATCGGCGGCAAGTACTGCCATTTCAAGAATAAAATGTACCAGGTGCTGGCGGTTGCCACCCATAGTGAAAACAAGGAAAAATATATCGTTTATCAGGCGCTGTATGACGATTTTAGGGTATATATCCGTCCCTACGACATGTTTTTGAGCGAAGTAGACCATTTGAAATACCCGGAGGTCATGCAAAAATATCGTTTTGAGCTGATGCTGGAGCCGGAGCGCTGATGATGAAATTTGCGCTGGACGAAAAATTTTGCTGGGCAGAGCAGTTGGGATCATCGGATCAGCCGGTGCCGCTGGTGATTTTACTTTCCTGTGACGACTGCGTGCAGCAACTGTCGGAAATAAGTGAAATGCTGTTGCCCCTCATCGAAGCTGGGGAATGTCGACCGTTTCTAATTACGGGATTCGGCCCCATCGACTGGAACCGGGACTTTACACCCTGGTATCTGGAAGGAACGGGCGGCCGGATTTTTGCTGGGAAAGCCGACGAAACACTGGACTTCATGAAAAATACCCTGCTGCCGGAGTTGCAGAGCCTTTATTCACTCAACGGGGAAGTGTATCCGGTGGGCTATTCTCTAGGGGGACTGACGGCTTTCTATGCCCACTGCAGGTTGGGTTTTACTGGTTGCGGCAGCTGTTCCGGGTCGCTATGGTTTCCGGGATGGCTGGAATTTTTGCAGAAGCACCAGCCCTCCGGCAAAATCTACCTAAGTTTGGGCGGCAAAGAGGAAAAGACCAAAGACCCCTTAATGCGCGAAGTGGGCATAGCCACGCAGAAATCCAAAGAGCTAATTGCAAAATCTGCCAAAGTGACCTATGTGAAAGAGCCCGGCGGGCATTTTCGGGAAATACCCCAGAGAATCGGCAGGGCCATTTTATGGCTGCTGAAGCCGTAGAGACAAATAAATGCTAATTTTCTTTCCGACGAAATACATCACCTCCCGGTTTGCATCATTAACTATATCCCACGGTTCGAACCATTGAGGTTGTATTTTTTACAGTAGTTTACAATTAACTGAACTTCACAAAATCAATATACCCATTAGGCTAATAATGCAAAGTAAAGGTAACTAAAAAATGTCTATCAGGAATATATGAAAACTTGTGGAATTATTATGTTGAACTTTTTGATAGTGTCGCAATATCTCTGTCAAAAGAGTAGATGAAGAAAGGAAATATAAATGATTATATTTAAAGCGATTGAAGAAAAGGATAAACCGATCCTATCAAGCTCTTTTCAGGGTGAGTTTAAAGATCACGCGTGTGTCACAGATTTGATAAAATCAGCAATGGGACACATTAAGGTTGCAAATCAAAAAAGAAAAAATCGCAGTTCGGATTATTGGTATTCTGCAACAAATGATTATTTTACGGCATTGAAGTATTTGAATGAGCATAGAAATGATGAATATCATTATTCTGGGATTGCGCTTATTGAATTATCGAATACAGATAAATCGGGCTATATCTATGATGACTCGCTAAGAGTTAATGGCTATATTGAAAAGGAAATTATTGGAGATGAAATAGTATGTAAATGGAAACCTAATGCTGATGGTATCGTATGGGTATTAGATATGTCAAGTCAAGATACAGTTGATTACTTAGCTTCTATACTTTGGCTAAAAGGAAACGATAGTACTTTCCGAGACTTTCGCGTATTACGAACATCGAACAAAGATCAAGAGTTTCTTATACTTGGTGAAAATATAAAGTATGAGTTTATTGACTCAGATAAGGCAAATAAGTTTCATAATCAATTTATTGGCGTTAATAATTTTATTTATAATTGGCACACTGAATTGTTTTGGCTATTTATTAGTAATGCTCCAGATAGTGCAATAAAACGTCAATTGTTTAATGAATATTATGTTCCGGAAAAATATGAAAATGATGAATATCACGCTTGGGAACTTTGGCAGCGTTGGTTTGAGATTGAAGATGAATCCAATTGGGGGGACAACAGTTCTTACATTGATAAGACTAATGAACAGAATAGGCTGATAAGACAATTTTATGGCATTGCAGAAGGACTTTTTTCCAAGAAACGAGCGGATAAGAGATTTAAGGAGTTTCATCAGTTAGAGTATATAGACAAAGACATAATTGATTTTGATGAATATGATCCTATCCGTCGGGAAGATTTTATTGATTTTCAGATGGCGTTAGATGCATATATTTATTCAGGCAAAGATAGATACAAGGTAATGAAAACGCTAGAAAGGTCACGTTTTAGAATTATAGTATTATTATATAAAGAAAAATATCCAGAAATTTTTAATGATGATATATGGGAATATTATAAATATGTTAATAAATTATTTCATTTTAATAAATTTAGAATAGGAATTTTTAAAGATGAAATCTGATGCTCAACTCGATTACGTATTGTACGGGGTGGTATAACATTCATTTAAAAGTAAAAGTTGATTCGTTCCATTCTCATTATTGAACTACTTATTGGCTAATAATGGTAAGTTCCGAAAAGCATAGGGTTTGTCGCAGTTAGTAGGATAATACGAAGTAGGATAATTGGAACCATGCGCACTGGAGGTAGTAGAATGGACTTATATAAAGACAAAGATACCATAGCTGCGGGTCGTCGTCATACCGTTGGTCTTAAATCTGACGGAACGGTGACGGCTGTGGGTGATAATAAATATGGCCAATGTGATGTAAGCGGCTGGCGCGATATTGTGGCGGTCGCGGCTGGTAATGTTCATATGGCGACGAACACGGGTAAGGCTCATACCATCGGCCTTAAATCTGACGGTACTGTGGCGGCTGTGGGTGATAATGAATATGGCCAATGCGATGTAAGCGGTTGGCGTGGCATCCAACTGTCCGTCAATTAGTTTTCAATATTAATAATACATATAATAATGAAAGCCATGCGCCCAAGTTAAGTAAATGCAATATAGTAGGGTCTCCTGGATAGTGAAACCTTAATTTGTATTGGTACTATACAAACAATGGCGTTGACCCATTATTTTCCAGTTATTCTTATTCGTACTGGATTCTGCTAGCTAGCGGAACTTCGCAAAATCCATAAAACTAGACAAGTGTAATTAATGAGACCTGGAGTTCATATAGAAGTTTATCCGTTCGTCCTCTTCCATGGCTTACTAAGTGAAGTTTAAAGACGGATGAAATTTTGAATAAGATTAGAATTGAGGTAATCAATTTGGATATTGATAACAAGATTATAGATATTAATAGTCGAAGAAAGGAAATTGACGATAAAACTGGCGAGGATGGATATGAAGATTGGGAGGATGACTATGAACTCATTAGTAAGGGGGATTACGAAGGATTAAAAATGCTTAGACAGATGATAGCAAAGAATAACCCCGAGGATATCC
>JARLHU010000074.1 GCA_031292095.1 Desulfosporosinus sp.
CAGAGGCAGAGCTTGCAGCTAAAGGTAAAAGCAAGCATTCCACCTACGAAGATGTTTTTGGCACGGAGGATAAGTGAGGATGCTTAAGCTCATCGTTTTGCCTCCTGCTGCCCGTTTTCTGAAAAAGCTCAAAGAAAAACCTCTTAGAGATATTTTCCAAAAAACTGTAGACGAAATTCTTATTGATCCTTACATCGGCGAAGCTAAAAGCGGCGACCTTTCAGGTATTTACTGCTGCGATATATATTACAATAAAACCAATTATGAGCTTGCTTATACGCTTGTAGAAACGCCAACTGAGACCATTGTTATTGTGCTTGCTGGTACTCGTGAGAACTTCTACGAAGAACTAAAACGGTACACGAAAGGACATTAGAGTTTATCTTTGAATGTAACTCAATCTTATTATGAAACATTAAAAATCCCTGGAACGCATGATATGACTGCCTTCTAGGGATTCTTGATAATTTTGTATTATTTGTCGAATCTTGAGGTGGTCAGACCCCTTTGGCAAGGGGTCGACCGAGCGGGAGAACCCTTGCCCGAGCACTTGGCGGGGTAATTAGAGGGTGTCCATAAAGGCACTTCTAACAAGGGAGGCAGAAGTTACTTGGGGTGATCCTTGGCTCATGGAATGACTGATTACATAGTTTTCCTATCTAGTCCTATCTTGTCCTATTTTTACCATTCACATATTCTCCACACGAAAGTCACAAAATCGCAACAATTGTTTACTACTATAAAGACAACAGATGATTATTACTTGCTAGTTTAGTATTTAATCTAACTGTTGTTCCGAGTCAAGCAATTGTAAAACCTTAATTTTCCTTTCAGCCATAATTATTCCCATTAAATTTAATTTTAACCCAAGGGTTAAAATTAAATAACGCTCAAAAAACTTAACTTGTCTGTCGATAAAGTTAAAAGGTCGTGATGCTTGTTATATAACTAAAGCAATGAGTTCGATTTTGAGGAACAAAAACAGAATAATACGAAAAAATCTTAAAGTAGAGAGGGGATTCCTAGATCATGAACAAGAACAAAATAAACAAAGCTTTAGCTAGCTTAGCTATTGTAGGAATAGTAATGACCATGACTCCGTTAAATGCCTTTGCAGACACTGGAGTAACCGCTGCACGATGTAGCAGCTCAGACAAAGGTGGATCTGCCGTCACTGTTGGAAACGCTGGCTATAAACAGACCAATCATCCTGTAGGTAACAATACAGCTAAAGATTACTCTAGCTTGGTTGCTAACCACTCTGATGGAAATTTTTCTGCTTCAAAAGAGACCTACAAAGATTCCAATGATTCCAATGAATATATTATCGCTGGACCTAATGATTCTCTGTACGATATTGCTAGCCAGTATGACACAACGGTTAGTAATTTAATGTATTTAAATCCTCAAATTAGCGATCCTTATCAAGTCTATCCTGGTGAAAGGATTATCGTTAGTAACGATAACCAATGGGACAACGGATTATTAAATCAGCGATATAGTAACGGTAATCAACGGGGTGACAAATATCCAAATCAGCAAAACGCATCAAAGGGATCTTCGCAAGATAAATGCACAACAAAGCATACCTGAGTTCAAATTGAACATTGAAGACGTGGCAACCGAGTTAGTAGGACCTCATAGTTGAAAAAATTATGACCACGAGAATTAAGCAATTAGGACTCCTCAAAACTGAGGAGTCCTCGTTTTTAACCCGCGACCGTTATTACCTCAAATTCTATCCGTTCAGAGCCAAATCTCAATTATAGATTGATTCCATTCAGAAGATCCTTTAACTTCTTTACTTCCTCCGCTGTCAATGTAACACCTTTGCCCATCTTAGTATGTCAGGGGACCATTCCCGAATGTCATACTTTGGGGCTGCATCATTCCAGCTTACAAGGTTTAGTTCCTTAGTCCACCCTTTTGCTGATTCTGATAGGACCCCGATGGTTTCTTTGATTTCGAATTTGATTTCTGCCATAAATAATCCTCCTTATTCAGAGCTACCTCCCAGTAGATGTTTCTCAAAATCGTCACACAGCTTATCGACTAAATCGTCCATTTCTTTGAAGAAATAATCTCCGACTTTTTGACGGTTGGGCGCTTTGTAACGACGATATAGTTTAGCAAAGTCATCATAGATTTCTCCTTCTGATACATGCGACTTCATCTTTACGATTAAGCGTTCGCCTTCATTAGCCTTTGTATATAGTCAAAAAAATGTTTGATCCTCGTTTCAAAATCCTGAATCAGTGAACCCGTTTTAGCCTCTTGTTCATTACGGGCTGCAATGATGGCGAGAATATCAAACTGGTGGACACTATATAGCCCTTTGCCTTCTGCTACTTCGGTAGGTTTTTTTTCTTAGGCGCTGTATCTTCGGTGGTTACTTCAATAATGCCAATTTGATTATCAAAATAAACTTCAATGGGATCTTTTATATCTTCACTACGATGCATCATGTTATACAGAGAGTTGAACTTACGCCAGAAGAACAAAAAGCTCGACTCACTGTATTTCGCTTCCAGCTCAATTACATACTCGATGCGATTTAGAATCGTAAAATACTGGGCGGCCTTAGCTTTGGTGTCGGCAGTATGCTGGGGATTTGCATCGATGTACTTCTTTAAACTACTTTCAAAATCTAAATAACTTTCTGGGTCATCGCGCTTTAGTTTGTCTTCGCCTCTATATAAGCATCGAGCACGGCTCGGGTCATGGGCCGCAAGGCCCTTAATTTAACTATTACAGTCTCTCTATCTCTCCAGATTACCAATATTAAAAGCAATACGGGAATCGTGTTCATAGGCAAGCGCTTGACTTTTGGGGTCAATTATTAAGGTAAACTTGAGCTTTTGACCAAGACTATATCCTTGCTTCAACGCATCATCAGCTAATTTTTCAATATTGCTCTTAACATAATCTTCTAAATAGCTGATCCGTCTTATATAGTCATCACTGACCATAATAACCTCAAAACTAATACCCGAACTCATATAACCACCGCCGATTGGGTAAAGAACGACCCCTGGCTCAACCTCTATAGTTGTCAGTACGTTTCCTTTACGTAGCAAAGCAATCTCTGAATCTGTTCGATTATTTTCGGAACCGGATATTCCATTCAATCGATACTTTTTAATTGAATCCGGCCAGTTTCTGTAGAGTATCCTAAGCATTTCTTGGTTTGACCAAGTTCCATGTGCCATTACATTTATAAAAAATGCATTCAAATCGTCGAAACGGGCAAAAAGTACAGGACCAGTACGTTTTACGAAACCTCTCTTATCCAATTCCGTCCCTAAATGCAAATGATGAATGCCCCAATCATTTAGGAGTGAATCGTCATAGTCAAGATTCGCTATTCTTGCACTAAGATGAGCACGGAGATCTTCTCCTTTTTGTATTTTATCTTGAAGAATTTCTAGTCCTTTTAAATACTCTGGTGGGCAAGAAAACTCTTTTGCAATAAAAACCTGTCTTTCTTGACGAGTGATTAACCTTTTCTGGAGATTAAAATACTTATGAGAGATCTTGTTAACATCCACATCCTCCGAAAGGCAATAACCTTGGAATTCTAATGCCTTAGAGAGAATGTTAGCCCAATCCGACAGAAAATCTATCTCAATTTCGATCGTACTCATTTTCTCTCTCCTTTTTCCATTGGTTATCAAATATGGAAGCAGTTGCCGATAACGAATTGTAACCGTAAATGGTAACTTATCATTAATAGAAATTATCTACAATTAGTAAAGAAACGTTTGCATCGTGCACGGGTTCAGTGACGAGGGCCGCAAGGCCCTTAGCTTACGGAAAAATTTAGTGACGCGCCAAACGTGAAGAAGAGCCGCGCCGTGAAGTTCCGCACTCTACTTATAAATAAGGGCATAGAATTACCATGCCCTATAAGTCATATTGCTTCCAATCATGTTTAGCTAGAAACTGAATCACGTCTTTTTCTAGATTCCCATCTATGATGTTCCACCCCTGTGATTTTACCAACTTCGAGGTCATGCCTTGAGCTAAGAGAACGTCTTCAAGACTCTGAAGGCTCGGAGGATCTTTGAAAACTCTCCTGGTCCCCTCCTTTAAAATTATGGCAACAACCTTTTTTTTGGTAGGCTCTACCTTTATATGATCAGTCCTAGCAATGCAGACAATATTACCATCATAGGAAAAAATCACTATCTCATCTGGCTTTAGACCATCAGGAGCAATGTGATGACCTTCACCCATAATATTAAACCGTTCCTTTTGCCATGGTAGGACATGTTTAAAATAGGCAATGCAACCGTCCTTAGTATCAAATCCAAACACTTCTTTAGACAGTTTTACTAACCGCATTGTTAAATCCCCTCCCTCTCAGAATATTGAACTCTTCAAATGTTAATATTTTCTAAATATATTTGCCCTCCAATTAATCATTAGATGCAATTTGTCAACTTGATACATTAGTCTCGTTTTTGACTTTTTCCATGCGCCCAGAGAATTTACTTTTATTACTTTCCACATATTTCCTCGTTTTCCTTCCAAGACAGCAAAAATAATCCAAGATAAAACAAAAAAAGCCAGACCGTCAAAACAATCTGGCAAATAAGTTCAGTGGCGACCTTGCGAATATCTCTACAATGCATGTTTGGGTTAGGCTTTTATCCGCCCGAGGCGAGGGCCGCAAGGCCCTTAGCCTACGTTCGCTAGGATAGGTCTTTGATGTTCTTAACACCAAACACTTTTACGCTACGATAAATAATCTTCCCGTATAGGGCAGAATACCTCAATAGCAATGGAATTTTTAATTACTTCAGCGCCATGCTCAGTATCTCCTGGTATACACCAACTATCTCCAGCATGCATCTCAGTTTTTAGCCCGTCAATGTTTAAAATTATATGCCCTGAAACTAGATAGCCTGTCTGTTCATGCGGATGTTTATGTAGTGGAAGACTCTTTCCTTTTTCCAACTTAAATTCAGTCATTAAACTGTTACTCCCAAAAACAAGCGTTTTACGTTTAATACCCTCAAGTACATTTATATAGCCTTCCTCTGATGCTTTACAAACTTGTTTCATATGGCTCACCCTTCCTTCGGTTTTCAAGTACTATTCTTTGGTTGGGAGCGAATTTTGACCTTTACCCCAGGAACCGATTTCAATCAGATTACCCTCTGGATCAAGTACATAGGAGGTGCGCATTCCCCATGGCTCATTTCTTGGATAGACTACAGGGATAGCTCCAGAATCAATCACTCTCTTGAATTCTAAATCCACATCTGAAAACTCAGGCAAATCAATCGCTAGTTCGAATGTGCCATTAATTCCATTTGGGTATGACACTTCTGCACCCAAATACCCTGGTAATTCCTTTCTCTCATACATCATAAAACGTATACCCTCGTGTCGAAACTCGGCGTGAGGTCCATTTCCATCCCATTCAATTCCTACACCAAGAATATCTCTATAGAATTCGATCATGACTTTTAGGTCTTTGACAAAAATCCCAAATGCATCAAATTTTATTCCCATGTTTCCACAAACTCCTTTTATTCTCATGCCTTTATCAGGTAAAAACTGGTTATCATTCAGAAGATAAATGTTCCACCCGTCGGGGTTCGTCCAGATATATACATCGAGCGGAGTCAAGTGCCGCAAGGCCCTTTAGCCTACGTGCGCCCATATAGGAGCATCGTGCACGGGGGGCGGGCCGCAAGGTCCTACATTTGGCTAGATATGTACACTGATCAAGGAACGAAGACGAAGACAAGGGGCGGAGTTGGCTTAAGTTACGACTAACCACCTCGAAGTCAGAAAACCTCAATGGTTGGTCGCTTCAAGTTATCCTAAATATTCAAAATTATTGACGAACTATTAAATAAGATCGTTTTTTAAATAAGATCGTTTTTTAAATAAGATCGTTTTTTAACATTTTACTTTTCCAAAGATACCCTTTTGACTAAGTCAACAAACCACCCTGATGCAAACGGACTCACATATACTTCATGAATTAATTCGTTAATGTCAATTGAAAAAGCTTTTCCAGGTTCTTTAGAAATATCAACGTACAAAGCTCTAACTTCACATTCATAACTATACGGTATGAATTTATAAACCTGTTGGAGCCTTTTATTAATATGCAATCCAGATTTATCTTCTCTAAAATAGAACGGGGGCTCGATTTCATCTATAACATCTTTAAATGAATTGATATATCTTACTTTATTGATTTTGATATCTCCATTTCCTAATGAACGTTTCAGACTTCCCACTGTTGTTTTTATACATACGCCTGTTTCTGGGTTCGTGCTCCATCATCTAAGTATTGAAAAAGAGCCAGGTCGGTCGGAGGAATTTCACCACCTGCTGCCACAGAACCGCGTCTGGTTTATATATCATCAAACCACCTTCGAAGTCGCTTCCCTTCTCCACAGATAAAGAATCGCGCCCTTCAATCACGTTCTTGGCACAAGCTTGATCGGCGTGTGGTTATTTCGTGGGGAGAGATTTTAAGTCTGTAGGATTGACTTTCTGAGCGGTTCAGACGATGGCAAACGTTACTTTGGCCTATTAACATCTTCCATGTATCTTAAACTGGCAATAAAAGACCTTGCCACCAGCGGATTCGCCATAAACAATGGTAAATTCAGCGATTCCAATACCCGTTTGCATATGTCAACTGCTTCCATTGAAGTGGCTGCCATTACAACTTCAATAACCGTGTTGTGAAGGCGTTGAATATACTCAACACCATCTTGAAGAACTTTGTCTATCGAACTTGCCGTTTTCGGTTCATCCCAGGCTGATAATAGAACATTTACTTTATTATAAGCCTTCAGCTTTTTGATTGATTCGATAGAAATCAAAGGGTCGTCGTAAATCGGCATATCCCCTGGTATTGGAACGACGTCACCTACAAACAGAACTTGGTCGGTTTCAGCATATAGGGAAATTGATCCTTTCGAGTGACCCGGTGTATGGATAACACGCAACTGGAGATCATCACCTAAGTCAATAAATTCTCCTTCATCAACAATCCTATCGATAGTAACCGAGCCACCCACCAAAGAGTTAAACCCCGGTACAGGGCGATCGGTAAACTGCTTATCTACATTCTCAATCCACTCTTTTTCACCACTATGAGCAATAACCTTGCACCCCGTTATTTGCTTTATACTCCTCACCGAACCGATGTGATCGGGGTGAGAGTGTGTCAGAATTATAGTAGCAATCTCTTCCGGTTTTCTTCCGATTTGCCTGATGTAGTCAAAAATCAGTTGTTGGGAAGACGCTACCCCTGTATCTATAAGACATATTTGGGAACCATGGATAATAACAAAGGCGTACACGAAACGATCGAGCACTCCCATGTTGGTAGTTATAGTAAAAGGAATCCTTAAAGCGTGAACGTGGTTTGATACTTGCATCGTTAATCTACCTCCTCAAACAATTTGATAAGTAAATCTCTTGGCAAGACCAGTAGAATTCTCAAGAGCAATTTCTCAACTAGCCCCCGTGGTCACAACTTGGATGTTCGACACTACAAAACCCGCCTTTGAACTCCCCGCCCTCATCTCAGATTCAGCTTTGTGCTCTTCGGGACGGTCTTGGCACTTGGCGCCCCTGCGGGGTTCGCCAAGAATGATCTAGCACGGTTCGGAGACGGAAAAAGCTAGCCGACTTGTAATCTTTATGAGATCCAACTTTGTATCATCGGACTTTGAACCCAATTCCCAAGTACATTGTAAAATTTGAGGGTAAAGCCACCTCCACTCAAGTAGCCCCCATAATTATTTGTTGGATTAATCCAAGTATTGTCAAGTGATACTGTAGCAGTTAAATTCCCAATTTCAATTTTCTTAAACCGTAGATATAGGAACTCGCCATCTTTCTCAGCCTTTTCTTGAACAGCACTTGGGGATAAAACGGTTAAGCTGATTCCAGGTAATTGTGGAATCCACGTCGTATCAATGTTCTCATTCGACACAATTATGCTGTTACTTTTGTCCAGCAGTAGTTGATAGTCAGGTAGCTGTTTGTTAACTAACGCTGATTCAAACGTCTTACTTATGATGTCCTTTGTTGAACGGTGGGTCAAAGTTGGGATGGCAGTTAGTACAACAACCAAAATTATTGTTGCCAATATCGACCAACTAATTTTCTTGATGATATGTCTCATCTGATACCTCCCACAACTACCAATAATTCGTACAACTAACGTGATCCGTGTACTAACATTTCCACATCTCCCCTTCAATTCCTCCAAAGATTAGCAAAAATAATCCAAGAAAACGCAAAAATAGCCAGACCGTCCAAACGATCTGGCAAATAAGTTCAGGTGTTGACCTTGGCTATATATGGTTTCAGTGATCATGTAGGATTCCAGTGACCCGTCATATAACATACGTGGATATTAAGAAAGACGCCACCCCGGCGGTGGTCTATGCTAAGGACTGGATAAGCTATCGCCCTGAAAAGTTGTTTCATTCATGTGATTCTTCAGAGGCAATCGAATTCTTTAATACTTCGATAATCGTATCACGCGGATATTCTGATTGAGCTATATACTCTTGTGCATCCTCAAGGATTCTTTTCAGACTTCCCCATTGTTTATACTTCTTATACTTATCTTCTCGTTCGATTCCTAAGGCTTCGGCGATCAAAGAGACATAGTTGGTAATTTCAAACGTATGCTTTAGTTCTTCTTTGGCAAAAATGTTGTGACATGTCTGACATATATCGACTAGGATATCCGCTCCCGTTTCTTCAGCTTCCTGTAAGCGCTCATCCCTAATGACTGCCATGCTGTTTTCAAAAAAGTCCATTGCAGAACTGCCACAGCATGCGGTATTTTCACCATGGCGGGACATTTCGATTAGATCAACCCCAGGGATTTTATGTAAAACCTCCCGAACTGAAGTAATATCTAAACCCATATACGCAATTTTACATGCTTCGTGGAGGGTAACTGTCTTATCAATATTCTTGTTGAAAGGTAGTTTATCAACGTTCGCCGTCAGAAATTGCGGATATGAAATAATATTAAAAGGCATTTCCGACACCTTGGAGACGGTCATATCGAACCTGCACTGACATGTTGGACACCAAAAAATCACTGTTTCAGGGTTATATGAGGAAAGTTTGGCAATCAGTTCTTGTGATGCATTATATCCCTTTTCAACAACTCCTGCTTCAAGGTAAACATTCCCACAGCAAAAATCCAGCCCTGGTACAAAAGCATAATCCTCGCCTATGATGTCCATAATATCCAGAGCTTCAAGTACCTTTTCCGGTTGGAGATAGACGTTACATCCCGGGAAGAAAACATATCGAGCTGACTTCTTGTTAGTTGGCATAAATATCCTTTTATAATCCTCTGCGGATACCTGTATGCTGGCGAGAACCCTTTGCTTAGCATATTGATCCTTTGGGTCTGTATAAGGTATTGGCGCATGCCCTTTAAGCTTGTATTGCCACTTTATAATCTCATTAATTAATAGAGGATTTAATCCTTTGGGGCAATGTTTCTTTACACACTTATAGCACTCCATACAAGCAAACGCCTTTATGTATACATCATCATTTTTCTCTCCGTTTGTTAAAAAGTCTATGACTTTACGCTGGACCTCCATCGGCGAATGATCTTTTAAATCAGTATGTTCAATAATTGGACATTCTCTAATACACTGACCGCAAAGGGAGCATTCTTCTATAACTCGATTTCTTTCTTCTTCAAAGTATTGTGATAACGAATTTGGCATTTTTGCAACTCCTTAAAAAATTAGTTTGGCGATTTAAATGGATAAAAAGCCGCGCAAGTTACCTAACATTAGTTGGTCGTTAGACCTTACCGTCTGAAGAACACCTAGTTCTGCTTGATTTAAAAGTTTATTTAAGTCAAGTATGATAATAAGGCGATCGTCGTTTTCGATTATTCCTCCGCTACTGTAATTTTCTGTGCACCAAAAAATGACACCCACAACAAATTATAGTTGTAGGCGTCATTGCCTGATTATTATCTAATCTAGTTTATCTCAAAAAAGTTATATAGTAAATCCTCAATTCCCGATGTTTACTGTTCGTAGCAAAAATTACCAACACCATTGTCAAATATTACATCCTGAATATGTTCTCGCGGACGCACCATGCCCCAAAAATGTCTAACCAACACCTACAAACATGTTCCCATGGCTCTACATAGTCCTATTAACCCATCACACAATTCAACCAAAAAACCCTGGAACCAGCACCACAAGCCAATCCTAGATGTGTTTAATAGTAAGACAACAAACCGTCTCCACGTGCCTTGTCACCATAAAAGAGCTATATTTTTTATGGTCTTATTACCGTGACCAAGGTGCCCCGTCACCATAAAAGAGCTATATTTCTTATAGTCATAATACTGTTACCAGGGTGCTCTGTCTCTGATATATATATCTTTAAAACCCACAATGAAGTAAAAACTACATGCGTAAGACCTTGCGAAAAGTAACATCAATAATTCACCAACCCTCCAAATATAAATACGTTCAAGTTACGCCAACGCCGGGATAGCTGTTGGGGTTCAAGGTTTCTGAGTATTATTTTAATGTGATTTTCTCACTGAATGACATTGATACATAGTTATGGCTATAATGAAAATGGCCTGTTCAAATTAAAGAACCATTTATAAACTGACCTTACAAGATATATGAGGATACCCATTGTAATAAAGGTTAAATACCATTTCGAATGCACGTACTTAATCATTAATGTATACATTTCTATTAAATACTCCATCAATGTGAAAATTGCTAAGATATTTATGTAATAAATAATCTTTTTGTATAAATTTTCATTCTCAGGAAAGTAAATATTAAATAATATACATATGATTGGCAGTATTAGATACTCGAAGGTAAAACTAGTTGCATTAGCTTTATACAATTCTCTTACTGGATACTCAATCCATCCAAATTCTACAACTAATAAACCAAATATCCATGAAAGTAACTGAGTAAATAAGAAAATGAATGCAGCTTGGCGATACTTTTGTTTTGGTACAAACCATATGGAAATAAAACTAATGAGCCATACACTGCCAATTATAAGTTTCTCTATAAAATACATACCGGCATACTCCTCTAAGTCGATTTCTCTTTTCTGAAGAACCAAGTTATAAAAAGATGACAAATTCCAAACTGAAAAAAAATTCTAGAATAACCTCTTGTAACAATCGAATAATCAGTTGAGTTAGGAAATCTATAAATATCTGTATACTTGGAAGTAAAATAAATAAACCAAAACATTATAGATACGAACAGGATATAGTGCGTTATTTTAATTAATATACTTCGGTTATTAGGGAATAGTAGAATGAACCACATAAAAATAGTTGGATAGAATAGAAATTGAGGAATGAAATTTACAGATGTTGACTTAACAAATTCTCTTACAGGGAACACAACCTTACCTGTTTGAACTAAGATAATTGAGGTAAACCAGGTTGTTGCATGAAAGGCCAAAAAGGAAATTAATGCCTTGCGGATCTTTTCTTTAGGTATATAAATCATTGATGAGATTGACATTAAAGCTATTGCAATGAAAATGAAACGTTCAACGATCATCATAAAACTCCTTAATAACATAATTGTATTTATTATTTTCCATAGATATAGATTTATGTATCAAAATGCTAATTTATTACTATATTGATAGTTAATACGACACAAGAAGTTGAGCTGTGCTGTTGACAAGCTATTTACCCATGACATTGACTTCGTCAACGCCTATTTCACTTTCCTTCATCTATCCGAATACTACCCATACCTCAGCCCCCGCCTAAACACGAACTCTACTTCGACCCCATTAACTCGACACCCCATGTAATACAAAGTTACTTATATATTTCATCATCGAATTCTTCAAGCAGTGAGTCCCTGATGTTTATCGTCTCTAGGATCTACAATCGGGCAAGTGTATCCCTCACTAAATATCGATCTTATGGGGTGCTATGCCCAGGCTGGCACTTTCCACGCCCCAAGGATTTGACGTGAGCCGAATAAGAAAAACCTGAAAACAAACACTATAGTAAATCGACGTGAGCGAGAAAAAAACCCCGAAACGGACTTTAGCCTTTCGAACAAAAACACTCTAAATGAGCCAGAAAAATGGAAAATAGAAACAGGTAAATTGGCTGTCAGAGAGGAATTTGGACGAAAACGGAGAATGTTATTTTTAGGAACTTTATAGAGCGCTACTTTATAGGACTCAATATGTAAAAAGGTAAGTTATTTGTTGTTGGAGAATGAATTTAGTTGTGCCAATATATGATGAAAAAGCGGGGCGACACATATGTCATTTTCGATTATTAGAAAGGCCCTATGGCGTTAAGTATTTCATAAACACAGCACAAACCTTAGATTGTTTTCATATCATAGATTGTCTAAGTGAA
>JARLHU010000075.1 GCA_031292095.1 Desulfosporosinus sp.
AGTTTAATTGTGAAAAATGCGGAGGAGAAATGTATCCAGAGTATTACAAAGGACTTCACGGCTACGAATACAAAATATCAGATATCAGAGAACAATAAAAGGACCGAGGACCGCAGTCCTCGGTTTTTCTTAAGAGAGGTACTAATTGGCACTTTTTAATAAAATTTCACCACCGTTTATCTGTGAAACTAAAGTTGTTACGTACAAATGTGTGTAACCAAATTTACCAGTCTGCTCTATAGGAACCAGTGTTATCTTATACCAGTCTGCTACTTTGTGAAGAGACTCATCTATGCGACATTCTATGAATTCTAGCTCGCCTAGTGTATTAGAAGACGGCCCAATAGGTATGGGATAATCTAATGTTTTGATATACATCACGAACCGAATATTGTCTATACCCATTTTAGTTAGCAACTTTTTTAGTTCCAAGCGTCCCATATCAATATCATTTGTCAACTTATGCATATCAGTTTTACACTCATCTTTTTTATTTTTTTCATGATCGGAATTTACCGTCATACTAACATCTCCTTCGTCTATTTTCACCTAGTCATAGTATAACACTTATGTCTTCGCTGGCTAGTTGTAAGTTGTTTAGTAAAAAGTACACTAGCACTGTTAGACCCTGTGCTACAGTTTTGATTTAAGTCGATACGAATTGTTAGAAAAAGATACTGGGCTAAAAGAGGACGTGCACAGAGGAATTTTGTCCCGACATATATATGAATATGGTTATATATGGTAATTAGAGAGGAAATGTTTGATGCAATATACAATACAACCAGGAGATTCTTTGCATAGTATCGCTATGACTTATGGGACTACGATTAGTAATTTGCTGTCTTTAAATCCTCAAATCTCAAATCCTGATGAAATCTATCCGGGTGAAAGTATTACCGTTGATAGTCAATATAACGGCGGTAATCAATATTACGGCAGCAATCAGTATTACAACGATAATCAGTATTACAACAATAATCAATATGGTCGTGGTAACCAATATGGCCACGGTAACCAGTATGGGCACGGTGGTAATCGAGGTAGATAAGGTAAAATTGCCGAGCAAGCGATCAGTTCACCTGAAACGTTCTGATCTTTGATTAACAATAGCACCAGCGCTCTTGATAATAAGAATGCTGGTGCTAAATGTCGGACAGTGTGTATAATAATAAAGGCTATCAGCTTTTCAGCTGATAGCCAGTTTCAGAAGAGATTTTTAGAAGATCACGCCTAAAGCGATAAGAATCAAGATAGCGATAGCAATAATCCCTACACCGACCCCTGCATCAACGCCGCCATAGCCATAAGCGGCTACTGGAGCAACTGGGGGAGGGCAGCATACAGGAGGATGACAACATGCTCCACCCATTCCACCATGGTGCATCATTCCACCTTGACCCATTCCGTCATAACTCATTCCATACATAAGAAGTTCCACCTTTCAAAATTTAGAATACGATTCCCATAGCAATCAAAAGAAGAATTATTATTACAACAACAGCGATTCCTGAGCCAAAGCCTTTACCACAACCGCAACCGCAAGCTGCTCCATCAACGTTACCCAATGCCATATTGATTTCCTCCTTTACCAGAGATAATGCATAATATGCATAAAATGGATAATATGAAATTTGTCTTATTGGGGAGAAGAGAAATTTGCCTTGTACATTAAATTCCATTATTGGGACAAGGTAATTAGAAGCAAGCAGTTGAACTAGGCGATGAAGTCGAGTAAGATAGTAATGTAAAATGATTGAGTGGGAATAGGGCGGTGAGTAGTATGCCACTACCTGAGAATAACTTATTGTTTGGGTTTGAACCAAGATTAACTGTGGAACAACGTGAATATGTTAATGCGATCTTCGATAACCAATTAGTAATGGTAAATGCCAAAGCGGGAACCGGTAAAACTACTCTTGCTGTTGCTTGTGCTAAGATATTAAAAAAGCCTCTAACCTATATTTTTAATCCAGTACAAGAAGCCAATATGGGTTTTAGACCAGGAACCCAATCAGAAAAGGAAAGTATCTATCACCAACCTCTTGTAGATGCCCTCTTAGAGATCAATGAGAACCCTGCTCAGTGTATCTATAACGAAGAGGCCTTAGTAAATGAAGCACTCCGTAGAAAGGTAAGTATTAAACGAGTCATGGATAGCATTTGGTGTTACCCTAAGAGCCCATTATTTCTTAGAGGAACTAATCTCAAAGACATGACCATAATTATCGACGAGTGCCAGAATTTTACTGTTCAGGAATTGCGGAAAATCTTAACTCGTGTCCATGACTCATGTAAGGTGATTTGCATAGGACATTCAGGGCAAATTGACATCCCTATAGCCAAAAGTGGTTTTGTTTCGTATATGGAACACTTTAAAGATCAACCGTATTGCAAGATCGTTTCATTGACTAAGAACTTTCGTGGAGACCTTGCCAATTGGGCAGACAGGATATAGCAAAAAAGCGTTGTACGTAAAAGTACAGCGCTTTTTTTTGCTATTTTCCAAAAGGTCACAGACCAATTGAAAATTTGTGAAATATGAAGGGATTTGCAAAGTTTTGTCTAACGTAATAACAACTATTGTTTTCTGAATGTAGGAATCTGTCATAGAAGGGCGAATACTGAAAGTTTACCTTAGATTTTGAGAGGGGGATTTGAGTTCTACCTGTGTAGAACCCAGAAACGAATGAAAGTGACATTAGCCAAAAAAATGATAGCTTACTTTTTGTTAGTGATCGTAGTGGCGACAGCCGGATTTATTTATACTATTTATGGGTGTACTAATGCGGCAGTGGCTGTCGATAATCTTAAAGCAAAAACCCCGCGTCTGCAGAAAAATAATGATATCGCCTATAATGCTGCGGCAGAGGCCTCCAACGTTAGAGCTTATTTACTCTATGGAAACGAACAGTATCTTGTGGAATATAAGCGAATAGCTGATTTGAATGCGAAGCTTGAAGATGAACTCATCAAAGATTCAACGACGGAAGTGACACGTAAATTATCTCTTGATATAAAGGCATTAAACGATCAATACGCAGATATCACGGAAAATAAACTCGTTCCTTTAATGAAGGCAGGCAACAAAGTCGCAGCAATGGATATTGCGACAAGCGAATTAGCACCTCTTGGCGGTCAAGTGCTTGCTAAAGCTGACGAAGAGAAAACTTCTCGAATTAAGACGATTAATCAAGCTATGGTGGATACGTACAATGCCTCGAAACTGGCAATAATGGCAGCCATTATTGCTTCAGTTTTGGTGGCGCTTCTTGGAATTCTAATTGGACTGTTTGCTGCCCGCAAAATTACAGCCCCAATCAAGGTATTGCAAGGGTTAATGTCTCAGGCGAGTGAAGGGAATTTGCTGACTAAAGCGGTTGTTCAAACGAAGGACGAGATCGGGCAGCTTTGCGAGTCGTTTAACACAATGATCGCCGCGCAGTTGGAAATTGTTAAGGCGGTGAAAAACAGCTCGCTTGAACTGACTGCGGCCTCACAGCAAATGGCAGCCTCTTCGACGGAAGTGTCGGCGGCGACGACAGTTATCTCCACAAAAACTCAGAGGGTTGCACAGTCTATGGAAGAGGCCTCCAACTCAAGTTTGGAAACATCGCAGGTTCTGATCGAACTTTCAGCTCTGATTCAGATAGCTAAGAATAAGGCTGCGTCAGCGAGCATTAAGTCGGAAAGTTCTATCAACGCAGCTAGAGAAGGAAAGACCACTGTAGATGTCGTGAGGCAAAGCATGAATACGATTTATAACAAGACAAGGGAGGCGGAAAAAGTCATCACCCTCCTGAATGAATACTCTCAACAAATTGGTATGATTAATGAAACGATCACCGGCATTGCCAATCAAACGAATCTGTTGGCGCTTAATGCTGCTATTGAGGCTGCTCGGGCTGGCGAATCAGGCAGAGGTTTCGCAGTTGTTGCAGAGGAAGTTAGAAAACTGGCGGAACAATCCACTGCAGAAGCCAGCAATATTTCGCAGCTTATTGCTAAGATCACCGAAAACACAGATAGTGCAGTTGTAGCAATGAAGCATAGCTTGGCTGAGGTTGAAGTAGGGGTGGAAGAGGTCGATAAAGCGGGGAAATCGCTGGAAAATATTCTGCTGGCCGTTGCGGAAACAGTAAGCGATATTGACGGAATCGCTAAGGTAACTAATGATGAGGTCGCTTCATCCGAAAAAATTGTCCAACTAATCGAGGTGGTGGCCGACGATATAGAGTCTACAAGCCGAGACGCCCAAGAAGTGTCATCAGCAATCGAGGAAGCCACTGCAACCATTGAAAATGTAGCGGCAAGTTCCGAGCAGGCAAGTGCTATGGCGCAAAATCTACATGGTCTTATCACTAGGTTTAAAGTTGACGAGTAAAGGAGAAAAATTATGAAACATTCGATTAAAGTCAGCGGAAACCAGGCAACTATATCTTTGTATGACAAAATATACGTTAGTCAGGCGTCGCTACTCAGAGATGATTTATTAGAAATAATAGATCAAGGAGTTACAGGGCTAAGAATTGATCTCTCTGGACTTACCTATATTGATAGTTCGGGTTTGGGAACGTTAGTGACTATTAATAAACGTGTCAAGGAAAAAAACGGTCGGCTTGTGCTGACAGGTGCCCAAGGGCTGCCGTTGGAACTGATCAAACGCACGCGGCTCGACCGGGTTTTTAATGTTGAATAAAAATATTACTGAACAGCAGCAACTAGAAACGGAACTTTCTAATCAAAAAAGGTTCTTAAAAACCATGCTGGACACGATACCTGATTTTATCCTCTATAAGGATACAAACAGTGCCTATTTAGGCTGCAATAAAGCCAATGCAGAAAAATATCTAGGTACAAACGAGGAAGAGATTATAGGTAAAACAGATTACGACTTAATAAAGAATAATGAGATAGCTCACTTGTATCAGCAAAAAGATCAGGAAATATTTTTAACGGGTAAAGCGCTGAAGTATGAAGAAGAGGTTGTTTTAGCAGATGGTAGTGTAATCGATACGGAAATAGTGAAAACTCCGTTTTGGGATGAACAGGGAAACGTAGCTGGGTTGATTGGGATTGCTAGGGATATTACTAACAGAAAAAGACTGGAGAAACAGCTAAGAGAACAGGCGGAATACGCAAAATTACTTTTTAAAACCGTCCCAAATGCCGTTCTTTCAGTAGATAAGGACAGAAAGATCATTCGATGGAACAATATTGCCGAGGAGATCACAGGTTATACGGCAGCAGAGGTTATAGGCAAAGAATGCTCGATGATATTGCATGGAGTTGGTCAGGATGATTGCGGGTTGTGTAGCAAGATTACCGACTCGCCGTTAATTAATGAAAAGTGTAAAATCGTAACCAAAGCTGGTCAAATCAGGCATGTTTTAAAGAGTATCGCTGTACTACGAGATGAATTCGGCGAAATTAGCGAGAAAATGGAGTGTTTCGAAGATATTACAGAAATGACGGATATGGAGGCAGAACTGAGGGAAAGCAAAGAACGATATGCGGCTATTGTAAATAATGCTCCCCAGATAGTCGCTATTCATAAAAAGGGTATTGTTGAATTTATGAATGATGCTGGCCTAGACGTCATGGGGTATACCCAAGATGAATGCGTTGGTCGCCATATGAAAAATTTTATACCGGAAGATTCTTTAGCGCGCGTTCAATCAGTTTTACGAGATAGGGCTGAAGGTAAGATTGGTGCCCCCTATGAAATAGACCTTATTAAAAGGTCCGGTGAAATCATTAATGTGCTTGCAATGGGTATAGAGATAACCTATGAACGCGAAAAGGCTTTTCTGGCAGTCATGATGGATATTACCGAACGCAAACAGTTAAATAAAAAGCTAAGAGCGAGCGAAGAGAAATTCAGGCAGTTTGCTGAAACAATCAACGAAATCTTCCTGATTACAGATCAAGAAAGAATTGTCTATGTCAGCCCGGCCTATGAAAGAATCAGCGGGATGTCCTGCCAAAGTCTGCTCGATAATCAGAGTTCACTTGTCGCGTTGATTCATCCGGCTGATCGAGAGAGGATGAGAGTTTCTTTCTTCCCAGGTTTTGAGAAAATGAACGAAGCTACCAACGAGGAGTTTAGAATTATTCGATTGGACGGGGAATTGCGTTGGCTCTGGCTGCAAAGCTATCCTATACGGGATGAAGCAAATAGTACCCCGCTGAAAGCGACCAGTATTGTTGATATAACAGATCGGAAGAAGATCGAAGACAAGCTTCGGGAGCAGGAGAGACAAACCCAGATGGAGCTTTTGTTGGCTGCACGGGTACAGCGGGATTCCCTACCCCAGCCTTTTACCGGAGACAAGGTACGTGTCGGAACGATCTTTGAGCCTTATAGTACGGTCAGTGGAGATTTTTTTAACTACAAGTGGTTTGAGCAAGACCAAAAATTGTGCGGCTATATTATTGATGTGAGTGGACATGGTGTTGCAACAGCCTTGCAAACGGCTTCCATTAAAATGTTGCTGGATGTTGTGTTGCTCAATGGTAATATGATCGAAGAGCTTGACCTTCAGATTATTAATCAGAAAGTAATGCACTATTTATTCGAGGATTCATTTGTAGCTTTGCTGTACTTTGAATTCGATTTGAAAGCTGCAGTGCTTAAGCTTATTTCCGCGGGAATAACGCTATTTTTGGCCGCTAAGACTGATGAATGTTCTTTGGTCCCTATATCGGGCTGCTATCTGGGCATTATTGATGATCCTGAGATCGAAATGGTGACAATACCCATTAAAGCAGGGGAAATCTATTGTTTGATGAGCGATGGGGCTTCTGATTTAATCGAAGCGCAGGGAATACGTAAGCTTAGCAGTTATACAGAATATAAGAACTGGCTTGAGAAGCTGGCCGAAAGTCCGGACCGGAACGATGACTTTTCTGTTATTTGTATAGAGATCCTTCCGGATAATAAGGAAATAAACGTGCTAGTTATAAAAAATGAAGAGGACCTCGCGCATGCACAGATAGTTATTAGTGAATTTTTAGAACGGAACGCGCCAAGTCATGCTCCCACGCTGGACGTTGCCATCAACGAAGCGATGAACAATGGCTTCACTGCCGGTGGGCAAGTCCGTGTCAAAACAAGACAGGTTGGTAGTAAGCTAATTATTAGGGTCAAAGACGAGGGTCCGGGCTTCAATACTAATGAGGTTAAACTAATAGAAGATGGGCACGAAGAGGTGTTTGATGATTTGCTTGAGTCGGAGAGTGGACGAGGTATTCCCTTGATGAGATTATTTTGTGACAAAGTGATCTATAACGCCAAGGGTAACGAAGTGCTATTGATAAAACAAATTTAATATTTTCCATAATACGACAAAAAAATACCTATTAATGGATAAAAAAATCTTGCTGTTTCAACAAAAAAGTAATAAAATTCTTCTTGAGAACGATATTTCAGGAGGAATACCTATGGAAGAGAAACTATTAAAAAGAATAGAGGGACTACGTAGGAGACTCAATAAAGTTGGCCTAACTCGAAATCTTGTTGATAGTGAGGTAGTTGAGGTTAGTCAGCAGTTAGACTGCTTACTTAACCAGTATCAAAAGTTAATTTCTTATCAGCAGCTACGCTTTTGGTAATCGTGAAGTGCCTAGCGTTACTGTGTTGTCTAAAGATAGTATTTCTTGCGCTGACCTAGTGGTTATGATTTGCCTAAGTTTCGGCTAAATCATAACCATTTTTTGCGCATAGCGTGCATATTAATAAGTAGCGGTTTTAGGTAGGGGATAGCCATGAAAAGACAAAACTTTTGGGTGCGTTTATCTGGAGGAGGGATTATAATAGAGCATGACGTAGGAGGTTATCATGGACTACATAGTGTTTGATTTGGAATTTAATATGTTTTTTAAGTTTAATGAAGGTGACACTGCTAATCCCGGTCTGAAAAACGAAATCATCCAGATTGGAGCAGTTAAATTAAATGAGAAATTAGAGGCTATCGGTAAATTCGATTTATTAATTAGACCCGTCATTTATAAGAGAATCAATCCCTATGTGAAGAGAAAAACTAATATTAATACTAGGCGAGTTGTCCAAGGGACACCTTTCAGTAAAGCAATTGAGAGTTTCAATTCATGGATTGGTAGCGAATATATCTTATGTTCATGGGGGCATGACGACATTTTAGCGTTAAGAGAAAATTGCCTGTTTTTTGGTTTTGACAATTTAGCGTTCAACAAGTTCATTAATATCCAACAAATTTACATGAACTTGAGGAGCCTAGCTCAACAGCCAAAATTAGAAAGTGTGGTAGAAGGCCTAGAAATTGCCATAGATTCTCCTTTTCACGATGCCTTTAGTGATGCCTTCTACACTGCGGAGATTTTCAGAAAGGTCTTTGATTTTTCTGATGATGTGATCATAAATTGGGAAAAGGTGCAAGAAGATAATGAGTTAAAGATAGAAGAGTTAAAGACTCAAATAGACAAAGCGACCATTTATTGTCCGGAATGCGGCGAATTTGTGCCTAAAGATGGGGAAGTAACTAAGAAAAAAAAGTATTTTGCTTTTGGTCACTGTGTCAAATGTGATCTTCATATCAGACATATTTCACGAATCGCACATGATAAAGGCGAGTACAGTATTGTTTCCAACAATAATATTTATACTACTGATGAGGTATCAGAATAGAAATTATTCATTGGTAAAAGCAAATAAATCTATTCGAAAGGCCTTGTCAAACCAAGGTTTATTGTTTATACTATGCTTAGAAAACTTAAGATTACAGGTGCCTCAGTTAAGAGGAGAATAAGGGAAGTCGGTGTAAGTCCGGCGCGGTCCCGCCACTGTAAACGGGGAGCGAGAAGTGTAACCACGGGGTAGTTCCCGGAAGGTGCTTCAGACGCCTTGATCCGTAAGCCAGGAGACCTGCCTGTAGTTAAGCTAAAAGCCTACCTTGTCGAAGAACAAAGAGTAGTGTGGATGAGATTATGGAAAAGTCTCTAGTCACGTTGTGATTAGAGACTTTTTTTGTTGTTTATTACCACTTCAGAATGTTCTTTTCGAGGTACTCGTACTCCAAGCGTGAAAGGAGAGTTATTGGTTTGACATTAATGGAAATGGCCCAAAAAGGTCTGGAAAATCCACTTTTTACAGTAATCGCTCAAAATGAACATATGAATGTCCAGCTCCTTATGGAACGGGTTGCAACAGGACGGATTGTTATACCTTATAACATCCATCACCAGCCTAAGCAACCTCAAGGGTTTGGCTTGGGCTTAAGCACCAAGGTTAGTGCTAGTATAGGATTAGACGCAGACGAGGATCGGTTAACTGATGAACTATTTAAAGTAGATGAGGCCCTGAGGGCAGGAACGCATGCGATAATGGATTTGAGTACCGCAGGCGATATGGATGAGGCAAGAAGAGCGATCATTGCCAGAGCACCCTTGCCTCTGGGTTCTCTACCCATTTATCAGGCCTTTGCAGAAGCTGTGCGCACGAAAGGTTCGGCCTTAGCGCTTGAGCCCGAAGACTTTTTTGAGGTCATGGAACGTCAAGCTGCTGACGGTGTGGATTTTATGGCCTTGCACAGCGCCCTGCATACCGGTTTATTACAAACAGCCAAACAAGATCAGCGGGTACTCAATTTGGTGAGCCGTGGTGGGTCCTTACTGATGGGCTGGATGCTTTATCATAATAAGGAAAACTTTTTATTTACTATGTTTGACCGTATCCTGGAAATTGCCAAAAAGTACGAAGTGACCTTAAGTTTGGCCGATGCAATGCGACCGGGTGCCGGTGCTGATTCCTTATGTCGTTCGCAAGCTGAAGAACTCATCGTGTTGGGCGAGTTGGTCCAGCGGAGTAGACAAGCAGGAGTTCAAATTATGATTAAGGGACCCGGTCACACTCCTCCCAATCAAATTGCGACAACCGTGAAATTAGAAAAACAAGTATGTCAAGGTGCTCCGTATTTTGTCTTTGGTCCGGTATCGACGGATGTAGCCCCGGGCTATGACGAAATTACATCTGCTATCGGAGGAGCCATGGCTGGTGCTGCTGGAGCAGACATACTCTGCTATGTCACACCGGCTGAACATATCGCTTACCCGAATGCCCAGGATGTTTATCGGGGCGTAGTCGCCTCCCGTATTGCTGCTCACGTGGCCGATCTAGCCAAAGGCTATCCAGGAGCAGAGAACTGGGATTTGCAAATGAGCCAAGCTCGTCGAGAGCAAAACGTCGAGGCCCAGAAAACTTTAGCGTTAGCTCAGGATAGACTTGCGGATTTCCACGCCAGTGAAAAACCCTTCTGTACTAAATGTCAAAAGGGGTGCGCCATGGCTGTGGCCGGGGAGTTTTTTCAAGAACTACCGTGGGAATGCTAAAATAAAAATAAAAACATATATTAAGAATGGAGAGATTATAATGACGCAACTGATTAAAGCAAGACAAGGAATTATTACTCCTGAAGTAGAACGATTAGCAAAAGTAGAAGGCTTTAGGGCGGAAGAGTTATGTGAGAAGGTAGCACAGGGTCGGGTCGTAATTATGAAGAACAAGCTACGCGATAGCTCGGTCGCGGTAGCGGTCGGGGAAGGGCTCCGCACTAAAGTCAATGCCAATATCGGGACCTCACCTGACTGTGTGGATTTTGAGGATGAGCTTCACAAAATACGGGTCGCAGAAGCCGCTGGAGCGGACGCAATTATGGAGTTAAGTACAGGGGGAGATATTGATGCCTTCCGCCGCAAAGTTCTCGCTTCCACCAGAATGCCTGTCGGTTCTGTCCCAACTTACCAAGCCGGTATGGAGAGTATTTTCAAAAACGGAAGTGTTGTCGGCATGAAGGTTGATGATATGTTCGAGATGATTGAACGACAAGCCGCCGACGGGATCGATTTTATGGCGATTCATTCTGCGTTAAATCGATCAATCCTGGAAAGACTAAAAAATCAAGGCAGAATTACAGATATTGTAAGCCGGGGTGGGGCCTTCTTAACAGGGTGGATGTTTCACAATGACCAAGAAAATCCTCTCTATACACAATTTGATCGTGTGCTAGAGATTTGTAAAAAATACGATGTCACACTGAGTATTGGCGATGCCATCAGACCAGGTTGTATCGAAGATTCCTTGGACCGCGCCCAAGTTCAAGGGGTGATTGTCGCTGGGGAATTGGTGAAGCGGGCTCTGGAAGCTGGCGTTCAAGTGATGGTCGAAGGCCCAGGCCATGTACCGTTGGATCAAATTCCTGCCACGATCTTGCTCCAAAAACAACTCTGCCATCATGTTCCGTATTATATACTGGGCAATTTAGTGACGGATATTGCGCCGGGCTATGACCATATCACAGCTGCCATTGGTGCCACAACGGCTGCCATTGCCGGTGCCAACTTTATTTGTTATGTAACCCCTGCCGAGCATCTCCGTCTACCAACCGCAGAGGATGTCCATGCAGGAGTTATTGCTACGCGTATTGCAACGCACGCAGCAGATATTGTCAATGGAGTTAAGGGTGCTCGGGAGTGGGATTTGGCCATGGCCCGTGCTCGTAAAGCCTTAGATTGGGACAAACAAATTGAACTGGCCATTGATCCTCCAACTGCACGGCGGATCCGGGGAGAGCGTAATGCAGAGGGGGATGAAGCCTGCTCCATGTGTGGTGGTTTCTGCGCCATGAAAGTGGTCGGAGAATACCTGGGAACAACAGAAGGCAGTTGCTAAATAACACAAGGGAGGGGCTAAAATGAACCAGATTGGGGTCATCATGGGAAGTGATTCAGATTATCAGGTCATGGAAGAAGCTCTGGAAGTTCTCCGTCAATTTGAAGTTTCCTTTGATGTTATAATTTCTTCTGCCCAGAGGACCTTGGCAAGAACCGTGAATTGGGTGAAAGGGTTTGAGGCCCAAGGTGGAAAACTTATTATTGCAGCGGCTGGTTTAGCTGCCCATTTGCCTGGGGTTGTGGCAGGGGCAACAATTTTGCCGGTCATCGGGGTTCCGATGAGCAGTGGGGCCTTGGAAGGAATCGACGCTCTTTACTCCATCGTACAAATGCCGATAGGAATTCCAGTTGCGACCGTAGGGATTGGTGCCGCACGCAATGCGGCGTTGCTGGCAATACAGATCCTGACAATTCAGGATCGGGACTTAATTATTAAGGTGAAGAACTATCGGGCTCAGATGTTGAGGGATATCGAGGCGAAGGACGAAGCGCTGCAAAAACAGTTGAGTGAAGTAAGTTGAGGGCGGAGGTCGGCCCTCAGTACTTGGAAAACCTAGCCACAGGGTACTGGTTTTCCGAGGCCCTGTTTGCGGCCGTTGAATTAGAAGTCTTTACGTTGCTTGAGCCTAAGGGCATGACGACTGCCGAACTTGCCGATGCGTTAGTTATGCCCGCTCTTGGTCTGGGGCGTTTTCTGCAAGCACTTTGCGTCCTTAGCTTAGTGGTTGATGAGGGCGGAAGTTATTTTAATACCCAACTCGCTAGTACCTATCTTGTGGTAGGTAAGCGTGGCTATCAAGGAGATTCAATTCTCTGGCGTAAAACCCTCACAGCAGGGTGGCAAGACCTGTCAAAATGTCTCAAGGCAGGCGGTCGAGTGAATTTTCCAGCCGACGAAGAGGATCCCAGTCAGTTTGCGTTGCGAATCCGTAAGTATATTAACGCTATGGATAATGTGGCAAAAACTAAAGTAGAGGAGATACTACCCTTCTTTGAGGGGCTTGACCTGAGAGAGATGTTGGATGTTGGGACCGGTTCCGGAGCGATCGCCGCCGGTTTTCTGGAGCAATTCCCTTCCCTCTCGGCTACTTTGTTGGACATTCAAGACGTTCTTATTTATACTCAAGAGCTGTTGGCCAAGAGGGAGTTTGGGACACGGGTTTCCTACCTACCAACTAATATTTTGGAGCCTTGGACGGCAGCAAAGGAAGGGTTTGACGTTGTCGTACTCTCTAATATTATTCATGTTTATTCAAAAGAAGAGATTCCTTTGATCCTGGACCGGGCTGCCAATTGTCTCAAACCGGAGGGATTCCTGGTTATCCATGATTTCTTCCCCGAACACTTCCCGGAAAAGGCCGCGTTGTTGGATTTAAATATGTTTATTAATACCTACAATGGCAGGACCTTTCCCCAAGCCTGGGTCAGGGAACAACTTAGCCTGTCAAAACTCTACACAAGCGAGCTCATCCCTTTAGAAACGGACACTGCTGTGATCTTCGCTACGAAGGACGAATCAAAACTGTCCAGTCTCCGCTTAGTAAACAGAACTCCACAACTCTCCTTCTGATGGTCAGTCAAACGGGCGGGACGTAAGCTTCGGATTTTGCGCGACAAGGGTGAGTTCGTCAGATGTTTCGCCTTGTTGCTATGGGAGTGAGTAACATGCGTGTTTTGATGATCCAAACCCCTTCAGTTGAAAGAATTTCTCAGGAAAGGATCTATCCGATCGGCATTGTCCTCTTGGCCAGTTGCCTTCAAAGCCATGGGCATGTCGTGAGTGTCATGGACATGAATCTGGAACTAGATCCTTTCGGAGCGCTGCGAGAGAAACTATTGACATTCCAACCGGAGGCTATTGGTTTATCTCTGCGTAATATCGATCCCTTGGGCAATAAACCCAACTCGTTTATTACTCCTTTTCTTGTTGCGGTTCATTTGATTGCCACAGTTCTACCCAAAGCGTGGCTGATTGTAGGCGGTACTGGGTTTTCTCTTTTTCCAGAACGACTGATGCAGGGGATACCGGACTTGGATTACGGGATTATAGGAGAAGCAGAAGTTACCTTTCCGGCACTTCTTCGTTCTATTGATAATCCACCTCCCTTGCCAGGGCTTTGTTGGCGGAAGGGGACGAGGATCAAAGTGTCACCACCGACCACTGATTTCGACATGGCAAATTATATTACGCCTAATAGGCAGTTACTCGATCCTGAGTTTTATAAGGGGATTAACAATTACGCTCCAATGATCGGAATTGAGGCTAAACGGGGATGCGAGCTTTGTTGTGCTTATTGTGTCTATCCACAACTTCAGGGGAAGAGATTGCGTTGCCGTCCGACGGCGGCGGTTGTGGATGAAATGGAAATCTTACATAAGGATTATGGCATTGAAAGTTTTCATTTTACCGACCCCGTACTCAACGTCCCCCGTGGTCATCTTGAGGGGATCTGTGAGGAGATACTGCGCAGGAAACTCAAGGTTCGGTGGGACGGATTCATGCGGGAAGACCATCTCAATGAAAAGAATGTAGCACTGTTTGAACGAGCTGGGTGTGAATGCTTTTCCTTCTCTCCGGACGGTTTGGGTCAGGAGGCGTTGGATGTGCTTTGCAAAAACTTAATGGAAGAAGAGATTTTAAAAGCAGCTAGTCTCGTCGCTCAAACAGACGTGGTTTGCGTCTATCATTTTATGGTCAATGTGCCAGGGGAGACGCATGATACCTGCGAACACGGAATCCGGTTTGTCGAGCAGCTTTATGAAATACACAATAAGAAGAAAAACCTGGGCACCATCGTTTTGAATAATATTAGGATTTTGCCCGGCACAAGAATTGCCCGGATGGCCCGAGCACAAGGGATAATCCATTCAGAAACGGACTTACTCTATCCGACCTATTACAACCCGAGCCCGTTTGATACCTTAAGATATAAGCTGGAAACACTTAAGCAGTGCAGAAATGTTGGACTCTCTGCCTGCAATGATTAAAGAAAGAACATGAATTGCGAGATCGTTTTTACGAACTGGCTTTTTTGTTTTTCTTAGCTTAGTTCTACTATCAGAAAGTATAAACTTTCGTTATATACTTTCTAAGCATAAGAGCAACTAGGCTGCCGCCTTCGCAAAGGCTGCAAGAAGGCTAATTCGTGCGAAGACAGTGTCTTCGGGCGCCAGCCAAGTTTTCTTTATGAACTCAATTAGGCACAAATTGTTTTGTGAAGAAGGTTATTGATTAGATCACGCAGAATGGTTATATTCATAATCAAGGAGATTGGTGGACTTGGCAAAATAATAAGTTATAGATGAAAGGTTGAGGGTTATGATATCAATTAAAATGCAAGAGCAGGTACAAAGCGGGTCTGTCATCCGGGCTATGTTTGAAGAAGGAAAAAGACTGGCAGAAATTCATGGAGCGGAAAATGTCTTTGATTTTAGTATTGGCAACCCCAATGCTAAACCTCCTGACGCAGTCAATAAGGCTATTTTGGAGATTTTACAGACCGACAATCTAATGAGCGTCCATGGGTATATGAATAATTCAGGTTATGAAGACGTAAGAGCTGCTGTTGCCAAGTCAATCAATGATAAATTCGGCACCGCTTTTACACAAAATAACATTCTTATGACCGTTGGCGCTGCCGGCGGGTTAAACGTCATTTTCAAAACTCTGCTTAATCCAGGGGACGAGGTTATTACGTTTGCGCCCTTCTTCGGAGAATATAGAAACTATGTCAAAAACTATGAGGGCGAATTAATCATTATATCCCCCAATACGATTGATTTTCAGCCTAATCTGGTCGAATTTAAAGAGAAGATCACCCCGAAAACGAAAGCGGTCATCATCAATTCTCCCAATAACCCCTCAGGTGTTATCTATTCGGAGGAAACCATCATCAAGCTTGCTGCCATACTGAGCGAAAAGCAAAAGGAATTTGGAACAGATATTTATATCATTTCCGATGAACCGTATCGAGAAATTGCTTATGATAATGCCGAAGTACCGTATTTGTCAAAATACTATGCCAACACGATCATCGGCTATTCCTTCAGCAAATCCCTTTCGTTACCCGGCGAAAGAATTGGTTACTTAGTGGTTCCCAATGAGGCTGCTGATTTTGAAAATATCATTTCAGCTGCCAATATTGCCAATCGCATTTTAGGTTTCGTCAATGCCCCGTCGTTATTTCAGCGTGTCATTGCCAAGTGCTTAGATGCCAAGGTGGATCTTGAGACTTATAATAAGAATCGAGAACTCCTTTATAATGCGCTCGTGTCCTACGGTTACCAATGTATTAAACCTCAAGGTGCATTTTACCTGTTTGTTAAAACTCCTATTGAGAATGAGGCGGAGTTCTGCCAATTGGCCAAAACGAAAAATATTCTCGTTGTTTCAGGCGCTGCCTTTGGTTGTCCCGGATATGTTCGAATTGCCTATTGTGTCGCTTATAAGACTATTGAGAAGGCCTTGCCAGGCTTTAAGGCGTTGATTGAGGAGATAGGGAAGTAAAGAAGTAGTTAATTGAACGAGAATTAAGAGTACAATAAGAAACAAAGACTTGTGCAGCATTTTGTACGAGTCTTTGTTTTGTGCAGCATTTGAAAAACACGAGGGCAAGATCCAGAGACGGAAGGGTTTCCGATCCATTGTCACTGTTGGCTTCAAAGTGTAATGTATCAGGTGATGGAAGGAGATATCGCATCAGGTCCATACGTAAGGTTTTGAAGGAGATGGACGGATTTTTCGGCTCTATAAGAAAGCATTCTGTAATACGTAAAATACGTGTTATAATATCGTAAGGTGGGTGACACATATAATGAAAAGACGGGAGTTAATAAAAAAACTTGAAACAAACGGTTTCAGTAAAATAAGAGATGATGGAAACCACACCATCTACAAAACCCAAAATCAGCGAGCCGTACAAGTCCCAAGGCACCGAGAAATTAACGAAATAACAGCAAACCAAATCCTAAAAGATGCGGGGCTGAAATAATCCACCCACATCAGGGTTAATATATAAACGATCAGGAGGATAAATTCATGATCTATGTTTTCCCGGCAATCTTCACTCCGGCTGAACCTGGTTACGCTATGCGTTTCCCAGATCTACCTGGTACAAACAGTCAAGGTAAAGATCTGGCCGATGCCATTTATATGGCCCGTGATGCCTTGGCTTCATGGCTTGACTATCTCATGGATGAAGGTGAAGATATCCCGAATCCATCAATTGCGAACAAGGTCTCTTTAGATGGCGAGCAGTTTGTCACAATGATTGACGTTGACATGACCGCCTATCGCCGTCATAAAAATTCTAAATCAGTTAAGAAAACGTTATCCATTCCATCTTGGCTTAACGAAGAAGCTGAAGCTCATAATGTCAATTTTTCATCCATTCTCCAAGATGCTTTAAAGGAGCACTTAGGAATTAATTAAGGGATTTTCCAAATGGGACTGGTTATGGAGTAGGTTCACGTTTCTAGTTTCCAAAGTTTGATAATGTAACAGAAATACGGTCTTAAGGCGACATATGGGTTGGAGTAAGATGAAAAGGAGTATGATTCAAAGCAAGGTGAATCATACTCCTTTCGTGTTTGATCAGAGAATTATAGGTTTTTTAATATTCAGTGAAAGCAAAGGATGTGAACTATGCCGGTAAATTCATCCGTCGTGAGGTCTTAAAGGACGCTGAGAAAATAAGTAATGAGCTACATATCCCCTCGCTTGGACAGAATGTTATTAACTGTCGTATGAGGGGGGACTTTTGATTGTTGTCTGGGAGACTAACTAAGGCACGCCGACAAGGGGGCTCTTTGTTGTTTGTGAGCGAGTATCTAATGAATGAAAATGGAAAAAAATATTAAGGTTTGATATGGAAGATAGAAGAATTTGCAGAGATCTAAATAAATAAAGGATTTCATGGAAGAAAAAAGAAATCATAACGTAACAACAAAATAAAAAAATTCCCAAATAAAATTTATTGGCTTATTAGGTCGCAATTGGATTGACGCAAACGAGAAAATAGATGACTGACTACTTAGTCATTAATGACCATGCAGGGCGGAAACAATATAACTGTTCCTTATTTTCTTGACAACAAGAGCGACAGAGTTTCGACTACTATTGTAGGTGGCGGTTCTCAGAGTTTATCGGCTGGGAGCATGAATATTTAATTTCCTAAATAGTTCTCCCGTAAACAAATTATTATGACAAACATATGTCGTTTATAATTTGCCATAAATTACAGATTAGAGTAAAGTTGAAGGAATAAGGGAGATAGAGATGGAGAATTTAAATCATACGGAAAGGTTATTAAATCTCGTGTATATGATACAGAATTCTCCGGGAATACAGGCAGGAGAATTAGCTGAAATATTCGGGAGGACAGTCCGGACAATTCAAAGGGATATTTGTAACCTTCGTAAAGCGGGATTTAACATTGCCTCATCAACTGGTGTTGCCGGAGGGTTTGCCTCTAGGGGTTCGTATCACCTAAAGCCACTGGTATTCACGGGAGCAGAGGCCTTGGCTATATTTGTTGCCTCTCGAGTGTTATTGGAACAGAATGGATTTCCATATACCAACGATTTGAAATCTGCCTTAGGAAAGGTTTCTCAAGCGATTAGTGAGAAAGATGAGCAATATTTTCATAATATGGAATCAAAAACCAGTATTGTCGTAAAACAAATTAAAGATTATTACCCATGGGGAAAGATCTTCACACAAATAAATCAAGCAATTTTAGATCAGGTAACGGTTGAGATAAGATATGACTCTTATTCTAGCCATACTATTTCTGTTAGAAGAGTAAACCCGTGTCACATGTTATTTCGCGAGGGTTTTTGGTATCTTATTGGTTATTGCCACCTGCGTGAAGAAATTCGTATTTTTCGCATTGACCGAATCAGGAGCTTAGTTATTACTAACCTGAAATTTCAATCTGATAGAGAATTTTCTATCGAAGACTTCTTCAAGAATAGTTGGAATTTGGGTAAAGGTGATCCTATAATCGTAAAAATACGCTTCAATCCACCTGTGTCGAGGCTTATCAGAGAAAATATATGGCATCCTACGCAGAAAATTGAGGAGATAGAGGATGATAGCCTTATCTTGACTGTTTGCGTAGAGGGAACCTGGGAAATTAAAAAATGGATTCTAAGTTGGGGCGTTGGAGCAATTTGTCAGGAACCGGAGGAGTTGAGAGAAGAGATTAAGCGAGAATTCGAAAAGTTAGTAATTAATTATAACAATTATCATCAAGCAACATTTATAAAAAATTAACGGCTCACAGGAACGAATTGTTTCAAATTCTAAAAATAAAGTGAAAGGAGGTTGAAAATTGAATGATGAGCTAATAGCACATGTACGCCAGAAGGATGATAGCACATGGGATTCTCCTCACAAACTATCAGCACATCTAGAAAGTACTGCAAGGATTGCTGAGGTTAATGCGGCTAAGTTTCACTCCGGAGATTGGGGCAAGGCAGCAGGATTGGCTCATGATGCAGGTAAAGGAAGAACCGTATGGCAGAAGTATCTCCAAGTGAAAAGTGGGTACGATGAAGAAGCACATTTAGAAGGCAAAAGAGGTAAAATACCGCATGCTATTCACGGGGCTAAACTAGTCGAAGATTTGTTCGGCAAAGGTATTGGAAGATTCCTGGCATACTGTATTTCTGGGCATCATGCGGGGCTGCCGAATTGGTCCAGTTCGGAGGGGGCTGGACGAGCTTCGCTTCAGTTTCAGCAATCACAAGTGAAGGATCTTGATACCGTTGATCCGGGCATTGTGGATAACATACAGTTCGCAAAGCCAACGAATCCGCCATGGAGATTCGGCAAAGAGCTGGATGTTTCTCTGTGGATACGAATGTTATACTCAAGTTTAGTGGACGCTGATTTTCTGGATACAGAGTCTTATATGAATCAGGACCAGGCTGCTACTAGGGGCGGTTATTGCTCTATGTCAGAACTTCTGGATCGATTCAATCAGTATAATAAACATTTAGATGAAACATCTGAAGATACGAAAGTGAATGGAATCAGACGATCTATTCGAACAAAATGTGTGCAGATGGCGAGCGATGAGCAAGGGATTTTTTCTCTTTCGGTACCGACTGGTGGAGGAAAAACATTGTCTAGTCTTGCATTTGCTCTGGAACATGCCAAACAGCATCGTCTCCATCGAATTATTTATGTGATACCCTACACCAGTATTATCGAACAAAACGCCGATGTGTTTCGTAGGGCTGTTGGCGAAGATCAAGTTATAGAACATCATTCCAGTTTAGAAGAAAATGACTCGACGCCAAAATCCCGGTTGGCATCAGAAAACTGGGATGCCCCGATTATTGTGACGACTTCCGTGCAATTCTTTGAATCTCTGTTTGCAGCAAAGTCCAGTCGTTGCCGTAAGCTGCATAACATTGTGAAAAGTGTAGTTATCTTAGATGAAGCTCAGTTGGTGCCTGTCGATTTTTTGGCTCCGATTCTTAAAGCAATGCAACTTCTTGTCAATCATTATCAGGTCAGTTTTGTAATTTCAACCGCAACCCAGCCAGCCTTTAAGGAACACACAGTTGGGGCAAAACAATTTCCAGGGTTAAAAGATATCAAGGAGATGATGGGCGATAACGAAGCGGTGACGTTGCTTTATCAATCGTTGGAAAGATGTCGCGTACGATTTCCAGAAGACCTACATAGCCTTTCAAGCTGGGAGGAAATAGCGGAAGAGTTAAAACAATATGATCAGGTTTTATGTGTCGTTTCTGATCGGAAAAGTTGCCGAGAGTTACACGAATTGATGCCCCAGGGGACCTTTCATTTGTCGGCTTTGATGTGTGGGCAGCATCGTAGTGAAATCATTAAAACGATCAAGGAAAAATTGAAAGACGTAGAGCCCATTCGGGTAATTAGTACTCAGCTTGTGGAAGCAGGTGTCGATTTAGATTTCCCAGTCGTATATAGAGCTCTTGCGGGCCTAGACTCAATCGCCCAAGCTGCAGGCCGATGTAATCGAGAAGGTAAACTGCCGGAAAAGGGAAGAGTGGTCGTTTTTAATCCGCCTAAGAAACCGCCTATAGGGATGCTGAGAAAAGCGGCAGACACCACCCGTAGTCTTGTTTCGTTGAATGAGCCAGATCCCTTATGCTTTGAAATGTTTGAAAAATATTTCGCTGAATTATATTGGAAAGCCAATTCTTTAGATACAAAGGGTATTGTAGACTTGCTAGATCCTTACCACAACGATTTACAAGAATGTAGCATTAATTTTCGGACTGCGGCGGAAAAATTTCATATTATTGACGAATCTCAGCAGAAGACCATTTTAGTTCGTTATGGAGAAGGAGAGAGATTAATCGATTTATTGAAAGCAAAAGGACCTGATCGTTGGATAATGAGAAAACTTCAAAGATATACAGTGAATGTCTATAATCATGACTTTAATCAATTGAGACAGCGGGGTTCGATCGAAGAAATATCACCAGAAATATTTGCACTTGCGACGAACTTCGATTATTCCGTGGATACAGGGCTTTTAGTGGATGAAACCCCTTTTAATCCTGAACAGTTTATTCTTTAGAAAGGAGTTGATAACGTTGCACAACTGGTGTTTAGAAGTATGGGGCGATTATGCCTGCTTTACGCGTCCGGAAATGAAAGTGGAACGAGTGAGCTATGATGTCATCACACCGTCAGCAGCCAGGTCTATTTTTGAATCGATTTTATGGAAACCCGCTATTCAGTGGCATGTTACGAAAATTGAAGTTCTTAATCCAATCAAATGGATTTCCGTCCGAAGAAATGAGGTTGGCAAAAGAGTATCAACACCGACGGCAAACCAAATGGCGGGTGTGCTTGGCACTCCGATGGGCATTTTTATCGAGGAGGAACGACAGCAACGTGCAGGGCTCTTTTTACGAGATGTCAGATATCGTATTTATGGATACTTTGACTTTATCCCTCTGAACAAACGATTAACGAACCGATCGAGTTCACCCGAAGTTTGGGCGGATGGACAAGAGTCTGCTGAAATTGCCCGGTTCGACGAAACTGAAGCAAAGTATGCAGCGATGTTCGAAAGGAGGGCGAAAAAAGGCCAGTGTTTTCACCGTCCCTATTTAGGTTGTCGGGAATTTGCCTGTGACTTCAGATTGATTAAAAATCCGGATGAGGAATTAGCGAAACCAATTAGCGAGACGCGGGATTTAGGGTATATGCTGTATGACCTGGATTTTGGGCAAAACGTCAACGAACCGCCACCGTTATTTTTTAGGGCGCAAATCAATAATGGGGTAGTGAATACCGACCGGAGGGAAGTGGAGGTGAGGGGATGATATTACAGGCATTGAAGGAATATTACGATCGGAAAGCTGATGATCCAGAAAGTGATATTGCCCCTGAGGGCTTTGAGAAAAAAGAGCTCCAGTTTTTGATTGTCATAAATGAAGAGGGAGAATTTATTAACATAGAAGATACGAGGGAGAAAATTGGAAATAAGTTAGTCGGAAAAACGTTTCTGCTTCCAAGGTCTGTAGGGAGAAGTGGTGGTAGGGCTTACGAAAAAACCTTTTTGCTTTGGGATCATATTGGGTACTTGTTAGGGTTACCAACTGAGGATGAAAAATCAAGCAAACAACATAAAACCTGGCTCAAGGCATTAAAGGAACTACCACCAGAGTTAGTGGGTGATATAGGAGTTCAGGCTATCGTTGACTTTTATCAGAAAAATGAGATGGCTAAGGCCATAGCCTCCCCACAGATTCAGGAATGCTTAAAAGCTCCGCAATGTAATATGACCTTTCGATTGGTTTCAGATATACCTATACCATGTCGAGAGAAAGTTCAAGAATTTGTTAGAGATAACTTGAAACCCGTTGGATCGGAGGAAAGTGATGAAGGGGCTGATAGAAGTCTAAAAACAGGAGTATGTCTCGTCACAGGTCAAAGTGGTGTTATTGCACGAACGCATAGCAGAACCTCGATCGACAAAGATACAAAGTGCTTGGTCGGAATTCAAAGAAATAGTGGCTATGATTCTTACGGGAAAGAGCAAGGTTATAATGCACCCATCATACAATCGACAGAATTTGCTTATGTTACAGCGCTCAATACTTTGCTTAAGACCAAGAATCAACGAATTCAGGTTGGCGATGCTTCGACTGTATTTTGGTCAAAGAAGGAATCATTATTTGAATCAGATTTTTCATTATTTTTTAAAGAGCCTGAAAAAGATGATCCTGATGCAGGAACTCAAAGAGTAAAAGCCTTATTCGAATCTTTGAATAGTGGTGCCTATGGGGAAGATGATCGTAATAATCAATTTTATATTTTAGGACTATCACCTAATGCCGCAAGAATCTCCATCCGTTTTTGGAAGGTCGGGACTATTTCGGAGTTTTCGTTTAAGATCAAACAATATTTTGATGATTTTGACATCATTAAACCACCCAAGGAGCCAGAGTACTATTCTATTTGGCGTATTTTGGTGAACATCGCAACCCAAGACAAGAGCGAAAATATCCCCCCTAATATTGCGGGTGAGTTTATGCGCTCAATCTTGGAGGGAACGCCTTACCCTGCCACCTTGCTGCAGGCTGTCCTGAGGCGGATTCGCAGCGATACTGAAAATCGAGTTAAACCTATTCGGGCCGCCTTGATTAAGGCCTATTTAAACCGTTATTATCGTTTCTATCCCAACCAAAACTATAAGGAGGTCAATATGGAGTTAGACATGAATCAACCATCCGTTGGCTACCAACTCGGGAGATTATTTGCTGCCTTAGAAAAGATTCAAGAAGAGGCTAACCCAGGGATTAATGCAACGATTCGAGAAAGATTTTACGGGTCAGCTTGTGCAACACCAGTCACCGTATTTGCGAATTTGCTTCGTCTGAAGAATCATCACCTTGCCAAACTTGAAAACAAAGGAAGAGTGGTAAATTTTGAACGATTGCTTGGTGAAATTATGGGACATTTAATAGATTTTCCGGCACATCTTGATTTACATGAACAAGGGCTATTCGCAATCGGCTATTATCATCAACGGCAAGCATTTTTTGCCCCCAAAAATACGGTTGAGATTGAATCAAACTAAGTTTAGAAGTAGAGTGAGAAAGGAAGTAGAAAATCATGAGTAAAGAGGTATTCGTTCAAAAACGGTATGATTTTGTGATACTTTTTGATGTGAAGGACGGAAATCCAAATGGTGATCCAGATGCTGGAAATTTACCAAGGGTGGATGCTGAGACCGGGCATGGTCTGGTTACGGATGTTTGCTTAAAGAGGAAAGTCAGAAACTATGTGGGCCTAAAGATGGAAGGACAAGCTCCGTATGGGATTTTCATAAAAGAAAAGGCCGTATTGAACAATACCATTGAGCAGGCTTATATCAGCCTTGATATTAATTTGAATGAGCCACCAAGCGATCCAGGGGATGGAAAAAAACGTAATAAGGCTGGACAGGGTCAAGGCAAAGAAATTGATCGAGCAAAGCAGTTTATGTGTAAAAACTTTTTTGATATAAGAACATTTGGTGCTGTTCTATCAACGGGAGCAAATGCAGGACAAGTTCGTGGTCCAGTGCAACTTACCTTCGCACGGTCAGTTGATCCGATTGTTTCACTTGAACACAGCATCACGCGAATGGCTGTTACGACTGAGGTGGAAGCCGAAAAACAAGGGGGCGATAATCGCACGATGGGGCGAAAATTCACGGTCCCCTATGGTCTTTACCGGGCTCATGGTTTTATTTCAGCACCACTTGCTAATCAGACCGGTTTTTCAGATGATGACTTGGAACTTTTATGGGAAGCCCTTGTAACTATGTTCGAACATGACCGTTCTGCTGCGCGTGGTTTAATGGGGACTAGGAAGCTCATCATTTTTGAACACTCCTCCAAAATGGGTGATGCCCCAGTTCAACAACTTTTTGATACAGTTACGGTAAAACGAAAAGACGAAAGTAAGCCAGCAAGAGATTTCAGTGACTATGTCGTTTCGATTGAGAAAGATAAGATTCCCCAACGTATAACGTTGATTGAGAAATAATATGATAGGTCTTTATCAGGAAGAAGATTTCCTCATGCTCTCTGGTATCCAACATATGGCGTTTTGCGAGAGGCAGTGGGCGCTGATCCATATTGAACAGGCTTGGGCAGAGAATGTGCGTACAATTGATGGAAAACACCTTCATGAGCGTACAGATGACCCGTTTGAAGATGAAACACGTAAAGATATCCGGGTGGTCAGGGCAATGCCGCTTGTATCTCATAAACTAGGTCTTCGTGGCGTAGCTGATGTCGTTGAATTCTGCAGAGTGGAAGAGGCAATGGAGGGGATTACGCTGCTGCTTGACAAGCGTAGAGGATGGTGGCAACCTCATCCTGTAGAATATAAGCGTGGAAGAGCAAAACCAGACGATCGTGATGCGGTTCAACTTTGCGCTCAAGCGATAGCTCTAGAAGAAATGCTGAAGGTTTCGATTGATACAGGGTATCTTTTTTATGGTCAGACCAGACGTCGAGAAACCATTTTTATCAACCAATCATTGCGTGTAAGGGTCGAAGAACTGTCTGGAAAAATGCATAAGATGATGTCGGAAGGAACTACTCCGAAAGCACAGAAAGGTAAGCATTGTACTATGTGTTCACTGATAGAAATATGCCAACCAAACCTCACCATTCGTAAGCACTCTGTTAAGGAATATTTGGCACGAATGATTGATTCGGAGGTGAAGGATGTTTGAGAAAGCTTCTGAATACTCTTTATGTAACGATGCCTGATGCATACTTAGCGCGGGATGGGGAGAATGTTCTAATTAAGGCGGAGAATGAAATTAAATTCCGTATTCCGGTTCATAACTTGGAGGGAATAGTTTGTTTTGGTTTTGCCGGAGCAAGCCCGGGGCTAATGCACTTGTGTTGCGAAAGAGGTGTAACACTGTCATTTTTAACGGAATATGGAAAGTTCATGGGGCGTATTACGGGTAAAGTTTCAGGAAATATCTTGTTAAGGAAAAAACAGTATCGATGGACTGAAAATGATAGCATAACTGTAAGATTAGCGAAACGTTTTATTCTGGCTAAAATAATTAACGGTAGAGCTGTCTTACATCGTGCGGTAAGGGACCATCCACAAACGGTTGATACAGATCAGCTAACAGATATTATGAGAAATATGGCTATAATGGCCAAAAGATTAGATAAGACAGACGATTTGAATGTAGTCAGAGGATTGGAAGGACAGGCTGCAAATTTGTATTTCAGTGGTTTTAATCAACTGATACTTAGCCAAAAAGACGATTTCTTTATGACGGGAAGAAACAGACGTCCACCATTAGATCGAGTAAATGCCTTGTTATCTTTTTTATATACTTTATTAACACATGAAGTGGTTGCTGCCCTAGAGAGTGTTGGACTTGATCCCCAAGCTGGGTTTTTACATCGGGACAGACCGGGCAGGCAAAGTCTTGCACTGGATGTAATGGAAGAACTTAGACCTCATTTTGCGGATAGGCTCGTGGTGACACTTATAAACCGTAACCAGATTGATCCTAGTGGGTTTATTATCAAAGAGAATGGGGCCGTCATTATGGACGATAAGACTAGAAAAGAGTTGCTCATAGCCTGGCAAAAACGCAAGCAAGAAGAAATTATGCATCCATTTTTGGAGGAGAAAGTATCCTTGGGATTGGTACCTTATATCCAGGCAATGCTTCTTGCCAGGCATATCAGAGGTGATCTGGAAGATTATCCACCGTTTTTCTGGAAGTGAGGGGTTCTATATGATGGTATTGATTACTTATGATATAAACGTAACAAGCGTTTCTGGGAAAAGACGTTTGCGTAAAGTTGCTAAGCAATGTGTTAACTATGGACAGAGAGTACAAAATTCTGTATTTGAATGTTTGGTAGATCCCACACAGTATGCTGAATTAAAACATCGTTTGGAGAGTATCGTAGATCCGAATACAGATAGTTTGCGTTATTATTTGTTGGGCAGCAACTGGAAAAAGAACGTGGAACATTATGGAGCGAAGGAGGCTTATGATCCTGAAGGTATTCTAATACTGGATGCGAACCTATAGCGCTCATTGATTCACTGGTAGGTTCGCATTGACTGAATATCAAGGTTATAATAGATTATTCTTCTGTTTCAGAAGAATAATCTAACTGGTAAAAAAGGTTTCGCAAAACAGAGCACTGAAAGGCTTTGTTTTTAAAGGCTTATTTTGTGACGGTCGCACCCCGTGCGGGTGCGTGGATTGAAACTGGGCATCAAGACAAAGTATGTCGAGCCTTCAAGTCGCACCCCGTGCGGGTGCGTGGATTGAAACTTACCATACCAGCTTCTGCTTGAGCTATAGTAGTCGCACCCCGTGCGGGTGCGTGGATTGAAACACTACAGATCGAGGGAAATACTATCACATCTACCGTCGCACCCCGTGCGGGTGCGTGGATTGAAACGACGCATATCCAGCTTGTCCAAAAGCTTTGCAGGTCGCACCCCGTGCGGGTGCGTGGATTGAAACATGCGGTTTTAACCACTCCCCAATAACTTGCAGTCGCACCCCGTGCGGGTGCGTGGATTGAAACTAGCTGAAACGTCACTGAAGTTGGTGAGGTAGGGTCGCACCCCGTGCGGGTGCGTGGATTGAAACTACAAGCTACAATTTTTGGAATTAGTCCAGGGTGTCGCACCCCGTGCGGGTGCGTGGATTGAAACTCTTAATCCAGTAATAAAAATAGAGATCCCGGTGTCGCACCCCGTGCGGGTGCGTGG
>JARLHU010000076.1 GCA_031292095.1 Desulfosporosinus sp.
ATCTTAGCATTTTCAACTCGCGTTGTTAATGACTAATTTTCTTTATCGGGACTGACTAGTTCGAAGGTTTCAACCCCTCGCTTGTTCAATCAATGTGCGTCTCTGTGGCGCTCAGTTATAATACCATTTTCATTGTGTGCTGTCAACTATTATTTTCTTCCCGCTTTCCCAAAGTTTCTCACCAAGAGAAGCGACATTTGCTATATTATCACGCCCTTTGGTAAAGGTCAACGTTATCTTGACTAAATATCTATAAATTCTACATTATTTTTTCTGTTTAATTATTTACCGTATCCCTTGACCCTGCAGGGTAAAACAAAATTAAGATGAAACTCAATACTGCTAAAATAAACAAACCTAAAAAGACATATTGGAGCGAAATCGCCAACCCCGTCGTCATTATTTTTATAACTCCTTGGGGAAGCATCCCTCTCTTCGCTGGGTCAAGTAAGACATTAATGACATCTACGTTCAACGTCTCCCCACTTACACCCAGTAAATAGCTAGTCAGTTTAATATTTAAAATTCCACCTAAAATCGCGGCACCCATAGCATTTCCCAAGATGTTCATAAACATATTGGAGGCTGTTGCTACTCCACGCATTTTCCACTCTACGCTGTTTTGTATCCCTACAATAAATACAGTTCTTGCGAGTCCCATTCCAAAACCGATCAGTAATGAACCCACTCCAGCCCAGAGCCATCCTCTTTCCAGCCGTAGTGTTGGGAAGAAGGCTGCACCGATAAGAATCCAAACCCCACCGACAACCGCGATGCGTCTAAACCCGTATTTAAACATAATCTTTCCAGCCAGAGTTGCTGCAATTACCCACCCCATCGACATGAAAGAAAGAGCAAACCCTGCAATAATTGGAGATTTCTCCATCACCCCTTGAATATAGGTTGGCAAAAACGAGGAAACACCGATAAGGACAACGCCCGTCGTCAACGTAGCCAAATTAGCAACAACAATCAAGGGATCCTTCCAGATTTCTAAGGGCATGATGGGCTCAGCGGCACGTTTTTCTTGCCAGATAAACAAATATGTTCCAACCGTAAATACCCCTAACAAAAGCAGCACTGGGGCCGATGACCAAGCCCAAACTGTTCCCGCCTGAATAAAGACGACCATCAACGCGCTAATCGATATGAAAATAAGTGCCGATCCAATGTAATCAATTTCGTGCTCTTGTTTATGTACCGTTTCACCAAGAAAAAACCAAATCCCCGCCACGGCAAGCACCCCGATCGGAACATTCACCCAAAATATCCAAGCCCAGCGTACATATTGCACAAAAAATGCCCCCAGCGCTGGCCCAATGATAGAAGAAACCCCCCAGACGCTTGAAATATAACCCTGAACACGTGCACGTTCCGTCATGCTAAATATATCCCCCACAATTGTGGTGGCAATAGGCTGGACCGCTCCCGCTCCGATACCCTGAATCAAGCGAAAAAGGATAAGCATATTCATACTCTGAGCAAAACCGCAAAGGACAGAACCAAAAAGGAAAACAGCTATGCCAAACGTGAATACAGGTTTTCGACCGTATAAATCAGCAAATTTACCATAAATGGGGATTGTCACTGCTTGGGCCAAAAGAAATGAAGAAAATACCCAACTAAACAGGGAGAAACCACCGAGATCTCCCACAATACTAGGTATTGCTGTCGCTACAATTGTTCCCTCAATGGCAGCCATAAACATTGCCAGCATTATACTTCCCAAAACAATTGAACGATTCGTCTTTATAGGTTTACGAAGCTGAACCTCTTCGTTATTGAGCATGTATCAAAAACTCCTTCTAATACTTTATCTAATTTGCTATGTCACTTTGATATTACAATTGTGAGCTTTCATTATTCTTACTCTACAATCTCTCTATGCTTCTCCAAAACAGCCCGAATCGTAAACCACTCCACTTCGTCTGAGAGAAGTTCCTTTATCGGTCGTAATTTCTCTCGACCCACTTGGTTGACTGCTTGCAAAATAAGTGCTTCTTGTTCAATGGGAATAAAGTCATCCCATCTGACTACTTGTCCATCGAGACTGCAACGTACAATATGGTCCTGTACTGTGAGCACGGTAACGTTTCTGACTTGCGCAATGTCTTCTATGGTGTACCCTTCTTGGTAAAGCAAATATGTCTGGTGATGGCTCGGTATTTTATTGGATGAATTTTGAGCTGGATTACGAACTGGTTGTGGTCGCGTGATAGAAGCTGACGGCATAGGGCCCTTTACCAAGGATTTAACAACTCCGTTCTCCTCTATAAAGCTCCGAATCTCTGCCAAAAACTCATCTCCATATTTCTCTAACTTTCGCTCTCCTACCCCACTGATCCGAATCATTGCCATGTGATCTGTAGGAAATACCTGAGCCATTTCTCTCAAAGTACTATCCGCAAAGATCATGTACGGAGGAAGGTTCTCCCGCAGCGCAATTTTTCTGCGCAGTACTCGCAGACGGTCAAACAGGTTAACTTCAACTACTTCTTCACGAGAAGGCTGCTGCGACACTTTTTGTGTAACTTTCGCTTCCCCTTTGATAACTAAAACAGCATTCCGTAGAAGCTTCACTACTGGGTACTCGCCATTTGATAATTGCAAATAACCCTCAGCCACTAAAAAATTGATGCGGTCTTTGATCTCCTGCAACGGAACTTCGTGCATAATTCCATGAGTCGAAAGTTCATCAAAACGAAGCTCAAGTATCTTTGCTTTGCGCGACCCTTTTAACACCTCAGCAACCATACCGATACCAAAACGTTCGCGCATTCGATAAATACAAGAGATTATCTTTTGAGCTTCTAATGTTATATCTACCATTTCGCGCTCATCGTTACAATTACTACAGTTATGGCATTCTTCTTGAACGTTTTCTTCTCCAAAATACTCGAGAATTGTCTTACGCAAACACCGGGGTGTGTGACAATAATCTACCATCCCCTGAAGCTTCCTGAGCTCATTCATTTTCCGCTCCGGCTGAAAAATTGTTTGTTCGATCAAATATCTTTGTAGCACCACATCTTGAGGTGAAAATAACAATAGACACTCTCCTGGCTCCCCATCCCGCCCAGCTCGTCCTGCCTCTTGGTAATAGGCCTCCATATTTCTTGGCATATTAAAATGAATAACGTAGCGAACGTTAGATTTATCGATTCCCATTCCAAAGGCATTCGTGGCCACCATGACTGTTCTCTCATCAAAGAGGAAATCCTCTTGGCTTTTTTGGCGATCCTCATCGTTCATACCTGCATGATATTTTCCTACCTTTAGACCATTCTTCGCAAGGAATACTTGAAGATTATCGACTTCTTTACGCGTCCCAGCATAAATTATCCCGGACTGGTCCGCATGCAATTGGGCATATTCTAAAACAAAGGTCTTCTTGTTTTCCCCTCGAAGTGTGGAAAACGTCAGGTTCGGACGATCAAAGCCCGTCACAAAGACATTGGGTTTATTCAACTCCAACAACTGCACAATATCTACCTGAACCTCCTCAGTTGCTGTAGCTGTGAAGGCTCCAATCAGCGGCTTATGGGGAAAGGATTTGAGAAAAGGTCCAAGTTGAAGATAACTCGGGCGAAAATCATGCCCCCATTGGGAAACACAATGAGCTTCATCAATCGCCAAGAAGGCAACCTGCAGAGACTCCAGTAGGGCCCGGAACCCTTCCGATTCCAATCGTTCAGGCGCAACATACAAAAGCTTAAATTCTCCGCGTGCAGCCCGTTCAATACGTGACCTCACTTCTTTTAAGGATAGCGAACTGTTAATAAAAGTTGCCGGAACCCCGTATTGTTGCAGAGCGTCCACCTGATCTTTCATCAAAGAAATCAGCGGTGAGATAACAATTGTCGTTCCTTCAAACAACAAGGCTGGGATCTGATAAGCCAGAGATTTTCCAGCTCCTGTTGGCATGATGGCTAATGTATCCTTACCCTGGAGCAGACTATCTATCACCTTTTGCTGGCCATCGCGGAATTGGGTATACCCGAAATACCTTTGCAGTACCTCCAAGGCTTTTTTAATCATAGTTACGAACATCTCCTTATGTTAACACTCCTATTTATCTAACCTCATTATAACAAAAAAACCGGTTAAGGACCCTTAACTTAACTCGGTTTTATCTTTCATTCTATTTGATTGATTAGCAACCGAACTTATTCACCACTCTATCCAGACTATTAATTCACTGGATATTCTTGTTGTTTATTTTAGCATATTTTCTAGGCAAATTTATCTCACCTATTTTTCTAATATTTTATCTGTTTTTTAAAATATATTTTTATTATTTTCTTAAACAAGATTCAATTAGCTTCCATATAGTGATATAAGAAACAGGTAACGAGCTTGGATCTTCTACCCAATACAATCCTCCAACCATAACGGTAGAGGGATGGGTAAAGTACAGCATGTCCTGAAAGAAATCGGATTACACTTATATCCCTTGATTTGAAGGGTTATGGGCGAGGAGCCTGAATAAAACCCTAATATTTAACTTTATAAATTAGATTGACGGTATTAATACATTGTAGCATAATATAACAAACTTAATAATTTTAATCGGGGTACGGTTATCGTTTAGGAGTGCCCTCTTACACAACTTTTTTATTCTTCTTAATAATTTATTGTAATAGGGGGCTAACAGAATGGCGGAGAAAACATTACCATTTACCAAGCAACAATTGGAGACACTGATCGAGCAATACGGTTCACCGTTTCATATTTACGATGAATTGGCAATTCGGCAAAATGCCCGTAAATTAATAGAAGCCTTTAGTTGGGCACCCGAGTTCAAAGAATACTTTGCCGTCAAAGCTACACCAAACCCATATATCCTTAAAGTCTTGCGCGAGGAAGGATTCGGAGCGGATTGCAGTTCTATGGCAGAACTTATTTTAGCAGAAAAGGCACGAATTTTTGATGAGAATATAATGTTCTCCTCAAATAATACACCTGCGCAAGAATACAAAAAAGCCCAGGAATTAGGTGCAATCATTAATCTTGATGACATAACTCATATTGATTATTTAGCGAAATGTATTGGAATGCCTAAGATCATCTCGTTTCGCTATAATCCAGGTCGTTTACGCGATGGGGGAAATGCGATTATTGGTAAACCACACGATGCCAAGTATGGTTTAACTAAAGAGCAACTTTTCGAAGCCTATCAGACCGCCCAAGAAAAGGGAGCAGAACGCTTCGGGATCCACACCATGATTATATCCAACGAACTTGATGCCAAGTATTTTATTGAGACAGCCTGTATGATGTTTAATCTTGTCGGGGAGATTTACGAGAAGTTAGGGATTAGAATTGAATTTGTTAATCTTGGCGGAGGTATAGGTATTCCTTATCGGCCAGAGCAAGAACAAGTTAGTCTGGAGACTGTAAGCAGAGGGATAAAAAACGCTTACGAAAAATTGATTGTGGATAAGGGGTTGGCCCCTTTAAAGATCGCCATGGAGAGCGGACGGATGATCTTGGGTCCCTACGGTTATTTAGTAACAAAGGTCTTGCATAAGAAAGAAATCTATAAAAATTATGTAGGTGTCGATGCTTGTATGGCTGACTTGATGCGTCCCGGTCTCTATGGCGCTTATCACCACATCACTGTGATGGGGAAAGAAGATTGGCCGTGTGATTACCTTTATGATGTAACGGGTGGTTTGTGTGAGAATAACGATAAATTTGCGATAGATAGAGCGTTACCCAGAATGGATATTGGTGATATCGCCGTCATCCATGATACTGGAGCACATGGTCATGCTATGGGCTTCAACTATAATGGCAAATTACGCTCAGCAGAGTTGCTTCTCAAGCCTAATGGCCAGGTCGAACTAATCCGACGGGCTGAGACTCTTGAAGATCTCTTTGCCACCTTGGATTTTTCCGGTTTAAAGGATTAGATTCACCGCAGAATTTATAATCGATTTTACCAAGCTCCGAACTTTGCAAAGACCTCTAATTTTCAGTTAGAGGTCTTTATAATTCTTTCGCTTTCATCCAAATGGTAGATTAAGGAAAATATTTGTTTGACTTCGTTATCCTACGAGGGTATAATTATATTATAATGACATAAATTATAAAGGATTGTTGAGGTTCGGAAATGGCTCCCGACACGCTACCTCAAGGTAGTTAACAGGTATGCAGGATACGCCGCCCTGCCTTCAATCCAATTATCACCAAAGACCTCCATAGGAGGTCTTTTCTCTATTTTACTCAAAAAATTTATATCCACATGCACAAACAAGACGGATAAGGAATACGAAGGTACGGACATTTCGGGTAACGTCCCGAAGGTTTGCGACGTGGGTTACTACATTCATATTCTCTCCGATGTTACAAACCCTCTGTTGTATCTGAAGCTGGCCGACCTCAGATGCTTACCACAATTATGCTTCGTTTGCTCCAATTGTAAATAATATATTTCCATTATCATCAATACCTTTTAGTGATTTAATTCCGCCTTTGTATTTAGTTCGTATAAACAGATACCCGTTGTTAATAACTGATTGGGATTCTCTTTGATTATCAGTGAAAGCGACCTCAATAGTTTTAATTTTATTATTGTATACTTCTCCGTACGCAATGACGTATTCTTCCGATTCAGACGATCCACTCCCCAAACTAAAAGACAGCGGAGTGTCTGTGTCCGAAACTCCACCTCCTCCGCCCAAAATTTCAATTTAGTTTTTGAATTCTTTTACTAAGTGATAATTCACATAGTGTGTACCGGAAAAGTCATTATAAGAAATTACAATTACTTTGTACTGTCTTAAGTCCTTAACCGGTCCAACTAGATTTATTTTCGTATAGTTTGCATATTGTCGTTCTAGCTGTGTAAATAGAATGTTCTGAGGCAATCGTGCGGACAATCGTATTGTTGATGTTGATGAATTTTTAAGTAATGTAAAAGCTATAAGGGTTGCCATGATAATTAAAATCCCGCTGAACTTCCATTGGTTTCGACTCATAAATATCCTCCTTGTAATTTGAATGACTTAATAGATCTACCACTAATACCCTCCTTTTCTTATGACATACACGCGTCAATAGGCTATGTTTTTGCCTACATTATTATAGAGGCGTTGAGCAAGTCATAAGGTTACATAAATTCTATTATTTATAAAAAAATTTTATATTCAGAAAGGTTTTCATAAATATTCCACGAATTAACATTTTGAGGTGAAAAATAAGTTGTCAAATAATGAAATAGATTTAGATATCTTCGAAATATTGGTAAGGCAAAATTATGAAAAAGTCTACAAGAGTATATATCTATATACTAAAGATAAATGGATATCTGAAGATGCTGTCCAACAGGCATTTGTAATAGGTCATACTAAACTATATCAATTAAAATCCAAGGATAAATTTGCTTCATGGGTTATCTCTATCGCCTTAAATGAAGCGAAACGAATGTTAAATAATAAAAACAATGTTAAGATTACTCCATTAACGGATTTGCACTTAAACATGCTGCCAGATAGTAAGGAAAATCATATAGAACTCAAAGAGGACATTGACAATTTCCTTAATAAATTAAAGAAAAAAGAAACCGAAATTTTAGTCCTTAAGTATTATGCCGACTTAACATTGCAACAGATTGCTGACTTATTAGGAATTAACCTCTCGAACACGAAAGTAAGATTATATAGGGCAAAAGAAAAATTCAGACAACTTATAGATAAATATGATAAAGATTCTAATCAAAATATGGGAGGTTGAATCTCAAATGACATTGACCGAAAAAGATCTTGATCAAATCATATATAATCAATTGTCAAAAGAGTTGGCTTCCAATATTGAGGTTCCAGACATAGACAATCAATGGCAAAAAATCAAAAACCGGATAATAGAAGAGGCGAATATTCCAAAAATACGAAAGCCAGTTTTAACCCAGAAAAGACTTGCCCTTGCTGCTACAATTCTCATATCAATTGGTTCTATAAACTTTTTATACCCAAACAATGCAAATGCTTTTGGAGGAAAGATAGCTGAGTTTTTTAACTATATAGTTGGAAAGACCACACAAAATAAAACCGAAACCTACAAACAGGCTAATGTTCCTGATATGCCAAAGATACAGGATTTGGGTTCTAATATAGAGAAAGAAGTCACACTAGATCAAGCCCAAACTTCGATCCCCTTTAAGTTGGCTATTCCTAAATATCTTCCCCCTGGGGCGGAAACTAGAAGAGTTGTACTTACATCTCTAGGGACAGATGTTTATCAGGTTTCTATGGAATATAATCTTAATGATAAAGTAATCGTCTTTAGTCAACACAATAGTGCCAATGGGACTTCACGTGGATCATTATACGATACCGATGATACAGTCGAAAAAGATCTAATAGTTAACGGTAGCCCTGCTATGCTATTTACGAGTAAGAATGGTATAAATACTTTAAATTGGAATTAAGAGGTCTTATGCTGCAAATCACAGGAGAAATAACCGATGAAGAAATAAGCAAGATCGCAAATTCCATTAACTAAAAAATGCCACGGCATTGCTTGCCGTGGCATTTTTATATTCCTGGCCTTGGTACCGGCTTAATATCATTGAATATATAATGCCTCCGAGTAAGATTGACCACTTTCACTTATACTTCCATTTAACGATGTATGTTGTGCCGATACTCTATAATAATACCCCCTCGATACACCTAGTAACTGTCCCCCGGATACATAAGCTGCATTGTATTTATAGTAACTATAGGTATTAGCTGTATACCACTGTCCGCCAAATAAATATTGTAAGTTTAATATTAATCCTATTTTTTGTACTGAACTGTAGGTTGAAGTTGATCCAGATATATTGATCGTACCGTCACCATTATTAATTATTGTGCATTGTCCTCCAGAAATAGTTTGGTAAGTATTTGGCTTTACAACCACAGCGCTACTAAATTGTGTTGACGTAGCTCCTAAAGTTACTTGGGCTCCTAGTAGCATGAAGATGGCTAAAAGTATAGGTATTAGTTTTTTCATTAATTGTTTCCCCTCTCCCTTATCTGATATATAGAGTATATAAGAGGTGCAAAAGGTTACATTTATTTGTGTAAATTCTGAAAGAGAATACAAGTATGTTGAGTCCTATAACTAACACTATGTAAAGTTGGCCAAAACCCATCTCCTCATTTTCGGCCGAAATTCCCCTTGAGCATTGATTTGGCTGTTTTTACTTTCTTCTATTTGGGCATTCAAACCGTGTTTTTAATCAAAAGTATAAAGTCCGATTTTCTCTCGTTCACGCCGATTTACTATGGTATCTATTTAAGCTTTCAAGCTACGATCCTTGACTGGTGGACAAAAGATATAAGTTTTTATCCTGGTCGATAACTATTTCAGTCGGGTTAAAGATACTAAAAGCTCCAACCCTTTATTTCTATGGGGAAGGACTATTAACATGTATTCTCTGAGCATTAAGCACCCTCGTCACGGGAACGGATATCTGGGGATTCGGCTTCAAACATGATGGACTTGAAGAGCCAAGAAGGCTCTTCTG